>JASHOJ010000261.1 GCA_030041155.1 Candidatus Binataceae bacterium | reverse complement strand
CTGTATTCGCATACTGGGTTCGTCATGCTTGGAGCTATCCTGGAAAAAGTGACGGGCAAGAAGTACGGAGCGCTACTGAAAGAGATGATCTTGCGCAAGCTTCGTCTGCACAACACGGGTTTCTCGCTGGCCCCGAACATTCAAGCGCCGGTGCTGCACGCGTTTACGTCGGAGCGAGGCAAATATGAGGACTCGACATTCTGGGATCCCTCGTGGACCTCGTTTTCCGGCGCGGTCAACTCGAACGTCTGCGATCTTGCGTCGTGGGAGCAGGCGTTCGGCACCGGCGCGCTGCTGACGCCCGAGTCGGCCGCGGAAGTTACCGCGACCACGAATGTGGGCCTCGGCTTGAATACCACCTCGCTTTATTTCGGTCTTGGAGTGATCGTGAACAACGGTTGGCTGCTTGGGAGCGGCAACTACAACGGATGGCATACCGCGACGGCGTACTATCCGCCGTCTCAGATCGCGCTGGTGATAACGGAAACCGAGGGTCCTGGTACGCAGAACGCCGCGGCGATTTCGAATGCGATCTTCAAACAGATGTCTCTGGTGCTGACTCCACAAGCGCCAATCACTGTGCCGCAATAGTTTGCCGGATTTTTTCGCGAGCCGCGCCGCGAGCCGCATTTTCAATGGTGCAGTCGCAGGCGCTGCCAATATCAGGCCGCGCGGAGGCGAACGCGCCGCTTGCCGAAGCTCGCCACAACCTCCAGCTCACCACCGAGGGCAGCCACGTATCGCTGTAGCGTTGAGAGACGGTAGTCCGAACGGCCCTCAAGCCTTGATATCTCCGACTGTGCTTTCTTCAGGGCCTCGGCTAGTTCTTCCTGGGTTTTGCCGGCCGCCTCGCGGAGTTGCTTCAGGTCCATTTCGAGCAGCTCGTCCTCTACGGCGTGGTCAATCTCTTTCAGTTTTCGCGGCGAGAACCTGCGAGCCCGAATGTCACGCCACGGTTTGGTCTTCATTTTCTCTTTCTCCTCGCTCTTAGATCTTGATCCAGATCGGCCAGATAGCCGGTCCATAGCTGCTCCGCGTGGGGTACAAATGTTTCGTAGAAGCGGTCATTGCCGGTCTTGTCTCCGCCCAGCAGCACGGCGTGGCGCAATGGGTCGAAAGCATAAAACACACGCAAAGGACGGCCACCGGATGCATCTAACAGCATATGCGTTCAAGCGTATGGTTAAAAGGCGGAGCGGTAAACAGCCATGCTTAGCCAGCCGATTTAACGCGCCGTCCTCCGCGTGTTGATCGAATGAGGGCTCGCTTGAGAGTCGGGATTCCTCGCGCGCCAAACAGCTCAGACGCGCGGGAATGACAAAACCGCTCGGAGCTTGTAAGTTTTTGTTCGCGTTGAGTCGCAAAAAGAATGCCTCGCTCGGGATGACTTGGTGGCGGACACCACGGCGATCATAAGCGGCGGGCGGCGAGGAGGGCGGTGCAGTAGGGCAGAATCAGCGGAGCGCCGGGGCGTGAATGACGCGCGATTATCGCGCGCACGGTCGCGGTCCCGCCCCGGTTCGCCAATAGCAATCTGACATTAGCCTGTGGCCCGGCGCCGATGATCTGCGGAGGGTCCTCTCCTACGCTGCCCGACGCCGACGCCTCGCGCGAGCCGGGCGAATAAGTACCTCGGCGGGAATTCCGAATCGCTCGTTCAGACGCCGGATCATCTCAAGCGACAGGGCTCGTTTATGGTGCATCACCTCGTAGACGCGGCTCCTTCCACCAAGCACACCAAGTAGCGCGTGATGATCCAATCCCTGCTGCTCAAGCCGGAACCGAATAGCCTCAATAGGGTCCGGCATATCTATCGGGAAATGTTTGTCTTCGTAGGCCTCTACCAGCGTCGTCAGTACATCCAACCGATCCCCTTCCGACGTTCCTTCATCAGCGCCCCATAGGCACTCGATCTCCCTGAGTGCTTCCTCGTAGTCGCGCTGCGTCCGAATCGGCCTAATCTGCATACTTAACCGTTCTAGCATCAATCTTATCGTAGTCTCGGTGATTCCCGATCCACTTGATAAATAGGGTCTGCCGACCGTAATCGATGGCCGCCACAAGTCGATAATCGTTTCCTTTGATGTTGAACACCACCCGATCGGCACTCAGGATACTGGCTGTTGCGTATCTCTGTTTCACCTCCGCCGAACTTCGCCAGCGCGCCCGATGGACCTCGTGAAACCAGGCATCCAGTGCTATCTTGACCGCCCTTTGCCCCTTCTGCCCTCGCAACGATTCCACGAACCGCCTCACCGTGCTCCGCGCGATCACCCGCACCAAGCCGACTCTACCACTGTTCCCAATCTGGTAACAGCCTCGCTGGGTTTAAGCGAGGACTGTCGATTAACGCGCGGGGGACCGCGCGAGATCCTTCGCACAGTCGCTCAGGATGACGTGCGCGGGGGACCGCGCGAGATCCTTCGCTTGCTCAGGATGAGTTGTGCGGGACACGAGCGCGATCATAAGCGGCGGGCGGCGAGGAGGGTGGTGCAGTAGGGCAGAATCAGCGGGACGCCGGGGCGTGAATGACGCGCGATTATCGCGCGCAGGATCGCGGCGGCGTCCTCTTCGGAGTCTTCTTCGGCATCCTCTTCCGCGTGCTCATGCGCGGACTTGACCGCGCGGCGAAATTGCACCGTCGACAGGCACATCCCCACGAATTCGTCCGCCGACATGGTGCGCTTCCATTCGACGGACTGCGCGGTGAAATCGCGGAAGCCATCGAGCTGGCGCATCTCCTCCGCGAATGCGCCCGAGCGCAGGCCAGCAAGCCCGCTTCCGGCGCGCGCGGCAACCGGATCGGCTTCGCGGTAGCCGCGGTGATACCTAGGATTCCGCGACTCCAGGAAATCTTCGTACTCCGCGAGCATCGCGTCGCGCCGCCAATCGCGATCGTTGTAAACCAGCGCCAGCACGCCGCCGGGGTATAGCACCCGCCGCGCTTCAGCATAGAAGCGCGGGCGATCGAACCAGTGCGCGGCCTGCCCTGCGATCACAATCGCAGCGGAGCCGGCCGCGAGCCCGAGCGCCTCGGCGGTGGCGCGGCTGAATTCGATTCCGAGCGCGGGATCGGTCTCGAACTCAGCGCGCGATCGCATCGAATCGCCCGGCTCTACCGCGATATAGCGGTAATCCGCACCGAACCTTTCGCGTAGCTGGCGCGTCAGGATACCTGTGCCCGCGCCCACGTCGACCAGAAGCGGGCGCGCGGGCCAGCGGTTATTGCGGCCATGGCGGAAGTAGTCAAAGAGGATGTCCAGGATCTCCGCCGGATAGTGCGGGCGATATTTCGAATACCGCTCATCGAGTCCGGAGAAGAGCTGAGTGGAGTCCACGACTGACGTTTAGCAGCGATCCGATGCGGAATCATCATCGCGCAGGCATTGGTCTGGGAGCCATAGAGCTCGAATCGGGCGTTACTGATTCACCTTGGCAAGCTCGCTCTAAGCCAGGGCTTCGATGTATGCTGGCGCGCGCCGAAGCCGCATCGGCGAACGTAAAAGGGGCACATGATGTCGGCGTCGAGACTCCGTTATTTTCTTAAAGCCTTCGCTTTTTTCCCGCCGGTCATCCTGATCGCCGGAACGATCGGCGCGATGTCGTGCGGGCAATCGATCTATCCGGCCGCGTCGAATTCCGCGACGGCGACCGCCACCTCGACCGCGACCGGCGGCAATTTCGCATACGTGACGAATTTCGCGAATGGCGAGATTACCGAGTTCAAGCGCAACACCAGCAGCGGCATCCTCACCTTCAACACCAGGATCGCGGCCGGCTCGGATAATGGTCCGGTTGGAATCGCGATAACCTCGAACAACGCGTACCTTTACGCGACCAACATCAACGACAACACGATCCTTCAATACACCGTCGGCACCGACGGCAAGCTCACCGCGATGTCGCCGCCGAGCGTCGACAATGGGACCGACACCACGCCGGAGCAGCTCGTGACGCTTTCCTCCAACGGCACCCCGACCTGGTTGTTCGTGACCAACTTTGGGACCGGCGTCGGATCCGGATCGCTTGCGGCATATCCGATCACTTCGACCGGCGCTCTCGGAACCGCGGTTGTATCGACGATCAGCGGGATGGGGAACCCGTTTGGGATGGCGCTGAACGCCTCCGGCACCATCCTCTATGTGTCAGATAACACTGGGGGCGCGATTTATGCGCTGTCTTTCAACGCCACCACCGGCGCGCTCAGCAACATTAGCGGATCGCCGGTGCTCAGCCTCGGCACGGCCGCGGGCACACCCGGATGGCTGGCACTGAATGCGAGTAATGAGAACCTGCTGGTCAGCGATTACAATGTCGACACGGCTCAGCTCGCCTTTTTTACTCTTGGCAATCTTGGCGTTCCGACCGGCGGGCAATTGATCAATAGCAACGGAAACCAAGCGGCGGGCGTGGCATGGACCGCCGGGACGGTCGCGGTAAACGCCAACCAGGACGACACCATCGCGGGCGGCGGCTCGGTATCTTCCTACACTCAGACCGGGTCGACGACGTTGACACTCTCGTCCACCATCCCATCGCTCAACGGCCCGACCGACATTATAGTCGATCCGCAGGATGCATTCGCGTACACGACGGACCAGGGTGACGGCACGATCGCGCAGTTTCAGTTCAACGCCGTATGCGGAGGTCTGACTCAGCCGATCTGTTTCGTCCAGTCGGTCGCATCGGATCCGAAAGTCGCCAACCCGGATCCCTACGGAATCGTGCTGACGAACTGAGCGGGTTACATGCGGAGGCAGGCTTCGGCGGCATAGTCGAAAAGCCGCGCGCGCACTTCGTGGCGCATCCATCCGCGATGGTCCCATTCGCGATCGTCCCACTCCGCGCCGCCGAGATCATCGCCGCCATAGAGGATCTGCCCTAGCATCACGCGGCGGAATTTTGCGGCCGCGAAAAACGCCGCCGCCTCCATCTCAACCGTAAGGCATCCGGCGCGCTTTCGCGCGAGCATCCGCGCCCGCGTCTCGCGATAGAGGCCGTCGGTGGTCCATGTTTTCGCCACGATATACTCGACTCGATTAGCGCGAAGCGTCTTTTCGATTGCGCTTATCGCGCGGGGATGAGGCCCGACTTCGCGGCCGGGGCGCAGGTAGTGATACGAGGTTCCCTCATCGCGGATAGCGGCATACGGCACGATGATATGCCCAACGGCGATCGACGAATCGAGCACGCCGGCGCCTCCGCACGCGATAAACTTGCGGCATCCGAGCGCGATTAGCCGCTCCAGCGTCGCCACCGCCATCGGCGCTCCGACGCGGGGATGCGCGACCACGAGCGGCTTGCCCTCGAACTCGATTTGGTGAATCTGATGCGGTCCGCCCTCGCCTTCCAAGACATTGATTTCGCGTCCGCGCGCGGTTGTATGGCTATCGAGGACTTCCTGGAAAAAGCAGAGCACGCAATGCTTCGGCACCTCGATCCGTTCGGTTATCCGGCTCGGCTCGATGATCGAGCGCGGCGACGGGTCGTGTTCGATGATCGGAAACAGGCGGCGTTTGAGTGGCGCGACTTTTCTTGGCAGGCGCGGTTTCCGGATTTGCACGGGCGGCGATCCTCGCGACTATTCAGCATCCGGGCGCCAAGCGACGCAACTTTGGCGGCGAAGACCGCGATACGCTGGAATCAGCGCAGCACGCTTCTGACTAACTGATCAGTTATTTGCGCCACGACCCAGCGCGGTTTCCATTTGCCCTCGGCGCGATACCATTGCGGCACACTCAGCGCGGCGCGCAGAATCACGAACGCCATCAGCTTCGGGTCGCCGCTCCTGAAAGTGCGATTGCGGATTCCCGCGCGCAGGATTTGCACGAACGAGTCTTCGTAGCGCCGCTGCAGCCCGCGAATTCGCGTGCGGTTAGAGGCGCTCAGCGTGGCGGGATCGCCGAGCACTGTGGCGAAGCGGCGGGCGCCATCGAGAATTCCCTCAAGCAGGTCGGCAAGCGCAAGCCGGAGCGCGTGTTCGGGGTCATCAAGAGCCGCGGGCACGATCCTGGACATCGCGTCGAGCGCAAGCACGATGGCGTGGACGCGAATCTCGGTGAAAATGTCTTCTTTGCTGACGAAGTAGTGATAAATGTGCCCCTTTGCGAGGCCGGCTTCGCGCGCGATGTCGTCCATGCTCGCACCATCGTAACCGCTTCTGGCGAACGCGTGGGCCGCGCCCGTCATTATCTCGCGGCGGCGATCCTGCGCGTGAGCCAGATCGCGAATGCGATGCCCGCGCGGGCCGATCGCGTCCGATCCGACTGGCTGCGCTGCCTCGCGCTGGTCGCGGCGGCGGATGCCCGCCGCTGGTTCATTTGGTGTCATCCCATTCACGTCCTGATTCACCGCGGAGTTGAACTTCAGCGCCTTGATTGAACGCTCATTTTAGAATATTCGTTCTAAAAGTCTACACCGTGCCGGACCATACTCCGATGCTCCACAGTAATGATCTGCCGAAGTCAACCGACGACCTGGTACGCGCAAAAAGCGACCTCGACGAGTATGGCTACTGTATCGTTGCGGATGCCCTTTCCGCGGCGCAGCTCGCGCGGCTGCGCGATCGGCTAATTGGGCAGGCGCGCGCCGAGGCGGAGCTCGGTATCGGGACCTTTGATGGCGGCGCGGGGACGCCGAATCAGCGGTTGTGGAACCTGATCAACAAGGGAGAAGTATTTCGCGAACTGATACTTAACCCAATTGTCGGCGAGATGATGAGCCATCTGTTGGGCGAGAATTTTATTCTCTCCAGCCTGACGGCGAATATCGCCGGACCCGGCGGCGAGCGTCAGATGCTGCATCGCGATCAGGGTTATCTGCGATTTGCGACTCCGATTCCCGTGGTCGCCAATATCGGTTGGATGCTGGATGACGTGACTGAAGAAAATGGCGGCACTCGGCTAATCCCGCGAAGCCATCGATGGCCCGAGCCGCCCGACTGCCCGGTCCGTAGTGAGAGCACGATAGCCGCGGAAGGCCGCGCGGGCAGCGTTCTGGTGTTCGACGGGCGTATCTTTCATGGCACCGGAGAAAACCGGACCCGCGCGAAGCGGCATGTGCTGCTCAGCTATTTCGCGCGATTCTTCATGCGCCAGCAGGAGAATGTTTTTATGTCGCTTGACCAGCGGGTCGAAGCGGCTCTCTCCGATGCGATGAAGATTCGGCTGGGCTATCAGGTGCGTGGCACGTTGGGCGGCGTTCAGGGGTCGCGCGAAGGCGCGATAACCTCGCGCCCGGGGAGCACAATCGGCGAGCTTCGGCCGAATCCCGCGCTGAGCGCGCAACGCGAGCGGCGCGATCGCGGTTAGCGGCGCGCCTGCGCCAGACTATCCGCGCCGTTGGCCCTGCTCTCCGAAGACTTCTGCCGCACCTGCACCAGCAATTGGCGGAGCTTCTGCGGATTGACCGGCTTCTTGAACAGCGCGCCTTCAAGGCCCTTCAGCCGCGCGCGCTTCATGATGTGGTCCTTGTCGTAGTAGTACGCTGTCATCAGGATGACCGGCAGCGACGGAATCTCGCTTTTGACTGTCATATAGAAGTCGTAGCCGTCCATCTCCGGCATCACGACATCCGAGATGACCGCGTCGACCTTGATGTTCCTGAGCACCCCGAGCGCGGTTGAGGGACGCAGCGCGCAGTGCACGATACAGCGCTCAGCGCGCAGCAGGTCGGCGAGCGAGTTGGTGACCTCCAGGTCGTCGTCGAGCACGATGACTGACATCCCGGCCAGCGGATATTCGGCGCTCGGCTCCATCGCGGCCTTGGCCTGAGCGGCGGCGCTCTGGCTCGGATGGGGTCTTCCGCGAAATGCTTCGCGCGGCGCAAGATCCGCCATCCGCTTGCCATTCAGGTAGTCGCGAGTTTCGTAAACACCGCGGCGCGTCATCTCGTCGAGGCGGCGGATGATTGCCTGCACGCGCTCGATGCTGGTGCGGATGGAATCGACCCGCTCGTTCTCGACCAGCTTGTCGGACTCGCTTAGATGCGATTCGATCGCGCGGGCGACGAGCTCGATATTGTTCAGAATCGATTCCAGCGGGTTGTTGATCTCGTGCGCGAGGCTGACCGCGATCTCGCCGGCGGTGGCAAGCTGTTCGCGCTGGCGCATGCGGCGAATATCGCGCGCGAAGCCAATTGATCCGATCTCGCTGCCCTGGTCGTCGCGGATAAGTCCGCCCGAGATCATGACCGGAATCATCTGGCCCTGCTTGTCGCGAAACTCGGTCTCGAAGCTGGTGATGCGGCCGTTGTTGCTGGACTCGCGCATCGCGCGCATCACGCGGCGCGCCTCTTCGAGCGAGGGATAGATGGAATCGGTGCAGCGCCTTCCGATGACTTCTTCCGGAGAATAGCCGAGGCTCTGGCGCGCGCCGTCGTTGTAATAGGTAATCACGCCCTGGCGGTCCACCGCGATAATCATATCGGTGGAGCTTTCCACCAGGCGCTGAAGATATTTGGGTTCGAGCGATAACATGAGTATTGCCCGTTACTTACTTTTAGACCTTGTAGAAGATGATGAATATACCGGTGACCACCGGATGAAGTGGTTAGCTGCGCGAGCGCGGGCGGAACTTGGGTACGGTTACGTCGGCGCTCAGGCGCTCAAATGTGACCTCCACCGGCATGCCGATCCTGATATCGGCCGGCTGCACGCCGATGAGATTGGAAACGAACTTTGGCCCCTCTTCGAGCCTCACCACCACCACCGCGTACGGCACCTCGGCGGCGAATCCGGGATGATAGACCTGATGCATCACGTTGAAGCTGAAAACCTCTCCCCGGCCGCTCGTTGGAACCCATTTCGCGCGATCGCTGAGGCATCGTGAGCACAATTCATGCGGAGGGAAGCGCATCTCGCCACAGCCCTCGCAACGCTCGACCATCAGTTGGCCGCGCTTGGCGCCTTCAAAGAACCCCGCCATCTCAGGTGTGATCGCGGGAACCGGTTTTTCCGCCGATGCCATCGTTCAGTCCATGTCAGCTATTAGCGCAAACGAATGCCTCGATGCCGTGCCCGGATGGCGCGCGGCTTCGATACGCATCAATGCTCTACGGTTGTGCTCCGAGTATTAACGTCGAGTGAGTAGATAATATTCCGCCGTTGCCGGAAACGAGGCCGACATCATGCTTTGGCACCTGGCGCGGGCCGGCCTCGCCGCGCATCTGGACTATCGCTTCCGCTACCGGAGTCATGCCCCACATATAAAATGAACTGAGCTGGCCACCGCCGGTATTGACCGGAAGCGAACCCTTTGGTCCGATACGGCCTCCCTCAAGGAATGGCCCGCCCTCGCCCTTTTTGCAGAATCCGTAATCTTCAAGCGTGACCAACACGGTAAACGTATAACAATCGTACAACTCCGCGAAGTTGATATCATCCAGGGTGATTCCCGCCATGCCGAACGCGATTTTCTTTGCCAGCGGCGCGCCGGAGGTCAGCGTCTCCATCGGGTCGCCGCCCGCATGCCCCTGGCCCATACCGAGCAGGTAGACCGGCGGATGTTTGAGCGTTCGTGCGCGTTCGGCCGAGGTCACGATCACCGCCAGTCCGCCATTTGAGACGAGGCAGCAATCGTAAAGATGGAACGGCTCGACCACCCATCGCGCCCGGTTGTAGTCATCCATAGTCATCGGAGCGTCGTGGAACTGCGCCGCCGGATTGAGATTGGCCCATCCGCGCTGCGAAACCGCGACTTCTCCGAGATGATCCTGGCGAGTGCCGTACAGATGCATATGGCGCTGAGCCACGAACGCATACGCGGCGTTGACGCCGAATTGCCCATAATGAGCATTCAGGCCGCGCGCGAAGCCATAAGCGGCGGCCGAACCACCGGCCTTTCGTTCTGGAGATGGCGGTCTGAGCGGCGCGTCGGCAAACACGCATGCCACCACGTTGGCCATCCCGGCCGCGATTGCCTGCGCCGCGTGCATGATCATCGCGGCAGCGGTCGCGCCGCCGAGGTTCATCGTGGCGGTTAGCGTAAGGTCGGTCAGACCCATCGCCTGCTGGAGCGAAAACGACGCCATCGTGGCCTCGCTCCAGGTGACGCCAGGATTAACCAGCAATCCGTCCAGATCGGAGCGCTTAAGCCCCGCATCGTCGAGCGCTAGCTGCACGGCCTCGATCGCGAATCCCATCGCGTTCGAATGGTCGAAGTTTTTGCCCATCGCGGTCTGTCCCAGGCCCGCAATGGCGCATTTGGCTCTCAAGTCGCCAGCCATTACTCCACTCCCAATCTCGGCCAAAGGCGCCGAAACCAATTCAGCATCATAGCCCAAGGCCGCTCCGGGTCCAAAACGGGCGAATATGACCCTCGTAGCGCAAACATCGGAAGTTTCGTATTCTAACCGTTTGGTTGCCAAGCCCTGATTGTTGCACTTAGAATTGGCGGCGGGAGATTTACCAGATGGCGGACGCGGTTGCTTTTGAAGCGCTTGCAAGCAGTCAACATGTGCTCTCGAGCGCGGAGAATTTCGTCCTGTATGTGCTCCTTGAGGCGATTGCCAGAGGCAAGGGCGGCGGCGGTCGGCTGCCGCTCAACCTGAGCGTCGTGATCGACCGGTCGGGCTCGATGTACGACGAGCAGCGGCTGGAATTCGTGGTCGAGGCGGTCAAATTTCTGGCCGGCAACCTGACCCCGCAGGACAAAGTCTCAATCGTCGCGTTTGCCGACCAGGCGAAAGTCATCGTCACACCAGAGAAGGCGACCAATCGCGACGCGGTCAAAAGCGCCATCGATGACATCGACATGCTCGAGATCGGCGGTGGGACCCAGATGGCGCTCGGGATGCGCGCCGGGATCGATGAGGTCAAGAAGAACCTCGATGCGTCGCGTCTGAACCGCGTGCTGGTGCTCACTGACGGGCAGACCTATCAGGAGACCGCGTGTCTGGACCTGGTGAATCAGAATCGCGACAACATTTCATTCTCCACGATGGGGGTCGGGGTTGAATTCAACGAGAAGCTTTTGCAGCAACTCGCGCAGGATTCACACGGTAAATATCATTTCATAGGAAACCCGGGAGATATTCCGAACATTTTCGAGGATGAGTTGCAGGGGCTGCGGGCGGTCAGCGTGCGTAACGCGCATATCGACGTGGCATTGTCGCAGGGGGTGCAGGTGCGCGAGACCTTCCGCGCTTCGCCCGAGATATACGCCATGGGATCGCCGATTGTCGGCGACGATCGCAAAATCAGCTACGACCTCGGCGACCTCGAAGCCGGTGTGCCCGGCTCCGTGCTGCTTACGCTGGTCCTGCCGCCGCGCAAGCCCGGCGTCGTCCGAATTCTGCAGAGCAGCGTTTCTTACGATATACCCGGCGTCGGCGACAGCTCGAGCAATTGCGATCTGACGGTCGAATACACTCTGGATCGCACCCTTACCAGCAAACGCAACGGCAGGGTAATGAACCTGGTCGACCAGGTATCGATCGCGAAGCTCCAGGCCAAGGCCGAGGAAGAGCTCAAGGCCGGAAACATCGATCGCGCGACCCGCCTGCTCGGCAACGCGATTCAGGGCACCCAGCGGATGGGCAACAGCAAGGCCACCCAGGCGCTAGCCGGCCTGCTCGATCAGGTAAAGAAGACTCAGACCCTTCAGACCAAGGCGGCCAAGACCACTCTCTTGCAGGCGCAGGCGGTGGTTCGCAAAACCCAGATGCTCGATCCCGAGGCGCTAAAGGAATTTGGCAAGCCGGAGTGATAGAATATCGCATGTCTGCGAGGAGCGCCGGAAAACGCGCGGTGGACAGGAAAATAGGGGCTTAAGCTTATGATCAAGTGCAGCGAGTGCGGCTACGAAAACATGGACGGACTGGATTACTGCGACGGCTGCGGCGCCAAGCTCGCGGGTGCCGATGCGGCCGCGCCGCCTTCGACTCCGCCTCAGGCTGCTCCCGAACAAGCCGCTCCTGAACAGAACGCGTCTAGCGAAGAGAAAACGACTGGCGAGGAACCCAAACCAGCGGAAGCTCCGACCGGCGAGATTAAGCCTGAAACCGCTGCCGCAGCGGCGCCCGCCGAGCCCAGTCCCGCACCCGCAGCGCCGGCTTCGTTCAAGGCAAAGCTCAAGGTCATCCGCGGCGGGCGCAAGGATCAGGAGTTCGCGCTCGAAGATGGAAATAATCTGGTTGGGCGATGGGATCCCGACACTGGATCATTCCCCGAAGTGGACCTTGACGCGGATGATCCCGAAGCTAAGATTTCGCGTAAGCACGCGCTGATTCGAATCGCCGACGGCAAGATCACTATCGAGGATATCGGCAGCCTTAACGGCACCTACGTGAATCGCGGCCAACGCCTGCAGCCGGGAAGTCCGGTCGATCTCAAAACTGGAGATGAAGTTATTATCGGAAAGACCTTCCTCAAGCTGACGGTCGATCCGATTCTCTAAGCAGTTCGCTCCGTGCGGCGGCGCGTTGTCCGGCCCTGCCTGCGGAGTCGCAGCGCGTGAATGCACATGAATCCGGGTGAGTCGCTTCCGGAGGGTCATCTTTTAGACGGCCGCTACCGCATAAGAAAGGTTCTTGGCCTGGGCGGGATGGGCCGGGTTTACCTTTCCAATGATACTCGCCTTGCCAATCGCCCCGTCGCGGTCAAGGAGATGATTCTTGGCGACGGGATCGCGGAGAAAAAAGCGATTGAGGATTTCACCCGCGAGGCCACGGTGCTCGCGCGGCTGACTCATCCCGGCATCCCGACCCTGATCGATCATTTCGCGGAAAATTCACGCCATTACCTGGTGATGGAGTTTGTGGCGGGCGGCACGCTTGAAGATCTGCTCAACAAATCGGGCGGCAAACTCTCCGAGGACCAGACTCTTAGCTACGCGCGCCAGATGCTTGAAGTGCTTGATTTTCTGCACGGGCAGACGCCCCCGATCATCTACCGCGATATCAAGCCCGGCAACATCATGATCGGAAAGGACGGCCGCGCGATGCTGATCGATTTCGGCATCGCACGCTTTCTACCGAAGGGCGGCAAAGCCACCATGATTGGTTCTCCCGGCTATGCTCCGCCGGAGCAATATGCGGGCAAAGTTGAAGCGCCTTCCGATCTCTATTCGCTGGCCGCAACCATGCACCATTTGTTAAGCGGGCGTGATCCGGCTGTGGAACCGCCGTTCAGTTTTCCACCGCTCAAGGAGGCGGCGCCGCGGGTCTCCGCCGCCACCGCTGCCGCGGTCGATCGCGCCCTCAATCACGATATGAGCAAGCGCTTCCAATCCGCGCGCGCGATGCTGGACGCGTTGCCGTCACCGTCCGCGGCTGTTTCCGCGCCTTCCGGGCCAATCGCTAATGGCGCGAGCGGCAGCCTCGGAGCGATGCCGACGGTGGTGCTCGCCGAGCCGGTGCGGAGCGCGCCGCCAAGCATCCACTCCAGCGCTCCAACTCCGCCCAGGCTTGTGATGCCTCAGGGCGCGCCCGCGCCCAGGCCGCAAACGCCCTCGATGAAGAAGGCGATCGATCTTGGAGTTCGCGCCAAGGCGCTCATCGAGCGCGGCCTTAAATCGAAAATTGTCTCGTCGGTAATTACTCCTGGCGTACCCGAGAATCCGAACCAGCGCGCCGCCAGCGGCGTATCTTCCACTGCTAAGACGCGCGAGCTGGTTCGTCAGAGCGCCGCGCCGGCAGCGTCGGTGCCGATCCGCACGCCGGGCAGGCTGCGCGCCACGCCGCCCGCTTCGCGGCCGCTCTTTCCGGAACTCGAAAAGACCATCAAGGCTCCCACTGTTGGCGCGCCGGCACGGCTCATTGCGCGCGGGGAATCGCTCGAGTTTCCGCTCAAGTTCGCGCAAACCACGATCGGGCGCGCGATGTCGAACAATGGCACGGGTGCTCCGCCCGATCTGGATCTCGGCGGCTTAAAGCGCGGCGTCGATCGGATCTCGCGCCGCCATGCGGAAATCCTGCAGCGTGACAATGACTATTTTATCCGTGATCTGGGCAGCATGAACGGCACCTTCATCGCCGGACGCGGACGGCTCGGACGGGACCAGCTCTACAAACTCAAGGATCGCGATCAGATAGTTCTGGGTGGAGCTATATTGCAGTTTCGACGAGGGTAGCGGGGATGATCAAGTGTTCGGAATGTGGCGAGCAGGCTCCGGATGACGCGAAATTCTGTGACCGCTGCGGCCAGGCGCTGACGGCGGCCCCGCCCGCGCCTGCGGCACCCGGATCGACCCGGCCCGATCCGGTTCCGGCGGGCGCTCGGCTCAACAACAGATTCGAAATTCTCGAGGCGCTGGTCTCGAACTCTCTCGAAAACCGCTATCGTGCGCGCCGACTTGACGATAGCGGCGCTACCGTTCTGCTGCGTGAGCGTATCGGTCCCGAACCTCGCGAGCAGATTGAAGATGCTGAAGCACCCGCCGAGCCACAGTCGGTTCCCGAAGTTGATCCGAATGGTCCGAGCGCCAAAACCGCCGAGTTGAAGCCGATTCCGGCGGCAAGCGGGCATACCGGCTCGATATCGGCGATAGCCGCGAAGGAAGTTGCGGAGCAAGTCGAGACCATCGTCGCGTCTCCTGCGCCTTCCGGGGGCCGCGAGAGCAAACCGGAAGCCGCCGAGGCCTCTGCCGCGGCGCGATCCAACGGAACATCCGCAAAGGAAACGGTCGCCGAACCTGCGGAAACCGAAGGCTTGGCGAATGACCTGGCGGAAAAACTCTCGGAAACGCGCGCAGACGAGAAGAATGAAAACGGCTCCACTCAGGCTCATTCGGCTGAGAGCGCGGAACCGGAAAGCGATCGTGAGCAAGCGCGCGGCGATAAATCCGCCTCGGACGATCTTGGCGAGGTCTTCGGCCGCGTCATGGCCTTGTCGCTGACGCTCTCGCATCCCGCTTTTCAGCGCGCCGAAACCGGCTTCGCCGCTGATGGACGCGTGTATCTGGTCTATCCCGATGAGGAGCTTTCGCAGTTCGCAGGCGCCGCGCGCTCGCTTAGTGAGCCGGAGGCGATTGCCGCCGCGATCCAGGTATGCCAGGCAATCTCGTTCATGCATCGGCGCGGCCTGCGGGTCAACGACATCTGTCCGCAGTCGGTTGCAGTTGCGCCGAATGGACGCATCAAGATGACCGGGCTGGATTACGTCAGCAACGACAACGAGCTGCAGGCCGAGCCGATCTTTAACGATGGCTACACCGCGCCCGAGATTTATCGCGGGCGCAAGGTCGACAAGCGCGCGGACATCTTTTCCGCGGGAGCGCTGCTCTACACCTGGCTTACCGGCGACCGGCTTGAGAGCGAGAGCTGGCGCGAGGAAGCGGGCCCGATTCGCTTCTATCCGCCGCACGTGATTACTCCGGAGTTGGAGCAGGCGATCCTGCGGGCGCTGCAGTTCGATCCGAAATCCCGCTGGGCGACGATCGATGAATTCAAGGCCGAGCTTATCCGCCTGATGGGCCAGCTTCGGATCCGCGCGGTCGGGATGACCGACGTCGGGATGGTGCGGGATCATAACGAGGACGCGGTGATGGTCCTCGAATATGTGCGTGACTCCCTGGTCGCGCCGGATCAAAATTATGTTTACGTGGTATGCGACGGGATGGGGGGCGCGGAAGCCGGCGAAGTCGCGGCTGCAATTGCGATTAGCACTATCCGCGATTATGTTGAGAAGCGGCTCGCCGGTGGAGAGGTTGCGGATCCGTGTAAGCTAATGAGCGCAGCCCTCGAAGAAGCCAACAGCAAAATTCTTGAGCACGTCGCGGCTCATCCTGAGTCGCGCGGCATGGGATCGACCGGCGTGGCGGCGCTGGTGACGCCGCCGGGGGTAGCGGTTGCGTGGGTCGGCGACAGCCGCGCCTACTTTGTCGAAAACGGATCGATGCACCAGGTAACGCGCGATCATTCGCTGGTGCAGCGGCTGGTCGAGATCGGCCAAATCACCGCTGCCGAGGCGCGCACCCATGAGCATAAGAACGTGATTACCCGATCACTCGGAGCGCGCGCCAGCGGTCCGGCCGGCGCCGAGGCGACTTCCATTCGTCTGCGCCGTGGCGACCGGTTGCTCCTGTGCAGCGACGGATTGACCACCCATGTCGAGGACGTAGAGGTCGCCGCGATCATGCGCCGTCACAACGATCCATACGATACCGCGCGCGAGCTGATCGCGGCCGCGAATGCCGGCGGCGGGACCGACAACATCAGCGTCGTTGTTATGTTCGCGAGTTGAGGCCGAATGGATAAATTGTCCGGTAACTGAGCCGATGGCTGACAGCACAAATATCAGCTCTGGCGCCAATGCTCCGCTGGCGCCCGGCACGACTCTGCAGAACCGGTACCTGATCGATCGCCTGATCGGTGGCGGCGGAATGGGCATGGTCTATCTTGCCCGCGACCAGCGCCTTGCCAATCGCACCTGCGCGATCAAGGAGATGGTCGATCACTTCATCGACCAGGCCCGCCGGATCGAAGCCAACGACTATTTCGCGCGCGAAGCCGACACGCTGGCCCAACTGAAGCATCAGGCAATTCCCGCGATTACCGATCGATTCGATGATCAGAACCGCCATTACCTGGTGATGGAATACATCGAGGGGCGCGACCTCGAGGAGGAGATGGCCTCGCGCGGCGGTCCGCTTCCCGAGGGATTGGTGATCGACATCGCCCGCCAGCTCTGCGACGTGCTGACTTACCTGCACGGGCATGAGCCGCCGATCATCTACCGCGACATGAAGCCTTCGAACGTGATGCTCACGCCGAAGGGCCGCGCGGTGCTGATCGATTTCGGAATCGCGCGCCTGTTCAAGGCCAGCAGCAAGGGCACCATGATCGGGACCCTTGGTTTCGCGCCGCCCGAACAATACCAGGGCAATGTCGATCCGCGGTCCGACATTTACTCGCTCGGCGCGACCCTGCATTACGTGCTCACCGGGCGCGATCCCGAGAAGTTTCCACCCTTCAGCTTTCCGCCGGTGCGCGAGGTGCGCCCGGAAGTTTCGCCCAATCTCGCCGTCGCGATCGACGCCGCGCTCGCATACGAGGTGGACCGCCGTCCGGCAAGCGCCGGCGAGTTCCGCGACATGATTCTCTATGGCCGCGGTCTGCCCGATGCCGACTCGCAGGCCGTAAGCAGCCGCGGCGGGACCGCCGACCTGTCGCTTGCGGCGGAGCGCTACGCGACCGACATGCTGCCGCGTCCGCACAAGCCGAAAAGCGCCGCGCGGCGCGCGGTGGTATTCGTGATCTTCTGTGTTCTGCTGGGAGGCGCGGCTTTTGGCGCCACCTACGTCTACTCCGACCCGCAGATGCAGGTTCGGCTCGGAGTGAAGGGTCTTATCGATTCGCTGCCATGGAAGCATGAGGAACTGGTCGCCGAGGCGCAGCAGCATCCGCTCGACTTCGAGCAGATGACGCTGGCGCTCTCAACTCGCGAAGGTGCTCCACTGGCGCCGCCGCAATCGTCGTTCACCGACACAGATTTGACCAACGCCCGGTACCTGAAATGGGCGGCATCGTTCAAGAATGATCTTTCCGGCCTGGAGGGACGATCTGACAAGGTCGAAGCCCGCTTCTTCGATCCAAATGGGCTCCAGATCGCGTCAAGCTCGCAAGAGGCGTTCATCGGCCCCTCGGAAAAGATCGCGGATTTCTCCGGCGTTGCGCTCTTGCCCAACATGACCGAGAAACCGCCCGGCCAGTACAAGGTTGCTCTTTACATGGACAACCAGATGCTTGCCGAAAACGCTTTTTCGGTCACCCAGGATATGGCGGCGCGCAACGCGGAGGCGGCCAGCGAAGCCGCGACCGCGGCGGCAGCCAAGGCCGACGAGGAAAAACGCGCCGACGAGGCGAAAAAGCTTGCGATGCTCGAAGAGGCGCGCCGCAAGCCGCTGCAGTTGCGCAACATCGAGTTCCTGAACACCACCAAGAGTGGCACCGCGCTGTCCAAGGCGAGCACCAGCTTCGATGTTTCCAAGGTTCTGTTCGTCGGATGGAAGGTTATCTTCGACAATCGCCTGTTCGGACTCGAACCGAGCCAGTATCGCGTCGACGCGGCATATATCGCGCCCGACGGGCATACGCTTGGCAGCGTGAACGATTGGCAGAATATCAGTCAGGATCAGCATCAGGCGGTTTTCACCGGCCGAGTCGGCAATCCTCGTGGTGGAGCATTTCCGCCCGGCACCTACACCGTCAACTTTTACCTGAACGGCCAATATTTTGCGCAAAAGCGGTTCAACGTGATTGCCAGCGCCGCCGGCCCATATGCGACCTCGCCCGGCAGCGCCGGCGCGGGCTATGGCCGCTCGTCATTCGGCAGCTCGTATGGCGGAAGTTCGTATGGCAGCGCGTTTCTCAGCGGTCCGACCCTTGCGACCGGCAGTATCAGCGGGTTGCCGGGTGGAGGAAGCCCAGAGCTGGAGCTCAGGCTCAGACCGCAGCCGAACGGCTTTCTGCATGGCGAGATGGTGATACACAAGCCGGGCTTCGAGCTCGCGCCGCTGGAGGGGTTTATCCGCGGGGATCAGCTTCAGTTTCAGGTGCCATATGGTACCGAGACTTATTATTTTGAAGGCAGGCGCGGCGGCGACACGCTCAGCGGAACCTTTGAATCCACGCCGACCGGCGAGCGCGGCACCTGGTCAGCCCAATCCAACTAGTTCGGACACCTCGCGATGGTCACGCCCGAGGAAGCTCGCGCGCTGCGCAAAATCGGTCGGCTCCAGCGCGCAGGGCGATGGCTCATGCTAATCGAGGCCCTCGCGTTCCTGACCACAGTGCTTCCGTGGGCACCATCTCTTTCCAGTGCGATTTATTCATTAGAGTGGATAGCCCTGTCCCTGATCGTGATGGGAGGCGCGATGGCGGCTGGTACCGCGATTTATCTGTCCTTGAAAGGACTTCATTGCCCGCGCTGTCACAAAACCTTTTTTGTTGAAGTGAAACCAAACCCGCGTCGCATCAGGTCCAATAGGACTTTTTTCATGCGCCGTGAGATGATCAACCAGGTGTGCATGAACTGTGGGCTATCGATAGCGGAAGCGGATCCTGCATTCCAGTTGAATCTGAGATGAGCGTTATGGTCACGCACGCGCAGCGCGAAGATCTCGTGCTCATCCGCGGTCTTCAAACGCGCTACGTGTCGCTGCTTACTGCGGGCCTGGTGGTGTTTCTTGCCGCTATCGTGCTGGTCGCGCGCGATTTCATGACCCTTACCACTACCCGGCCGCTCGATCCGCATTTTGGATCGCTCGAAATCTTTCTCTTTATCGCGGCGGTAATACTGATCGCCGCCAGCGCCTATGTCGCCTCATCGATTCGCCGCCGCAAGTGTCCGCAATGCGGTAATTTCTTCTTTATCAAGACGCCGCGCGCGCGAATCGCGAGCCGCGCATCGTTTCCCGCCGGGCCGCTGCGCCAGCAATGCCGCAATTGCGGTTTGAGTCTCGGCGAAGTCGCCGTATCGGAAGAAAACAAGTGAACTGAAATCCGCGTGAACGCGGATGTTCAAGCGAGCATCGCGTTCCCGGCTTGAACCTCAGAGCCGGTCGCGTAATGCTGTCGCTTGTCTCCGATGGCAACCAATCTGTCTCGTGAAAAATTATTGTTCTACGCCGCCGCGGGTGCGTTAGGCGGTTTTGCGGCGTGGGGAATAGCGGAACCGTTCCTTGGAATCAGGAACATATGGATTCGCGACGTGATCCTGGGCGCGCTGATCGGTCTCTTTATCGCGGCATTTCTTGCCTCAATTGAGGCGATGAGCGTCGGACAATGGCGTCAAGCCGGCCGCGGAATATGGTCGGGCGGCATTATCGGCCTGTGCGGTGGCGCGATTGGCCTTGT
>JASHOJ010000260.1 GCA_030041155.1 Candidatus Binataceae bacterium | reverse complement strand
GAGGCTTGGCGCCGAGGCGATCAAGGATTAGCTCGCCAACGGTACTGGGCGGCTGGTTTGGAACGACCCCTGCGAGCTAAGACTTGGGTTGGACTGCTAGCGACCGTCGCGCCGTTCTGGATGATCAACGCAATCGCAAAGCTTATCGTTCCAGAGTCTCATTGGCTGAGAGCTGATTCTGCTAAGCATCCGGAGTTAGCTAGCGGTGTGGACAGGCGAGGATCAAGCACGAAAAAAATCGGCAGGCCGCTCGATTTAAATCGAGATCCGAACACCGATAAGCCAACCGTCTCGGCGATTATTCCGGTCAAGAACGGAGAACGAACGATTGGGCGCGCGATCAACTCTGCACTGGCGCAGACTTTCGCGGCTGGTATCGAGGTTATAGTTATTGATAATGGTTCGACCGATTCCACACCTGATATTCTCGGTAGCTATGGCGGCGGAATAATTGTTGTACATGAGGTGAAGCCGGGTGCTCCGGCCGCGCGAAACGCTGGAATAGCGATCGCGCGCGGCAAGTATCTTGCCTTCCTCGACGCTGATGATGAATGGTTGCCGGAAAAACTAGCCAAAGTCATTCCGCTGCTTGAAAACGATTCTGCATACGTACTCGCGTATCATGATGCGATTGAAGTGAATAACCAGGGAACCATAATTAAGAACTCTTACTATCCTTTGGGCCACAAGTCTGCTCCGACTCTGCGTAATCTATTGGCGATCAGTTGGCCGGGACTGCCAATACTACCATCGAATGTTGTAATGCGTCGGGACGTCGCAAATCGGATAGGGGGTTTTAACGAGAAAGTTAAAGGGATGGAAGACGCCGCTATGTGGATCTTTGCGCGCGAGCAGGGCCCGTTTAGCTTTCTACCCGAAGCCCTAACCAGGCGCGAATGGGAACCCACACAGTATCGCGAGGAACTATACATCAGCGCCAGCGAGGCTCTAAGCGGTGTGCTTCGCCCGCGGTTTGGCAGACGCGCAGCGGCAGCGGCGCTGATTCCGACGCTCAACTGGGCGGGAACAATGGCGATGCTGAGAGGCGACCGATCGCTCGCGCGTAAACGGTACCTGGCATCTTTGCGAATCCGTCCGACTCGATTGAAGACCTGGATCCGCGTATTTGGCACTCTGCTACCGGCCGATTTTCTCGCGCGCGGCGAGCGGCTCCGCTACCAGCGTCTTTATGGCGAATCTGATCGCACAATCGACGCGGCATTGGCCGCGCGGTCTTCCTCCAAGTGAGTATTTAATGGAGTTCTCACTGGTACTCGCGACACTGGGCAGGAGCGCGGAAATCGAGCGATTTCTCGAAAGCCTCGACGCGCAAACCTTTCGCGACTTCGAGTTGATTGTCGTAGATCAGAATCCGGACGATCACCTGGTTCCAATTCTCGCGCGCTACGAATCGCGTCTCACAATTCGTCACATGCGGTCATTGCCTGGACTGTCAGTGGCTCGCAATGCGGCGCTTTCTGATCTTAGGGGCGAGTTGGTTGGATTTCCGGATGACGATTGCTGGTACCAGTCGGACTTTCTAGCCCGAGTCGCAGACCGTGCGGCAAGGATGCCGCAAAGCAGTGGCATAACCGGTCGCATCGCTACCGCAGCGGGGCGAGACCGCGGCCGCTGGGCATCGCGTTCGGGACGGGTTACCAGGCTGGGGATATTTAACCGAATCGCGTCCATCACCTTCTTTCTTCGGCGCGAACTGATCGAACGGGTGGGAAAGTTCGATGAAACTCTGGGACTGGGCGCGCCTACGCCATGGCAGGGAGCGGAAGACTATGACTATATCCTGCGCGCGCTCGATGCCGGCTATCGAATTCAGTATGAGCCGGATTTGATCGTGTTCCACGATGACCTACCGGCTCACGACAAGCCGGGAGTGACGCGAACCTACCGAATGTGCATGGGCACCGGGCGCTTTCTCGGAAAGCACCGCTATCCGCTTTGGTACCTGGGCTATTGGTTTGGAGGTTCGCTAGGGCTTGCCGGCCTTGCGTTGCTGCGCGGCGATTCCGCTCGCGCGAAATATCACTGGATGTCGACGCTCGGCAAATATCAAGGATGGGCCGCACGAGTATGAATCCTCGGGTTTCTGCTCTAATTCCGGTGCGCAATGGCGCGGCGACGATCGGGCGCGCAATCGATAGCGTTCTTGCGCAGCGTTACGCCGGCGAAATCGAGATTGTAGTTGTCGATGACGGATCAGATGACGGCACCGCCGCGGTGCTGGAGCGCTACCGAAGCAGAATCATGATGCTCCCTGGCCCTCGGCGCGGCGTGTCCGCGGCACGCAACACCGGAGCTCGCGCGGCAACCGCGAAATACCTGGCTTTTCTTGATGCCGACGATGCGTGGTTGCCTGAAAAACTCGACCGTATCGTCCCGCTCCTCGAGTCGAATCACGAATATGTAGTCGGCTATCACGACGCGATGGAAATTGATCGTGCTGGAAAAGTACTGCGGACCCGCTATCACCCTGTTGGGCATACTCGTCCACCGACTCTCAAAGAGCTTCTAGGTTTGCGATGGGCCGGCTGGCCGATCCTTCCATCGAATGTTGTCATGTGCAGGGACGTCTACGCGCTCTGCGGCGGTTTTGACGAGCGATTGGTTAGCTGCGAGGACATCTTCCTATGGATGTGCGCGCGAGAGCATGGACCATTCGTTTACGTTCCTGAATCGCTGACGATGCGGCAATTCGCACCGAGTGTGGAGCGAGAAGAATGGTACCTCGAGGGCGCGCGAATCCTGGATCGGGTAGTGCGGGAGCGCTTCGGCCGGAGGGCGCGGGGAAGCTATTTCGCCGAGCTCCTCGCGTATGAGAGTGCGCGTGCTTTACGTCGCGGCGACCGGAAAACCGCGATCGCTCGCGTGCGACGGGCCACGATGATGGCACCCGGAAATCCCAGAATCCTGGCGTTGTTAGCTCTATCGATCCTCCCGCCCTTCGCCATCAGAGCCGCTGGTCGACTAATGAAGCGCCAACTCATACCGGCTCAATCGGAGAAAATGGCGCGAATACCTCAAGTATGAACCCGCGGGTCAATATACTCGGCGTCGGAGTCAGCGCGATTACTCCGGCCGTTGCTCTCGACACCATCGGTCGCTGGATAACGGCGCGCGAGCGCAACTACGTGTGCGTCACCGGCGTACACGGGGTCATGGAAAGCTATCGCGATCCCGCGCTGCGTGAAATTCACAATCGCGCGGGAATGGTCACGCCAGACGGGATGCCGCTGGTATGGCTATCGCGGTTGACGGGTCATAGGCGCGTCGAGCGCGTTTATGGCCCAGATCTGATGCTTAAGGTATGCGAGCGATCAATCTCGCGTGGATGGCGGCACTTCCTGTATGGCGGGGCACCCGGGGTCCCGGAGAAACTTGCCAGCCGGTTGAGCGCGAAATTCAGCGGACTCCAGTTCGCAGGCGTGTATTCGCCGCCATTTCGATCGCTCACTGAGAATGAAGACTTAGAAATAGTTGATCAGATCAATTCCTCGCGAGCCGATATCGTGTGGGTTGGTATGAGCACGCCAAAGCAGGAGCGTTGGATGGCGGCGCATCTAGGGCGGATTGACGCGCCGGTTATGATCGGATGCGGCGCCGCGTTCGATTTTCACGCCGGCCTCAAACCACAGGCTCCGCGCTGGATGATGCGCTGCGGACTTGAGTGGCTATTCAGGATGCTCAGCGAACCGCGCCGATTGGGCCCACGCTATCTTACCAATAATCCGATGTTCGTGATGTTGCTAATCCGGCAGATGCTTGGACGCCGGTCTCCCGCTATTCAGTGAGTATAACGAGGGATATCAATCCACGCCCATGACACCACCAGGGAAACCGATCACCGATCGTAACGCTCGCTCCGCGCTAAGTGCGGTCCCGCGCCCGGGGCGGCAGGTCGTGCTGCCGCGCCATAGCCGAGGACTGACCAGCCTTCTCCAGTTCGGAACCCTGCTGCTTTCGGATGTTGTTGCGCTCACGATCGCGGCATCGATCGCATACGGCGTATGGGCGCGCGGTATGCTGGGCCAGCCATTATCGCTCTATCGCGACCTGCTCCCGGTGCTCGCGGTGTTTCCGCTTATTTTCGCTGCGTTCGGCCTTTATCCGGGATTCGGACTTGGTGCGCCCGAGATAATTAGGCGATTGGTATCAGCAACCAGTCTTACTTTCGTGCTCCTGGCGGGCGCCACGTTTATGGTGAAGCTACCGCCTGAGTATTCGCGTGTGACCTTTGGCGTTGCATGGGTGCTCAGCCTCGCGCTGCTCCCGGTCATGAGATACCTGGTTCTGTCCGCCACGCGCAAATTCTCCTGGTGGGGTATACCGACGGTCGTGATCGGGAATCCTACTCAGATCGAGCTGACGATGGATTTGTTACAAGACGCAAAATCCCTCGGCTATCGAGTAGTTGGGGTCTTGTGTTCAGATCCCGCCTACCACGGGACTCAGATCGCCGGGGTCCCGGTTTTCGGCGGTCATAATCTTGCTCCCAGCCTCGAGTCGGCCGGAATCGCGACCGCGATCGTATGGGGCGGAATGCGTGGGAATTCGCTGAAGGGTAATCCGACTCTGGACCGGGTAAATCGGATCGGATGGCTCCAGCGACACTTTCGCCACGTCGTGATTCTGCGCGGTGACGATGGCCTTCCGGTTGAGCACGTGCAGGTGCGCAACCTGGGAACCGTTCTGGGCATTGAGTATTCGAACGAACTGCTAAAACCTGAAAATCGGTTCGTAAAGCGCGTGCTCGACCTCGTTGTCAGTTCGATTTTTCTCGCGATCGCGCTGCCGGTGATTTTCGTAAGTGGTCTGCTCGTAAAGATGGTAAGCCGTGGCCCGATCTTCTTCTGCCAGGAGCGCGAAGGCCTGGACGGCGACAAAATCAGAATCTGGAAGTTGCGAACGATGCATGTCGACGCGGAGCGGAGGCTTGCGGAAAGCCTGGCGGCCAGCCCAGCGTTGCGCGCGGAATGGGAGGCGAAATGTAAGCTCGCGCACGATCCGCGGGTGGTTCGTGGAATCGGAAGTTTTCTGCGGCGCTTCAGTATCGATGAGCTGCCTCAACTGTTCTGCGTCTTGCGTGGCACCATGAGCCTGGTTGGACCGCGCCCGCTGCCGGATTATCATCTCGCGATCTTCCCGCACGAGTTCCGTGACTTGCGCCGCACGGTGCGCCCCGGAATCACCGGCATGTGGCAGGTTACGATTCGCAACGCGGGCGGACTTGAGGAGCATCAACGCTACGACTCTTATTATGTTCGCAACTGGTCGGTGTGGCTGGACTGTTACGTCATGGCGAAAACCGCGTTCGCGGTGATCGCGGCGAAAGGTGCTTACTAGTTGGAGCCACAGCGCATCGCGGTAGTCAACGCGCCAGGCAGTTTTCGACCTCACGCTGCTGACGCGCGCGCTACGCAGTTGAGCTATCCTCTGCGCCCGCGTAATCCGGCAAAAGCGCCCTCCGCGTTCAAGCGGATGCTGTCACTGCGTCCACTGTGCGTGGACATTCTACTGATAGTCGGATATCTGGTTGCCACGCGGATTTTCTCGCTGAGCGCGGCAAAGATAGGCATTCAAATTGGGCCGGTTCCGATATTCCTGACCGACATAACTCTGCTGTTGTTGCTGCTCTATTCGATGCTGAAACGTCCAACTCGGATGCTCTATTGGCTATCCGCAGGGGAGGCGACAACAGGTGCGGGGCGCGCGGTGTGGTTGCTGTGCGGAATTTCGGTGGTCTACTTTGTTCTCTCGTTCGGCCAATACAAGATAATGGCCGTACATGATCTGGCAATCTTTGTTTATAGCCTGTTCTTTCCATTGACCTATCTGGCTATCACGAATCGAATGTGGGCGATTCGCATCACACGCTACTGTATCTATTCGGGTATCGTGCTTGCCGTGATGATCCTGATTCAGAAGTTCACCGGTATCCACATGGGTCTCGAGATCCTGGAACGCGAGATCAATGGCGCCTGGGTCGGATACGTTGGAGGCGATGACTACGGCGCGATCTGCGCCAGCGCGATGATGGGTCTGATCGCATACGGGATGTTGGACAGGCGGTATCGGAGCTTTCACCTGATTGGCGCATTGCTTTGTTTCGTTGCACTGGCGGCAAACGGCGCTCGCTCAGCGGTAGTAGCATGCGCGGTGGCTGGTGCGGTGACCTTTCTACTTCTTTCCACCAAGTATCGGCTAACGTTCTGCATAGTCACCGCGCTGTTGCTGTGTCTGGTGCTTGCCGCAAACGCACTGCCGGATACTGTTCCGGGTGTGCCGGCCCTGCACGGGATGTATGCCGGCATCAACAGCGCTCTGAGCGGCGCGTCGGACGCGGACGCCAAGTATCGTATCGGGCGTTGGAAGGATGCGTTCGGTGTCTGGCTGGCGCATCCTGTCTTCGGCTTGGGTTATGGCAAAGCTCTTCTAAACCAGGCTTATATCGGCGTAGCATCAGCGGATAAATTCAACCTTGGGATGCCTCACAACACCTATTTATTTCTTCTGGCAAGAATGGGATTGGTTGGATTCGGACTGGTAGTTTTTGCGATGGCTCTAGGAATGTACCGATTAGGTAGTTCGGTGCTCCGGTACAGGCTTGCGGACGACCTCGCCGCTCTGAACGTGCTGGTCGCATTGGCGAGCTATGCCGCATTCGTTCTGTTTTTCGAGCGACCTATGAACAATGCCGGTTACTGGATAATGCTCGCCGTGGGTTTCCGACTGGCTGAGACCTCACGCGGAGCAATGATGGCGCGGCTCGCGCTGCCGCGCTTCATGCCTGTCTCACTTCGTGCGCGCTCGATGGCCGCGCTGGAGCAGGGCGTGCGTGCGCCTGCCTGACGCGCGCGCTTTCCAAATGGCTGCCGGAAACTTGTCCGCAAAACCTAGTCGGCCGCAAGAGGTCGGCTGCGGGAGGAGGTCGCGATGAAATTGTTCAGGAGCTTGCTCGTTACGCTCGTGTTCGCCGGAGCAATTGGTTTGCTCGCGGCATGCTCAACTCAGCCGGATAACACCCCTGAGGATTCCGCTACGGTGACAACTGCGCAGCCCGCCGCTACCGCTTCGGCCAGTAACACAAGCGCGCCGACGCAACAAGCGCAGTCCGACAGCAACGACTCCACCGCCAGCGATGTTTGGGAAGCGGTCACTTGGCCATTTCGGGCCGTCGCCGACGTCGTCGGCATCATCCTGTAGCGAATCCGTCTCGGAACGGAGCTTCGCCGCTAGCTTCGCTCTTTTGGGGTGTGTTCGTTCAGGAACTCGCGGACGCGCTTGACCGTCTGTCCGACCACGTCGGGCGTTTTCCATGTGCGAAGAAGGATTGCCCTCGGCGCAAGCCTCGCAATGTCTTCGGAAGTGGGCGTGGGGTGATATTCGTCATTGCCCATGAGAACGAGCATCGGTGTGGTCACGGTGCGAACGAATTCCCGCGATACGTTGAAGACAAAATCGCCGCCGTACATTCGGTCGCGAAACTCGCGCAGTCCGGCATCGTCAATCTCAGGATGCGATGGCTTGAGCGCCTGAGCCCAGCCGTCGAACATCGCGAAAAACAGCTCGCGGTTACTTGGCGACAGTCCTATCGGCTGCTGGAGCACCGCCGCGCTGATTCGATCCGGCGCGGCTTGGATAATCCCGAGCGAGTATGAGCCGCCAATACATCCGCCCATCACGTGGCACTGTTTGATCTTCAGGTGGTCGAGCAGCGCGAGATGGTCCTGCGTGTAGGTGTGCCATCCATCCGAGCGGCTGAGCGGCGCGCGTGATTTGCCCGCGTTGCGCTGATCCATCGCTATAACCCGGAAATCGCGCGCCAGCTCCGCTGTCGGATCGAATGGGCTCTTCGCCCAGAACTCTATCGCCGAGCGCATCCCGCCCGGAGCAAACAGCAGGATGGGAAAGCCGGAGCCGAATTCCTCGTAGTAAAGAGAAACGCCGTCGCGCTCAAATGATGGCATCGCGATTTGCCTCCGCTACTTTGTGTTCAGGAAGCCATGCGTCCGCGCTGCGATTCCGCACCATTGCCAACCGCGAGTTCCGGTCGAGCGGGGCGCTTTTGTCCAGTCCGCCAAGCGTGGACGATTTCGGTGAAGGACTCCATGTAAGTGTAGACGACCGGCGTGATGTACAAAGTCAGGAACTGTGAGAAGAACAATCCGCCAACCACAGCCGCGCCGAGCGGGCGGCGAGAATCGGCGCCCGCTCCCATGCCGAGCGCGATTGGAAGCGTGCCCATCAGGGCGGCCGCAGTGGTCATCATTATCGGCCTGAAGCGGATAATTGCGCCCTCAAAGATAGCCTCCGAGGGTGGTTTGCCTTCGCTACGCTGCGCGTCGAGGGCAAAATCGATCATCATGATCGCGTTCTTCTTAACTAGCCCGACCAGCATCACGACTCCGACGAATGCGAAGAGGTCGAGCTGCATTCCGAAAATCCACAGGGTCAACAGCGCGCCGAAGCCCGCAGCAGGAAGCCCGGACAGAATTGTCAGCGGATGGATGAAGCTCTCGTACAGAATTCCGAGGACGAGATAAATGACGAGAATCGTCATTATCAGCAGCATCCCGAGATTGCCGAGTGAATTCTGAAAGGCCTGAGCGTTGCCCTGAAAGCTCGCGGTGATCGTGTCGGGCAGGACCTCCCGCGCGAGCGAATGCACCTCGGCCAGCGCCTTTCCCAGCGAAGCGCCGGGCGCGAGATCGAATGAGATGGTCGCCGACGGCAACTGACCGTAATGGTTTACCTGCAGAGGGCCGAGCGAGCGCGAAAACTTGACCAGCGTGTCGAGCGGCACCAGCGCTCCCGCTGAAGAGCGCACGTAGAGCATCGACAGGGTGGCGGGAGTCAGTTGGTATTGCGGCAAAACCTCCAGGATCACCCAGAACTCATCGTTGGGAGCGTAGATGGTCGAAATCTGGCGCGAGCCGTAAGCGTCGTCCAGCGCATTTTCGATTGCGCTCGCGCTGATACCCAGTGTGTGAGCTTTGTCGCGATCGATTTTGATTGTCACCTGCGGATTTTGCACTTGCAGGTCGCTATTGACGCCGCGCAGGTCTTTGACCCCTCTCATCCGCGACTCCAGCAGCGGCGCATACTTGTAGAGCGAGGTAGTGTCAGGGCTCTGCAAGGTGAGCTGATACATGCTCCGCGTGAACTGCGCGCCGATCGTGATCGGCGGCGGATTCTGCAGGAAGACCATTAGTCCCGGAACCGAGTTCACCAGTGGACGCCACTTGGCGATCAATTGATCGGTACTGAGTTTGCGCTCGGAGCGCGGTTTCAAGTGAATAAACAACATCCCGGAGTTGGTGCCGCCGCTCGGACCACCGGTGCCCACGCCCGCGAAATAGCGCCTGATATTCGGATTGTTCTTCAGAAGGTGAACCACCGCGAGCTGATGCGCCACCATCGAGTCATACGAAATACCCTGCGCGGCAAGAGTAAACATGATGAGTTCGTCATTGTCTTCGCTGGGCAGGAAGCCTTTGGGAATCGCGTAGAAGAAGTAGATCGTGACGATCAGGATTACCGCCGAGAACGCCATCGTACCGGGGCGATGGCGCATCACCCAGGCGAGACTGCGCTGATATCCGTCCAGCATCACGTCGAAATAATGTTCGGTCACTTCGTACAGATGCCCGTGCTTCTCGCTCTTGGGCGGTTTCAGAAAGCGCGAGCACAGCATCGGCGTCAGTGTCAGAGAGACGATTCCTGAAACCAGGATCGCGGCGCCGATCGTCACCGCGAATTCGTGGAGCAGGCGGCCGAGGATTCCGCCCATGAACAGCACTGGAATGAACACCGCGGCAAGCGACAGCGTCATCGAGAGAATCGTGAAGCCTATTTCCCGCGAGCCGTCCATCGATGCGGTCACCGCGTCCTTGCCCATCTCCATATGGCGGACGACATTCTCGAGCATCACGATCGCGTCGTCCACGACGAATCCAACCCCGAGCGTGATCGCCATCAGCGAGAGATTGTCGAGTGAGTAATCGAGCGCCCACATTACGGCGAACGTCCCGATGATCGACATCGGCAGCGCAAGGCTGGGGATCACGGTGGCGGAGAGATTGCGCAGGAACAGAAAGATCACCATCACGACCAGGAACACGGTCAGCAGCAGAGTGAACTGCACGTCGTTGACCGATGCGCGGATGGTCTCGGAGCGGTCGCCCAGAACCTCGATATGCAAGCCGGCGGGCACCTGTTCGCGGAAGGCCGGCAACAGCTTCATGACGTTGTCGACGACCTCAACGGTGTTGGTTCCGGGCTGTCGCTGAATAGCCAGAACCACCGCCGGCTCGCCATTGGACCAGCTTATGGTCTTGTTGTTCTGTACGCCGTCGAGCACGCGCCCGACATCCTCCAGTCTCACGGGCGCGCCGTTTTTGTACGCGATCACCAGCGGCCGATAGGCTGCGGCATCGGTCAACTGGCCGCGAGTATCGACGGTGAATGACTGATGCTTTCCGTAAAGGGTGCCGGTCGGCATATCGACATTGGCGTCCTGCACCGCCTGCGCCACTTCGTCGATTCCGATTCCGCGCGCAGCGAGTTTCTTCGGATCAACTTGTACCCGCACGGCGTATCTCTGCGAGCCGTACACCTGCACCTGCGCGACACCCGACACCATCGATATGCGTTCGCCAAGATAGGTCTCGGCGTACTCGTCGACCTCCGAGATCGGCATAGTGGTGGAGCTGAGCGAAAGGTAGAGCACCGGCGAATCCGCGGGATTCACCTTTTTGAAAGTCGGTGGACTGGGCATTCCAGGCGGCAACTGCGCGAGAGTGGCGGTGATCGCCGCCTGAACGTCCTGCGCCGCCGCATCGATGTTGCGCGAGAGCACGAACTGCAGCGTGATGCTGGTCGTACCGAGGATGCTCTGCGAGGTCATCGAGTCGAGGCCGGCGATAGTCGTGAATTGTTTTTCAAGCGGAGTGGCGATCGACGACGCCATCGTGTTCGGGCTCGCACCCGGCAGTGTGGCGCTGACGACAATAGTGGGGAAATCGACGTTGGGCAGATCGCTGACAGGAAGCAGCCGATACGCCATCAGCCCGAAGAAGACGACCGCCAGCGACAAAAGCGTCGTCATCACCGGCCGGCGGATGAATAGTTCAGCTATATTCACGAAGCCGCTCCGGCGGAATCGATCGCATGCTTGATTGTGACGTGCGCCCCGGGAACCAATCGCAGCTGTCCATCGGTCACAACGGTTTCGCCTGGAAGGACGCCGCGCTCGACGACGGTTTCGCCGTCTTGAGTCGTGCCTATCACGACCGGGCGCGACTCCGCTTTCATCTGCTTGTCCACGACGAACACGAATGAGCCGTCGGCGCCGGTCTGGATAGCCTGCGACGGAACGACGATCGTGTCGGGAATCTCATCCAGCACGAGGCTTGCGTCCACGAACTGCCCCGGCCATAGCTTGCCGTCTTGATTCTCGAATAGCCCCTTAAGCTCGATGGTTCCGGTTTGAGCATCAACCGAATTGTCGATGAAGCTAAGCTCGCCTTCCTCGACCACACCGCTCTGTCCCGGAATGGCCACTCGTACCGGAAGTTTCCGCTTGCCCATGTTTTGGCGGACCTCCGGCAGACTTTGTTCCGGAATGGAGAAATCCACGTACACCGGACGAATCTGATTGATCACCACCATCGCAGTGTCGGCGTTGTTTTTTACCAGGTTGCCGGCATGCACCAGCAGGGTTCCGGTTCGGCCGTCGATTGGCGCATAAATTTGCGTGTAGCCCAGGTTGAGCTTTGCGGTCTGAACTGCGGCTTCATCCGCGGCAACTATCGCCTTGTCCGCTTGCGCGGTTGCATATGACTGATCGTATTGCTCCTGCGAACCGACGCCGTGTTTGTACAAATAGGAATAGCGACCCTCGTCGGTCGCGGCCTGGACTTCCTGCGCCTTGTCCTTGGCGAGGTTCGCCTTAGCCTGGCTGAGAGCCGCTTCAAACGGGCGCGGATCGATTGTGAACAATAGGTAGCCCGGCTTGACCTCCTGACCCTCTTTGAAATGGACCTCAGTCACGATTCCGTCGATCTGAGCCTTGACGTTGACGGTCGAGAACGCCTCGACGCGGCCGATCGCGTGCAACTGGGACGCGACCGTCCTCCGCTCAGCTTTTGCGACCAGAACCGGAACTGTGGGAGGACCGAAACCCGCTCCCGCGGTTCCGTGCGAACAGGCCGAAAGGGTGACCAGCGCCGCCAGGGCGAGCGCCGAGATCGCCACGCCGCCTGGAGATGAGAATACTCCATGAGCGCGGAGTTCTGACGCTGGAATTTTGCCGATACGCCCGCCGCGTCGGCCAGCCGCGCCGCATAGTCCAGCGTTCAGCGCGTTCCATACCTGTGCGATATTCAACGGGATTGTGACCTTCAATATTGCGCATCGACCCTGTCCTTCCACAGTGGTGACGCGCATCCTGAACACGGCAGTTCAATACCTGAATCAAAAGCAAACGAATCTTATCAGGCCTGCGACAAACGAGGAAAATGGGTTTTGTGAACTGAAGATGTGCCGGCAGTCAGCACATGTCCGCATCGGTCCGTCGCAAAAAAAGACGGCGCCGGTTTCCCGGCGCCGCCGATACATCGCGGGGCTCCCGCTCAAGGCTTAGATGCTCAAGTGGTAGAGCTCCGACACGTTGTCGTGCAGAATGTAATTCTTTTCCTGATCCGATAGTCCTTGCGTGTGCTTCTTTAGGATGTCTTGCGACCACGGCCAGGTGGAATCGCTATGTGGGAAATCATTCGCCCACATTAGCCGGCGGATGTTGCACATGTCCTTCATCTTGAACGCCACCCAGTCATCTTGGAAAGTCGTGTAGACGTTCTCGCGGAAATACTCGCTCGGCATCTTGGATAGCGTTCCAGCAGGCAGCCAGTACCGATGCCGGTCATAAGCGTGATCCATCCGGTACATGTAGTGCGGCACCCATCCGGCGTCAGCCTCGACGCACACCACCTTGAGCTTGGGATGCCGCTCGAAGACTCCGCCGAGAACGAAGGTTCCGATAATGTCCTGACAGCCGCGAATTATCGCCAGAAAGCCGTTCAGACGCGGTCCGCGTGCCTGAAAATTGTCGTCGCGACTGGTCAGAATATGAAAGCTGAGCGGCATCTCGAAATCGATCGCAGCGCGGTAGAAATCATCGTAGACCGGACTGTCGTAGTCGGCGACTTGCGGATTTCCCGGCAGCATCACGCCCTTGAACCCGAACGCCTTCATCTTACGCAGATCCTCGATACCTTCCTCCGGCGAGCGCATCGCCGTCTGACCCACGCCAATCAGGCGATCCGGATGATGCGAGCAATACTCGGCCATCCACAGGTTGTACGCATCAAAGCAGGCCTTCTTATAATCGAAGTCGCGATGATTGCAGAGCAGCATGCCGACGGTTGGATACATGATCTCCGCAGCCACACCGTCGCGCTCCTGATCACCGATCCGCGCCTCCGGATCCCATCCGCCGCGATGCATCTCCTCGAATTTGACGCCGCCGATGGCGAGCTCGCTCGCGCTCTTGCCGGCCGCCGCAAGCAATCCCATTGGAATCGATCGCTCCATGTCCTTGACCACGAACACGTCGCCCATCTTCGGGTCATTAACCACGTGCGGCGCCGTGTCCTTGTACTTGTGATCAATCCGATCGACGTAGGTCCCGGGCGGTTCTGTAATGTGGGAATCAGCGGAGATAATTGGCTTCTGCATGGTGTTTTCCTCGTTTGGATCCGTCTGCGGTATCCTCAAGGACCGGCTCTTCCACTTTATATACTGAATTGGAGAGCCGATTTCCATTAATTGCGATTGCGCTCGCCTCATCGTCGCTATCGTGGCAAACTAATCCCCCTCATTATATGTCTGACTCGATCAGATACGCGTTCGATCGTACGGCCGAGACCTACGACCGGGCGCGGCGGAAACTCATTCCCTGTTTCGATGAGTTTTACCGCGCGGCCGTCGACCTGCTGCCATTTGCGCGCGAGCGCGAGATCTCCGTGCTCGATCTCGGCGCTGGCACCGGCCTGATGTCGGCGTTCGTCGCCTACGCCTATCCGCGCGCGCGAATCGTGATGGTGGATATATCGAACGAGATGCTGGAGCAGGCGCGGGCGCGGTTTGCCGCGGGCGGCGAGCGCTTCAGCTTCGAGGTTGCGGATTATGGCGAGGGTCGGATTACCGGACGCTACGACGCGATAATATCCGCCTTGTCGGTGCATCACCTGATGAACGAGAAGAAGCAGATGGTGTACGCGCAGGCGTACGAAGCGCTGAACAGCGACGGGATTTTCATCAATGCGGACCAGGTCAGCGCCGAGAGCGCGGAGCTGAGCCGGCTCAGCCACGAGCGGTGGCTCGCGCGCACCCGTGAAATCGGAGCCAGCGAACCTGACGTTCGCGCCGCTCTCGACCGTATGAAGTTCGACCGCACCGCGACGGTGGCCGAGCAGCTTGAGTGGCTGCGCGAGATCGGCTTCCGCGACGTCGGCGTTGCCTATCGAAATCTGATTTTCGCCGTCTACTCCGGAATCAAGTAGCGGCTCGCGCGCGCTCCGCCGCCTTCTTAATCTGGTTTATCTGGACCAGCGAAGGAACGGTCCGAATCTCGAGCATATGGTTCGAGAGTTCGCGGAAGTACACGACCCGTCCGCCGCCGGCGTCGCCCACCTGCATATCCTCGCTGCTCCAGGGAGCGCTGCCATATTTCAGGCCTTGCTCCTTGATGCGGCCGAAGATCGCGTCGAACTCCTGGTCGTTCACGTGAAACGCGTAATGATGAACTCCGAAGCCCTTCCATCGGTCATCGAAATCCATGCTGAAGGTTTGATTCACCTGAACCGGAGCGAAAGGTCCAAATTCGCCTTCATAGTTCAGACCGAAAAGTTTGGCGAAGAATTTTGCCGCCGCAACCTTGTCATGCGCCGGTACAATCGTGTGATCCAATGTGATCGCCATAACTCACCTCCATTTACGATCGGTTAGCCGCCTGCCGCTCATTTGGCCTCGGCTTTTCGAGCACGAAGCCGCTTTCAGCAACCATCTTAGTCGCCCTCGAACAGCCGTTCGCCACGGAAAAGCCGCTGCGCGATTCGATATGTATGTCGCTGCGCCCGGACGGTCGGCGCGTGAGCGGCCATGTACCGGCCGCTGGCGACAAGTACGTTTGCGCGCGCGTCGCCTTCAAGGATCGAGTACTGCCGCACCGCGGCCTCGAGCTCCTGGATCGTATGAAAATCGCGATCCTCGCGGAGCATCGCCGCGCCCATCGCGGAGATCAGCGCGCGCGGATCCTCGCCGCTTGCGAAGTATTCGGCAATCAGTTGAGCGGTTTCGCTTACCTGTTGCTGCCGATCGAGGATCGCCGGTAGCGCGCGGATCAGCTCCGGCGCGCCTCGGGAATTTCCGTTCGAATGTGGAATGCGCGCGGCGGGCACGTTGAGAAATCGATCGAGATACACGCTCATTGCGGCATCGAATGCGCCGCGAACCAGTTCGGGCGATGGCGCGCGCCGAAGCGCCTGATGCACCGCGTTGGCAAACGTATAGCTGTGATGCGCCGTGTCCCAGTCGCCGAACTCGTTGCTGGTATGAAACCGCGCGATACGCAGCGCGGCCGCATACGCGGCGGCGCCGCCCAGCTCAGCGGGGCTGCATCCGTCTCTCAGCGCCGATAGCATCGCGTCGGCGATCGCTGCGGGATCGTCACCGAGGATTGTTGCGGCAAGCGCGTCGCGCTGGCGCCATCCCCCTCCGGCGCGGCGGCCAGCCTGAATCGCGTCTGGGATTCGCTCAAATGCGCGTTCCAGAATTTCCACCAGATCGATCGGGCTGCGCCACGCGTTCGACTCCTCCATCCGATCCGCCGCCGCATAGCTTCGCGCCAGGCTGGCAAGGGTCGCCTCCGCGCGGTCCCATCCCGCATGATCGAGCGCCTCGAAAGCCTTGTTGGTGAAATCAAGCACGTGCCCGATGGTCAAGTAGCGATGGTCGGTCGCAGCCGCGAACATCATTTCGGCGATCGCCGCCTCCGGCATGCCCGATCTAACCGCGCTGGTGATACAGCGCTCGGCACCTTCCGCGTCGCGCACCTCGACGAACTGCTGAAACCATCGCTTAAGCGCGTGCGAGTCCGGTCCGCCGCCTGGCAGAGGTCTGACCGTAAACCGAGGAGGATTCGCGTCGCAATCGGCGGCGACGCTGGAAAGCCCCTGGTAGAGGGCGCGCGAGCGATCTTCGAGATCGAGCCACGGCAGCAGATTCATCATGCAGGTCAGGGTCGTTAGTCCCGCGCCCCATCCGTCCCGGCGATTGGCGGCGCCGAAATCGAGTCCGGTGCGAAAAATTTCCGCCGCGCTCCTTTCCTTCGCACTCTCTTCTTCGGTCGCGGACAATGCGACCACCGCCTTTGCGATCACAAGCGGGATGTCACGCTCTAGCCCGTCGCGCAGTCGGGCCAGGTGATGGCGCCGCAGGTCGCGATGCTCCGCTAGATCAACCAGCACGGCGTCACCCTCGATTTTTATCGGAAAGGCGCGCACGTCGTCGGCCCATTGATCGAAGGTGCCGCCGGTTGCGAGATCGAAACGCGCATGATGCCAATGGCAGGTGAGGATGCAATCGTGAACGGTACCGCGGTCGAGCGGAAAACCCATGTGAGGGCATCGATTGTCGACCGCAAAGATTTTTCCTTTCGAATTGAACAAAACGATCACGTTTCCGCCAAGCGTGACGGTAAGGTTCTTGCCTTCCGGAATTTCGCTTAGCTTTGCGGCCGTAACGTAGCGGGCGGGCGATCGGTCGGTTGAGTTCATCGCGGTTGATTCCATCACGTATTACCTCCGGGCGTGAGAACCGTACCGGACAGTTAGTAAAGTATATGCTTTACCAAGTTTGTCAAGGGATGACTTGATTAAAGATTTGGAACAAATATCATGGCCTGCATGCAGCGGACCGCCGAACCCGTTTCATCCGACGCGCGCAGCGGCGAACGAATCCTCTACTTTCTGAAGACCAAGGGGCCGGATACTGCCGCCGCACTGGCGGCGCGGCTGAAAATCACCCCGATGGCCGTACGGCAGCATCTTTATCGCTTTCAGGGCGATGGCTTGGTCGACTTCGTGGACGAGCGCGCGAAAGTCGGACGCCCGTCGCGCGTGTGGAGGCTGACCGCGCTTGCGTCTCAGCGGTTTCCGGAGAGTCACGCCGAGTTGACGCTGGAAATGATCGCTTCGATCAGATCGGCGTTTGGTGAAGCCGGGATGGAGCGCCTGCTGAGGGAACGGACCCGACGCCAACTGAAGGACTATCGCGCAAGAATGGCATCGGCCGATAATTCGATGCTCGAACGCGCCCGAGCGCTGGCGGAGATTCGCCGAGCGCAGGGCTACATGGCTGAGTGCTTGCCGCGGCCTGACGGTTCGGTGGTTCTCGCCGAAAATCACTGCCCGATCTGCGTGGCCGCGTCGTCTTGTCAGGGTCTGTGCCGCGAAGAATTATCGCTGTTTCGCGAACTGTTCGGAAAAAAAGTCACCGTGACTCGCGCCGAGCACATCCTTTCGGGCGCGAGGCGCTGCGCTTACGTGATCGCGCCGGTGCGCTGACGATCTCCTGTCCCCATCCGCATTGCCGCGGCTGATTGGTTTGTAGAAAGGTGCGCGTCCGGCTAACTTGGGCGCGATGGCGTCCGAGCACGAAAGCCAACCGCCGCGCGTCGATGCCGCGATCGATGAACCGGTCGCGCCGCGAAAGCGCGACGTGAAGGTCACCAGCGCCACGTCCTCGCTGCTTGCGGAAGTCGAGGCGCGGGGGCATTCCTGGACGCTCGATGCGGATTCGGCCGCCGGCGCTGACCCGGTGACCGCGTTCCTGGGTGCGCTTGGCGGATGCCTGCTGATGTCGCTGCGGATCGCGGCCAGGGTTCGCGGCATCGATCTCGGCGCGGCAGCGGTGCGCGCCCGGGCGAATGAAAAGGGACACCTCAAAGAAATTAAAGTGATGCTTGAAGTTGAATCCGCTCTCGCTTCCGATCGCCTGGCGCGGCTGGTGGAAGTTGCGGAGCGCGGATGTCATATACGGGCCATGCTGAGCGATGATATTGCTTTCGATCTCTCGGTGACGCAGACCGCTCGCAACCGCTTTTCAGAAGAAGGAAATTCCTGATGGCTGAAATCAACCTGTACCAATATCCGATCTCGCCGTTCACCGAAAAAGTTCGGCGCGTGCTGACTCATAAGCATCTGGGCTGGAACCCGATCGATTGCCACTACGAAGACAAAACCAATCTGCTGGCGATAACTGGCGGCAAGTGGACCCGTGTGCCGGTGCTCGAATGGAAGGGTGAGGTGGTGTGGAACTCGGCGGACATTATCAAGTGGCTGGATCGCAAAGCACCGGAGCGCCGGGTTATCCCTGACGGCGCACTGGGCCTGTGCGAGATAATCGATAATTTTGCCGATAATACGCTGTTCGCCCCGATTCTCATGATGACGATTCCCGACCTGCTTGATGCTGCCGGCGATCCGAAATTGAAAGCGAATCGCGAAAAGCTTATCGGCATGACCACGCAAAAGATGCGCGAAGGTATTCCTGCTGCGCGCGAATCGCTGGCGCTATATGCGGCGATGATCGACACCCAGCTTGCTGGGAAGGATTTTTTCCTGGGCGGCGGATTTACGATGGCGGATGCGTCGCTGTACCATCCGTTTTTCTTTCTGGCGCTGAATCAGGACAATTTCGCAGAGGTTAAACGATTTTCAAATCTGATGCGCTGGTACGAGCGCGTCCGCGATCTGAAGTAGCTACATCGAAGACTCGTCCACGGTCGCATCTTACACGGAGGGTAACGCACATGGCTCGCAAACTAACCATCGGCGTGAACTGGCAGGGCAAGTTCGATTTCAAGGCGCTGCTCGATCGCGCGAAGGTTGCCGATGAGGCGGGAATTCATTCGATCTGGGTCGCCGAGGCTTGGGGGCGCGACGCTTTCACGCTTCTCGCCCTGCTCGCCGAGCACACCAGCAAGGTTCAACTCGCCACCTCGATCGTAAATATTTATTCCCGCACACCCGCGGCGCTCGCGCAGCATTTCGGCACGCTTGACGATTTCTCAAACGGGCGCATGATTATCGGCCTCGGCACCAGCGGGCCGCAGGTGATCGAGCATTTTCACGGCATCAAGTTCAATCCGCCGCTTACTCGGATGAAAGAGACGGTCGAGATCATTAACATGCTGATCGCCGGCACGCCGCTCAACTTTCCGGGTAAGCTGTTCAAGCTTTCGCGGGGCTTCACGTTGCGATTCGAGCCGCCGCGCAAACATATTCCGATTTATATCGCCTCGCTCAACGCAAAGAGCGTCGAATTCACCGCGCAAAAAGCTGACGGATGGCTGCCGGTGATGATTCCGCTGAGCGCGCTCAAGAAAGCGGTCGGCGATTTTCGTGCGATTGCGAAACAAGCCGGACGCGATCCGGGCGCTGTCGCGGTCAAAGCGCCCGGTGCGGTTACGGTCACGACCAACCCGACGCGAGCGCGCGCCGCTCATGCCGCCAACGTCGCCTTTTACGCCGCCCGAATGGGCACCTTCTATGCGGAGCAGCTTACGCGGATGGGCTTTGGCGACGCGGTCGCAAAAATCAAGGAAGCGTGGGCATCGGGCGGGTCCAAGGCGGGTACCGATGCGGTCTCGGAGAAGCTGCTCGGAGAGCTCGGATATATCGGCGGCGTCGATGGTGCGATCGAGCGGCTGCGCGCGCAGGAGGAGGCGGGAATCGATCTGCATTCGGTTGAAATCGACTCGGGCGGCAGCGCCGCGGATTTCGAAAAAACGGTGGCGAAACTACTCTGATCATCGCGGCGCGAGGTGTGGCAGTTGTCCGCGCAAGGCGCTATACGGCAATCAATTCAGGTCAGGTGACGCGAAAAAAGTCGGAACCCAGGCAAGGAGGTTGATCAAATGAAAGCTGCGGTGTTTGAGGCGACCAAGAAGCCATTGGTCGTCAAGAATGTTCCCGATCCCGAATGCGGTCCCCATAGTGCAATCGTCAAAGTCGAGGCCAACGGCATCTGCCGCTCGGATTGGCATGCGTGGTCCGGGGATTGGACCTGGATGGGTCTTGCGGCGCAGCCGGGCGCAATACTGGGGCATGAGTTCGCGGGAGTGGTTCAGGAAGTCGGAAAGGAAGTGCGCAATTTCAAAAAGGGCGACCGGGTAGTCGTCCCATTCAGTCAGGGCGACGGCACCTGCGAATACTGCCGCAACGGGCAATCCAACGTCTGCCTCAACGCTTCGCTGCCCGGCTTTTCGTACCCGGGCGGGTTCGGCCATCTGGTTGCGGTGCCGGTTGCCGACGCAAATCTGGTTGCGCTGCCGAACAGCATCGACTTTATCGAGGCGGCTGGGATGGGTTGCCGGTTCATGACCTCGTTTCACGGAATTGTGGACCGAGCCAAGGTGCAGCCGGGCGAATGGGTGGTGGTTTATGGATGCGGCGGCATTGGCCTGGCCGCGATCAACGTGGCGGCGGCATGTGGCGCCAATGTGATCGGCGTCGATCTCGATGCCGCAAAGTTGGAGCTCGCGAAGGGAGTCGGCGCCGCTCACGTAGTGAACGGCAAAAAGACCGATGCGGTTCAGACCGTCGTCGACCTGACCAAGGGCGGCGCGCACGTCGCGGTGGACGCCCTCGGAATCGCGGCAACCTGCCGCGGCGCGATCATGAGCCTGCGCAAGCAGGGGCGTCATCTTCAGATCGGCCTGACCACGGCCGCGGAGCAGGGCGAAATTCCGTTTCCGATCGATCGGATGGTCACGATGGAGTTGCAGGTGATCGCGTCGCTCGGGATGCAGGCGTCGCGCTATCCCGCGATGCTCCAAATGGTTGAGTCCAAACGCGTGTCGCCGAAATCGATGGTTACCGGCACCTGCGATCTGGCCGGCATCAACAAGATCTTCGAGGAGATGAATACCTTCCAGAACGTCGGCGTGACGGTCTGCAACAACTACAATTAATCCCGTATTGGTTGCTGGCCATCGGCGGAGAGCCATCGAAGGAGAGCCGGTATCCGGCTCTCCTTTTTTATTTTCGACTCGCGTCCACAGGCGACGCGAACCATACGTCTCGCTTGTGTCTCCTGATCGCGTCCCCTAGAGCATAGAAGATGCGCTACGGAATTGACGTCCCTCAATTCGGTGAATATGCCGATCCAAAACGGCTGGCGGCGCAATCGTACGAAAGTTTCCGCGCCTGCGTCCTGGCTGGACCACCGCGAATCGAGTAACGGCACGAATTGGATGCGGTTGCATCCGCCTTTGACTATTCACCTCCGGATATGCAGGCTTGAGCTTCATGCGCGCAGTTGTGATCGAAAAACCCGGCCCCGAATCTGTCCTCAAGATTGCCGAGGTCGCCGATCCTGTCCTCGGCCAGGACGATCTTCTGATCCAGGTTCGATGTGCGGGCTTGAATCGCGCCGATCTGGTGCAGCGGCAAGGCTTTTATCCGCCGCCGCCGGGTGCGTCGGAGATTCTAGGCCTTGAATGCTCCGGCACCGTGGTCGCGGTGGGCGCGAATGTCAAAGGATGGAAGATCGGTGATCGCGCGATGGCGCTGCTGCCGGGCGGAGGCTACGCGGAGCTTGCGGTTGTTCATGCGGGCAGCGCGATGCATGTGCCAGCGACGCTGAGCGATGAGGAAGCGGCCGGTTTGCCTGAAGTCTATCTCACGGCTTTTCTCAATCTGTTCGAGCTTGCCGGCGTCAAGCGCGGTGACAGCGTGCTTGTTCATGGCGGCGGCAGCGGTGTCGGCACCGCCTCGATTCAACTGCTGCGCGAAGCTGGTGCGCGATCGATCGTTACCGCGGGCTCCGACGCCAAGTGCGATCTGTGCCTGAAACTCGGCGCCGACGTGGCGATCAATTACAATCGCGAAGCGTTTGCGCCAGCGGTCAGAGCAGCAACCGGCGGCAAGGGCGTGGACGTCATTCTGGACAGTATCGGCGCAGCGTATCTCGCGCCGAATATCGAAGCACTGGCCAATGGCGGGCGGCTGGTGCTTATCGGTTTGATGAAGGGCAGCCGGGCGGAAATAGATCTTGCGGCGCTGCTGAGGCGTCACCTGCGGATTTACGGGTCGACGCTGCGCAGTCGCCCAGCATCGGAGAAAGCGGAAATCGTGAAGGCGTTTCTCTCGCGATTCGGCGAGGCGCTTAAGGCCGGCCGTTTGCGCCCGCCGATCTATCGAACGCTGCCAGCATCTGAAGCCGCGAGCGCGCATCGAATGATGCAAGCCTCGGAGCACTTCGGAAAGATCATCCTCAGACTCGACGCGGACCAGTGAATACATTCCGCACTTGGCGTCGCACGGGATCCGCCAAACGATAGCGGAGGGATGTTTCGACTCCGGCCGCAGCGGCCTTCGCTCAACATGACATAAACAACAGCAACCCGACCCGGAGCCTGCTCAGCGTGCGTCGGGTCCGTCGATGCGGCGCGTGCTATTCTCAAATGGATGCGTCTTTCCGAGCTGGACTACGATTTGCCGCCCGAGCTGATCGCGCAGGAACCGCTTGCTGAGCGCGATCAAGCGCGGATGCTGGTGGTGGATCGGCGCGCGAAGTCGCTGGAGCATTCGCGGTTCTATAAGCTCGCGGATTACCTGCGCGAAGGCGACTTGATCGTCATGAATGACACGCGGGTTGTGCCCGCGCGCCTTTTTGCGCGAAAGCCTTCCGGCGGACGCGTCGAGCTGTTGATGGTGCGGCCGGTTGCGGAGCCGCAAGGAGGATGGATTGCGCTTGCGCGAGGTGCCTCGTCACTGAAGATTGGGACTGCCTTGTCGCTCGAGAACGGCGCCACGCTGAAAGTCGCCGCGCAGGGCGCGGAAGGGCGTCCGATCATGGTTGCCGAAAATGGTTCAAGAGGAGATAGCCTAAGAATCGAAGACATTCTTGAACAGCAGGGAAAGCTCGCACTGCCGCATTACATCAAGCGCAAGGTGTCGGCGGCCGACTCCGACGATTATCAGACGATCTATGCCAATGCGCCCGGCGCTATCGCCGCGCCAACCGCCGGACTCCACTTCACCGATCGAGTGTTCAGGCAACTCGCCGAGGCCGGCATCCGCACCGCGCGCATCACCCTTCATATCGGGCCCGGCACTTTTGCTCCGGTGCGCTCAACGGAGGTCGAGAGCCATACGATGGAGGCGGAATGGTTCACGATCGGCTCGGCGGCTCTGGGCGCGATCGATCACGCGCGGCGTATCGGCGCAAGGGTGATAGCGGTCGGCACTTCGACCGTGCGATCGCTCGAATCATGGGCGATTACCGGCGAACCGGAAGGCTTTACCGGCCTCTTCATCGCGCCGGGTTTCCACTTCAAAATGGTCGACGCGATGATCACCAACTTTCATATGCCGCGCACTACCGTGCTGGCGCTGGTGATGGCTCTGGCAGGGCGCGAGACCATCCTCGACGCCTATCGCGAGGCGATTCGCCGCCGTTATCGGATGCTGAGTTACGGCGACGCGATGCTGATTCTGTGATGACGTCGCCGATCCGGTTCACCCTCGATCACGCGGACGGCGGCGCGCGCGCCGGCCGAATCGTCACCGCGCATGGAGAGATCGCGACTCCCGTATTCATGCCGGTGGGCACCAAAGCGGCGGTTAAAGCGATGGCGCCGGACGAACTGTGGGGAATCGGGTTTCGGATGCTTCTTGCCAATGCCTATCATCTGCTGGTGAGGCCCGGACCCGAACTCGTTTCCGCGATGGGCGGGATCGGAAGATTCATGGGCTTCCCCGGCGCGATCCTAACCGACTCCGGCGGCTTTCAGGCGATGAGCCTGGCGCGGATTAATTCGATCGACGAAAGCGGAATCCGCTTCCGTTCGCATCTCGATGGCGCCGCGGTAACGCTCACGCCCGAAAGCGCGATAGGACTTCAGGAGCGGCTGGGCGCTGATATAATGATGTCGCTCGATGAATGCACCCCGTTTCCATCCGACCGCGAGCGCGCGCGAACCTCGCTGGAAATGACCGCAAGATGGGCCGCGCGCGGGCTTCGCGCCCGCACCAGCAATACCCAGGCTTTGTTCGGTATCGTGCAGGGAAGCATCTATTCCGACCTGCGCAGGAACAGCGTGGCGCAGATTACGTCGCTCGGCTTCGATGGCTACGCGGTCGGTGGACTCTCGGTGGGTGAACCGAAGGATGCGATGTATGAGATGGCGGAGTTGTGCGCCGCGATGCTGCCCGCGGGGATGCCGCGCTATCTGATGGGGGTCGGAACGCCATCGGATCTGCTGGCGGCAATCGCAATGGGCTTCGACATGTTCGATTGTGTCCTGCCGACCCGAAATGCGCGCAATGGAAGCGCGTTCACCAGCGCGGGCACCATCTCGATCAAGCGGGCCGCATACGCGCGTGACGAGCTTCCACTGGACCCGCGATGCGGCTGCCGACCGTGCCGGACCCTGACCCGCGCCTACTTGCGTCATCTCTTCATGTCAGGCGAGATACTCGCGGCGCGCGCGCTTACGGAGCACAATCTATATTTCTACGCGCGCTTGATGCAGGGAGCACAAGCTGCTATCGCATCTCGGACCTATCAGTCATATGCAAAGTCGGTTACTTCCGGCTTCGCCGCGGGCGAACCCGGCGCATGAGGTTAAATGCTTTTTGAGGGTGTAGCTTTCGCGCAGACGGTCGCCAACGCAGCCTCGACTGCGCCCAGCGCGGCTCCGAGCAATCAGGTCTTTCTGACCACGATCGTGCCGCTCGCGCTGCTGTTTGGGATATTCTATTTCCTGCTTATTCGTCCGCAGACGCAGAAGGCGAAGGAACATACCAAGATGCTCGGCGAGCTCAAGCGCAACGATGAGGTCGTCACGACCGGCGGCATGATCGGCCGAATCCATGAGCTCGGCGACAAAGTCGTGACCCTGGAGATAGCGCCCAACGTTCGGGTGCGGGTGGAACGCCCGCAGATCGCGTCGCTTTCGGCCTACGGCAAGACCGCGACTAAAAAAGAAAAGGAAAAAGGAGACTGAAGTAGCCGCTGCGTTCGAAGCGACGGCTGTCAAAATTCCGTGGGAACGCAATCATTCGGACCAATTCTCATCCTGCTCGCGCTGTGCGTCGCTTTTCTGTACATGCACTTCAGCGGCGGCAGCGGGCTTACGCGGCTCTATCTGGGCGCGATCATCGTGATCGCCTCGGTCATCATTCTGATGCCCAGCATCAACATCGGACTGCCGGACTGGTGGTCAGGACTCCTGGGATCGACCAAGATTCAGCTTGGCTTGGATCTGCAAGGCGGAACGCATTTGCTGATGGGCGTGCAGCTCGACGACGCGGTCAAGACTCAGCTCAGACGCCGCGGCGAGGACATCAAGCGCGAGCTCAAGAAGGATAACATCGCGTTTTCGGATGTCTCGCTGGACAAGAACGGAAATCTAATCGTCAAGCTCAAGTCGGAGGATCAGCGCAGCCCATTTCTCGATGTCGCGTCAAAAGCCTTTTCCGATCTCGTGATCAACAGCGTCAGCAACACCAACGCACCGACCTACAGCATTAACTTCCGTCCGATGGACGCGGAAACGATCCGCAAAAACGCGATGGAGCAGGCGCTCGAAACGATTCGCAACCGTATCGATCAGCTTGGCGTTCGCGAAACTACCGTCGAGCAGGAGGGTGCGAGCGATATCCTGGTTCAGCTCCCCGGAATTCAGGATCCCGAGCACGCCAAAGAGTTGATCGGCAAGACCGCGGTGCTCGAATTCAAGCTGGTCGACGACTCGCACAACGTTCAGGATGCGATTCAGAACGGCCCGCCTCCGGGCGATGAGATTCTGTACGGACCCCCGCCCGCGCGGACTCCTTATCTGGTCGAGCGTCCGGTGCTGGTCACCGGCGACGTTGTCACTGATGCCAAGGTGCGGCCCGGCGGCAGGCTTGAGGGCCCGTACGTCGCGGTGGACCTCGACTCGCGCGGCGCCCAGATCTTCGACACCATCACGGCGGAAAACGTCGGGCGAGAACTAGCCATTGTTCTGGATGGGACCGTGTACTCCGCCCCGGTTATCAAGGAGCGAATTCCCG
>JASHOJ010000259.1 GCA_030041155.1 Candidatus Binataceae bacterium | reverse complement strand
GAGACGATCGCCTCCCAGGGGATCTGATGCGTGATCAGCGGCGATGCCGCAGCGAGCGGCCGGAAGATGTCGATAGACCGCGGAAGCGGGTCGGCGCTCGCAAGAACGAAAAGCACAACCAGAGCGAGCCCGCTGGCCCTGAATCGCCAGCCTTCGTCGCAAAACGCGGACAGACACGCCGATATACCGTAGAGGGTGAAACTGCAGGCGAGGACCTCCGTGAAGCACGCAAGGGCGTCATGCGCGTTCACGGTATGCGGCTGAACAACCTGCCAAGCGGCGACCGCAAATAGCGTCACCAGAGCCACCGTCTCGAGTACGCCGGTAACGGTCCGCACTGCGAACAACCGAGCGCGCGTTACCGGCAACGACAGGGTGAACAGCATGGACCCTTCCATACCCTTCTCGGAAGCGCCCGGCCGCGTCGAAGCCGTTTGGATTCCAGAGCCGGCCAGTGTGATCGTAGCGAGAAACGACAGGAACCCGAACATCCCCAGAAGGGCTGCTGATAGTCTTTGCGGATCGCTCGCCTGTGCGTGTCTAGGTGCCGCGAGGTCGATACCGAAGAAAAGGACGCCGAAGAACAACGCCCAAACGATTCGCCATCGGGTCTCCAGCCACGCCTTCAACCAGAGCATTTGTTGTTCCCTACATGTTCGAGAAAGACTTCTTTGAGCGTGACCGGAAAGCACTCGACCAACGCTCCCGGCAGCTGCCGCAGCTGCGCGGCGACCGCGTCGGCATTACGGCTCACGAGCACGGAGAGCATCCGGCCGCTGCGCCGCACACTTTCGACTCCGTCTAATCGGCCGACGTCGCTCGGCGGCTCGGCCGAGCACACGACACTGAGCCGTTGGTAGCGCGCCTTGAGGTCATCGAGCGCTCCGGACAGCAGCGTCTTGCCACCGTCGATGATGGCGACGTGATCGGCGATTTGCTCTACATCGGGAAGCTGGTGCGAGGAGAAGAAGATCGTCGTGCCACGTTCGGCAGTGATCGCGACGAGCTCGCGGAGCAGCTGCTCGACGACAGTCGGATCGAGGCCTTCCATGGGCTCGTCGAGAATCAGCAGCTCCGCGCCGTGCGAGATCGCGAGCAATATCATGAGCTTCGATCGCATGCCTTTCGAGAGCCGCGGGATCAACTTGTCGCGCGGCAGCGCGAATAGATCGAGATAGCGCTGCTCCAAATCATGTCGCCAGCCATGGAAGAACGGGCGCGTGAAGCGAATCATGCCGTCCACCGTCATGTACGGATACAAGTCTTTCTCTTCGGTGACGAATCCGATCCTGCGGCGAATGCCCACGGCGGCGCCCCGATCGTCCACGGGCTGGCCGAAAACGTGCGCCGAACCGCTATCCGCTTTGATGAGGCCCAGCAGGTGCTTGATCGTAGTCGTCTTGCCGGCGCCGTTGCGCCCGAGAAAGCCGAACACGCTTCCGGCCGGCACTCGCAGATCGAGGCCGTCGAGCGCAGTGTGACTGCCGAAGGACTTCCGGAGGCCTTGAATTTCGATTATCGCCTCGCTCATGCTGTCCCCGTATCACGGCTCTTTCGGACCGCTGCGAGTTCGCTCTCTATAGTTCGGCGAATCTCCTCTTCGGACATGCCGAGCGCCACCAAGCGCTCGATCGCCGAGCTGACGAGCTTTTCGGCCTTGGCCATGACCTGACGGCGCCCGACGACGGACCGCCCGATGAAAGCACCGGAACCTTGTCTGAGCTCGACGACTCCCTCGTGTTGCAGCTCTCGGTACGCGCGGACCACCGTATTGGGATTGATCACAAGCTCCTCCGCCAAACTCCGGATCGTCGGGAGTCTCTCGCCCGCTCGAAGGGCGCCGGTCTCGACGCCGTGTCTGATCTGCCCCATCAACTGTAGATAGACGGGAATGCCCGATGAATGGTTGAGGTGGAAGATCACGTATTGTACTACTCTGATAGCACAATACACGCCGATAGAGCCTCGGTCAAGACGAAGCGGAAAGGTCGAGATCTGATCGCGATGCTGGGAACGAGCGAATACCTGGTTAGGGTTAAGATCGTTCCGGCGGGCGACAACGACGGCCGAGGCGCCGCGTACATGCGCCGCTAGCGGTGTGCAGGCTCATTAAGGCATCGAAGGGAGAATTACTTGGCCACTTCTGTCGAATATCGCGCGGGCGCTCCACAGGTCCCATAGTCGAGAAGGCTTTAGCGGTCTTCGAGATTTTTGAGAGTCTGTTTGGCCGTCCAATCACCCTGCGCCGCAGCTTTCTTGTACCACCGCGCCGCCTGGCCGTAGTCGCGCGGGACGCCTAAGCCGTTAAGATAGATCGCGCCGATATTTTCTTCCGCGTTCGCATTCCCCTGAGCCGCCGCCTTGCGGAACCACTGCATCGCCTGGCCGTAGTCGCGCGCGACGCCTAAGCCGTCCTCATAGAGCCCGCCGATATTAGCCTCGGCAGTCGCATCCCCCTGAGCTGCCGCCTTGCGATACCACTGCATCGCCTGGCCGTAGTCGCGCGCGACACCCTGGCCGCGGTAATAGAGCGCGCCGATATCATCCTCGGCGCTCGCATTCCCCTGTGCCGCCGCCTTGCGGAACCACTGCATCGCCTGGCCGTAGTCACGCGCGACTCCTGAGCCGGTCTCATAAATCTCGCCGATATCATCCTCGGCGCTCGCATCCCCCTGTGCCGCCGCCTTGAGGGCCCACTGCATCGCCTGGCCGTAGTCGCGCGCGACACCCTGGCCGCGGTAATACAGAAAGCCGATATTAACCTCGGCGGTCGCATTCCCCTGCGCCGCCGCCTTGCGATACCACTGCATCGCAAGCGCATAGTTCCGATGTCCAAACGCCGCATTCCCTAACGCCAATTCAGTCTCGGGCGAGACTTCCGAAGTGCTGGACTGCGATCCGCCACTGCTCGGCACACCGGTTTGCGTCGCTTGGGTCCGAGTTGGTGCTCGCGTAGAAGGGACGCCCTGGGGAGAGGACTGAGCCTGCGCCTGGCGCGAGTGGTCGCCGCCGCTGGTCCATCCAGGTATCGGCATGCGAAATCCCGGCCCATAGTCAACGGCAAGCAGGACACTCGAAACGATAAGCGCTAGGGCCGCCAGCTGGAACCATGAATCTCGGTACGGGAGCAGCGAGCGTTTCAAGCTTTCAGTTCCTGAACGCCGCCCTCATCGGCTTGATGAGCAGGTCTCCGGCAGGGGAGACATCCAGGTGCGCGAACTTGACACTAGCATGCCGCGCCTGCGTCAGCGCCGGCGTCGTCTGGCGGCGGATATAGGTCGAGAGCTGGCGCACCCCATAGGCGCGAAATTCCTCATTCTTCTCGACTGCATCGAGGAGCAGCTGCGGTGCGACGTAAGTAAGCTCGATGCCGAAATCGCGCCAGTAGCGAGTGATCTGCAGGAGCGCGACCTCCGCAATATGCAGGGGCGTGAGCTCGTCCATCATGACCACGCGTGTCCAGCGCGCGAGGAACGCCTTGTCGAAGTTGGATGACGTCGCGAGTGCATCGCGTACCCGGCTCGCGACCGCGTCCTCGGTGCCCCCTTGCCGAAGCGCGGCGCGCACCTCTTCGAGCCCGCTATTGCAGGTGCCGAAGAAGACACAGCCGCTGAAGTCGACGACGCGGCCGGTGCTCTTTTCACGGCACTGAGCAGTGTCGAGAATATCGTACAGGCAGTCGTGGAGATCGTGGTGGCACTTGTCCAGCTCGTCCAGGATTACGACCCGGTACGGGTTCTCCATGACCGGGCGGGTCAATGATCCGCCCATCTCGTAGCCGGCGCGGCCTGGTGGCGCGCCGATCAGCGTGAAGACATCGTCCGAGTGCTTCAGCTGGTTCATACGCAGGAGCACAGGCTCCGAGTCGGGATAGAGAGCCTTGGCAACGAGCTGCGCAACGAACGTCTTGCCCGTGCCCGTTGGGCCTACGAGGAGAAAGGCGCCGAGAACTCTGCCAGGACCGGATAGCGACAACTCCTCTTGGATCGTGAAGACGACGTCGTCCACCACCTTGTCGTGGCCACGCAAGTTCTCCTTGATCCATGTGCCCATCGTGACGAAGTCGATTCCGGCGAGCTTCGCATGATCCACGCCTTTCCGCGGCTTACCGCTGGCCTCACGGTGATGCGCGAAGATGAGCCAAGCGACGGCCAGGAGTGCGAGCGCGAAGATCGCAATGGTGAAATACGGGCTCTGCTTGTTGGCGGCATAGATTGCCCCGCCGATGGCCACAGCGAAGCCGGCTGTCACGAAAGCGTTGGCACTCTGGGTCATTGACCGAGCTCAGCCAGTCGTGCCTCGGCGTCGCGGTAGTTCTGGTTAGCGGCCTGCCGATACCAGTAGACGGCTTGATGGACATCCTGCGGAACGCCGAGACCGTACTGATACATGTGACCGAGCCCGTATTCGGCGACCGCGTTTCCTTGGCGGGCCTGATTCTCGAACCAGGTATAATCCTGAACGTGTGCGTTCTGAACGACGCTGAAATTGACGCTCTGTCCCTGGCGCAGAGTCGCTTCAATGGGGTTCAACACCGTACCGACGCCTACCGTCACGGACGACTCCCCAGGCGCAAGCTCGAGACAAGATAGGGTCGTAAAGTCGCCGAGTTTCAACGGAAC
>JASHOJ010000258.1 GCA_030041155.1 Candidatus Binataceae bacterium | reverse complement strand
CGCCGCCGCGCAGGGATTTTGCTTCAAGCTGATCGGCCGGTGCGCCGCAGTATTCGCATCCATAGGACTGCGGCGGAAAGAAAATATAACCGCACGCGCGGCATCGACCGCCGTTGAGGGTAGGCTCGGGGGCGGCCGAGTAAAGTTCGGTTGGTGGCAACGAGTTTTCGCTCATTACTGACGCTCCTGGCTGCTCTACAGCCTGACGACGATCGCACAATACAAACTTTCTTGCCAGCAAGTCAATAAATGTGCTAGTTGTTGTGCGCATGATTGATTCGCAACGCACTGCCCGGCGCCGTCCCAGGCGGCGAACGCAACAGGAGCGACGACGCCTGTCGCGCAGCCGCATGCTGGATGCGGCGGTGGCTTTGATCGCGCGCCACGGCAGCAGTCGCACCACGCTCAGCGAGATCGGCGAGCGCTCCGGCTACACTCACGGCCTGGTCAGCCATCGCTTCGGCTCAAAGGGCGCTTTAGTCCGCGCCTTGATTGACAAACTCCAGGCAGACTTCATGAAATCCATAGAGCCCGCGCTGGAAGGAAGAAAAGGGCTCGCCGCCTTGAAGCTGGTGTGCGAGAGCTATCTTCGCGCCGCTGCGGAAAAAGAGCACCTTGCGATGTACGCGTTGATAGGGGAGGCGCTCGGACCCGTTCCTGAAATCAAACCAGACCTAGCCAAAGCGGACGAAAACTTTCGCCGCGGAGTCGAACGTCAGATCGAAGAAGGAATTCGCGCTGGCGAAATCCGGCCGGGAATCGAGGCACAAACGCAAGCGGCCCTGATAGTTGCCACGCTTAGGGGATTGGTTATTCAACGGCAACTCAATCCAGCCGCGTTCAAGCTGGATTCCGCTATCAAAGATATGACCAGGAATCTCGAACGATCACTGAAACCGTCGCGGGAGCATCCTGATGCTTGACGATATTCGGGTGCTAGAGATTTCCGCGCCGGAGACAATGATGGCGGGGCGAATCCTCGCCGATTTGGGTGCGGACGTGGTGGCGCTGGAGCCGCCGGGCGGAGCCCCGGGGCGCCGAATGGAACCGTTCCTCGACGGTGTTCCCGGGCTCGAGCGCAGCCTCACCTGGCACGCTCTGAACCGCAACAAGCGCGCGATCACGCTCGACCTGAACACCTCAGACGGCCGCGAAATCATCGCCGCGCTCGCGCGTAACTTCGACGTGATTATCGAAACGGCGGATCCCGGCGGAGCGCCGCTCGATAGAATTGATATTCCCGAGACGGTCGTGCGATGCACCGTCAGCGCGTTCGCGCGATCCGGGCCGAAGAGCGATTATCTCGCGACCGATCTGCTCGTGATGGCATCGAGCGGCGCGCCATCGATGACCGGCGACTCTGATCGCCCGCCGCTGTTTTACTTGGTGCCGCAATCGATAATGGAGGCCGGCTCCGACGCCGCTATCGCCGTGCTTGCGGGCATTGTCGCGCGCGATCGCGGCGCGGCAGGCCAGCGCACCGACGTATCGGCGCGAATCGCGGCGATGGTGAGCTCGATGAGTCTGCCAATCGTTGTAGGTTCGGGAAATCGCGAGCCCCGGCGCGCCGAGTTGACAATCGCGGGCGTGCGCGTCCCCGCGATTTTCGAATGCGCCGATGGATACTTCCTCGTGACGGTGCCGGCGTTCGGCCCCGCCTTCGGTCCGATGACGCAGCGGCTGGCGAAATGGGCGGCCGACGAAGGACATCTGGCGCGGGAAGTTGCGGAGGTTAACTGGATTACGTTCCCGAAAGACCTCGCGAACAAGACCTCGACTCCCGATCAACTGCGCTCGCTGGTCGAAGGCGTCTCGTCTCTGTGCCGAGGCAAAACCAAATCCGAGCTTGGAGCGGCTGCGCGAAAGCTCGGCTTGCTGGCGGCGCCGGTGATGGATATGCGCGATATTGCCGAATCTCCACAGTATCGCGAGCGCGGGTTATGGAATTCGGTGCTGATTACGCCGGACGGGCGCGAAATCGAGACGCCCGCCCGCTTCGCACAGTTCTCGAATTTCTCCATCGAAACCACGCGTCCCGCGCCATCGCTGTCTCAGCACACGGCCGAGATTCTTCGCGACCGCGCGAATATCTCGCCAATCGAGCTTCAGGCGCTGTTCGTTCACGGAGTTACATAGATGGCCGGTCCACTGTGGGGAATTCGCGTACTCGATATGAGCTGGGTGATGGTCGGTCCGGTTAGCGGCCGCTATCTTGCCGACTTGGGCGCCGATGTCGTCAAAGTCGAAAGCCGCAGCCGGATCGATCCGCTGCGCACGCTTGGCCCGTTCAAGGACGGAAAGCCCGGACCCGAGCGTTCGATCTCGTATCACAACTTGAACGCGGGCAAGCGCGGTCTGGCGATCAATATGAAAGAGCCGCGCGGCAGAGGCGTGATACTGCGCCTGGTGGATTGGGCCGACATTGTGCTTGAAAGCTTTACTCCCGGCGTGCTCGGATCGATGCGCCTCGACTACGCAAATCTGAGCGCGCACAAGCCGGACATTATCATGGTGTCTACTAGCATCCTCGGTCAGACGGGACCGCATGCCGCGGGCACCAGCGGGGTCGGCACGATGGGCGCCGCGATGTCAGGTGCATCGGGGCTGCTTGGATGGCCGGATCGCCCGCCGAGCGGCACCTATGGGCCGTGGACCGATGGTGTCGCGCCGCGATTTATCGTGTCGAGCGTGCTCGCCGCGCTCCATCGGAAATCGCGTACCGGCCAGGGCTGCTACATAGACGTGGCGCAGGCGGAAGCTGGAATACAGTTCATGATGCCGGCGTGGTACGAATACGCGGCTAATAAAACGATTCCCACCCGGCGCGGCGCCGCGGGATCTCCGCTTCGATGTCCACAAGGAGCTTATCCGTGTGCGGGCGAGGATCGCTGGATCGCTATCGATGCTTCCGGCGGCGAGCAGTGGAGCAGGCTTCGCGAGATAATAGGCGCACCGCTCGCCGACTCGAAATTGGACACCCTGATCGGAAGGCTGCGCAATCGCAGCTCGATCGACGGCGCGATCGCGGAGTGGACGCGTACGCGCGATGCGCAGGAGACCGAAACCATCTTGCAGGAGGCCGGAGTTCCCGCGCATGTCATCTCGGGCGCGGGCGATCTCGCGCAGGATTCCCATCTGCGGCATGTGAATCATCTGCGCCGAATCGAGGATCCTGAGTTTGGCGAAGCCGAGATCGAAGGTCCCCGCTCGTCGTTTGAAGGCACTCCGCTGCCGCCTGCGCGGCGTGGGCCGAGAATCGGCGAGCACAGCGCTGAGATCCTGCGCGAGCTATGCGGCATGAATGATCGAGAAATTGCCGAACTTAAAGAAAGCGGCGTGCTGGCTTAAGAAACGGAGGAATTTTCTGTGAGCAGGAACATTCTGGATTTGAACGGACGGGTCGGGCTGGTGACCGGCGCCGGACAGGGCGTGGGCCGCGCGGTCGCGCTTCGGTTTGCGGAGAACAATGCGGCCGGCGTAGTCGTCAACGATTTTCGCGCCGAGCGCGCGGAAGCTGTGGCCGGAGAAATTGAAAAGCTCGGAGGCAAGGCGTTGCCGGTCCAATGCGACGTGACGAGCTTCGCTTCCGTGAGCGAAATGTTTGAAAAAGCGCGCGCCAGGTTCGGCAAGGTCGACATCCTGGTCAACAACGCGGGCAATGCCGGTCCCGATCCGAGCAAAGTTGCGCGCAAGCCATTCTGGGAGCAGGAGCCGAAGGATTGGGAGCCGTTTCTCGCAACCAATCTGTTCGGCGTGCTCAACTGCGTGCGGATAGCGGTGCCGCCGATGATCGCGAACAAGTACGGCAAGATAGTCACCGTCATCTCTGACGCGGGGCGGGTTGGCGAGCCGCATCTGGAAATTTATTCCGGCGCCAAAGCGGGCGCGGCGGGGTTCATGCGCGCGGTCGCAAAAGACCTTGGCCGCAACAACATCACCGCAAACTGCGTGGCGCTCGGCGTAACCCGAACTCCGGCGATCGAGCGCGGTCTCGCCGATCCCGAGCAGGTGAAGCGGATGCTCAAGGTCTATCACATAAAGCGCGTCGGCGAGCCCGAAGATGCGGCGAACCTGATCCTGTTTCTGAGTTCCGACGCGTCGAGCTGGATTACCGGACAGACCTACCCGGTCAACGGCGGCTATTCATTCGCGATGTAGAGGAACGCTGGTGAAATACGAAACCATAATTCTCGATCGTAAAGACGCAATCGGATACCTGACCCTAAATCGGCCTGAGCGCGCCAACACGATCAGTTTTCAGTTGATGATCGATGTGGTGAACGCCATGGAGGAGGTTGAGAAAGATCCCGCATATCGCGTCGTGATCGTTACCGGTGCGGGCGGCAGGCATTTCTGCGGCGGCGCCGACCTGCGCGACTTCGCCGAGCGTGCGCGCGAGCGCGCAACATCCGGCGGCGAGCGCCAGAAAGGCAGCGGCGATTTCGTGTCGCCGAGACGCGACTTGTTCAGCGCGCTGGAAGAATCGCGAGTCCCGATAATCGCCGCGATCAACGGCGCCGCGATGGGCGGCGGATGCGAAATCGCGCTCGCGTGCGATATCCGAGTTATCGCCGACACCGCAAGCATCGGGTTGCCCGAAATTCGCTTCGGCGCACTGCCCGCTGGCGGAGGAACGCAGCGGCTGCCGCGTCTGGTCGGCTCAGGTATCGCCAAGGAGATGATCTTCAGCGGCCTTCCCTATACCGCTCATGAGGCGTTTCGCGTTGGACTGGTCAACAAGGTTGTTCCGGCTGCGGAATTGATTCCCGAGTGCGAGAAAGTCGCGAGTGTTTACATCGAGCGGGCCGCGTATGCGCTCAAAACCGCCAAGCAATTGATCAATCGCGGCGTCGAGCTTCCGCTTAAGGATGGGCTTTTGCTGGAGCGCAAGATGATCGCCGAGATGGCGACGCCCGAGGAACGCAAGGCGGCGCAGGATGCCGCGGCCGCATCGCAGAAGACCTACGCGCGCATCTTCGGTCAGCGCTCTTAACAGCATCTCGCGAAGAATCAAGGCATCAAACCCGCAAGCGCCAGCGCTTGCGCGTCAATGCCGGGAAGCGCGAACCTGTCCTCAGCGGAAATAGCCGACGGACAGGAGGAGATGACATGGTTTCCAGAAAACAGCGCATCGCGTTTCGCGATCTCGCCACGCTTTCGCCCGAAGACCGCGAAATTGCCGACAAGAATCAGGTTGACGGCAAGGTCTTCAACATCTTTAAGGTTCTGATGAATCATCCCAAGCTCGCGAAGCGCTGGACCGTCTTTGCGGGACATGTGCTGGGCAGGTCGACGCTGGCGCCGCGCGAACGCGAGCTTGCGATCCTGAGAATCGGATCGCTTAACCAGGCGGAGTACGAATGGGAACAGCACGTGTTGATCGGCAAGCGCAGCGGAATCAGCGACGCGGAAATCGAACAGATCAAGAAGGGCCCGAAAGCCGGATGGAACCGCCACGAAGGCGCGATTTTGCAGGCCGCCGACGACTTGTTCGAAAACTCGATCGTATCCGATGAGACCTGGAAAACGCTCAGCGGGACTTACAACACGCAGCAGATGATGGACCTGGTGTTTGCGATCGGCCAATACAACCTGGTCTCATGGGCGCTAAACAGTTTCGGCGTTCCGCTGGATGATTTCCTTCCCGGCGCAAAGCGTTGAGAATCGGTGCGCGGCCACGGTAATGCACGCGTATCGCGATAAAATGCCGCGGCGCAGCGATTGCTCTTTGATTGCAATCGCTGTGCCGCGCGCGCAGGAGTAAGAGAGTGAGGGTTACGCCGCTTCGGCTTTGATGCCGTTGAGCTTCTTGAGCTCCGGCATCACTTCAGCGGCGAACAGACGCAGGCTCTTTTCCGCGTCTTGGATCGGCATCCCAGCATAGCTGAATACGCCCGTGTAATGATCGGCGTTCACCCGCTTGCGGATTTCGTCGATCTTGTTGAAGCAATCCTCAGGCGTGCCCCACACCTGCAGGTTCAGGAAATAATCGATCGAGGCATCCTTGCCGCCGCCCTGCAGGTTCTTCGCCATCTGCTCGTAATACTCGTAACCCTTTGCCTTGCCGAAGTGGTCGCTCGCCATTTCGTAATGGCGCAGCGCGGTATGCCAATAGCCGCCGATATATTTGACCGCCATTTCGTGAGCGCGGTCGCGGCTCTTGTCGCAGAAAGTCCATCCCGCCGCGATCGTCGGCAGCGGCTCTCCGCCGTTCACCTGCTTGTAGACATTGCGATACTCGG
>JASHOJ010000257.1 GCA_030041155.1 Candidatus Binataceae bacterium | reverse complement strand
GGCCAGATAATCCTACATAAAGAATCAATTGCGCCTTGCAATCATCCTTGATTGGGGATTGATTGCCGGAAGTAAGTTATGCTAGATTAGCGATGCGTAAACATCAAAGCACACCTGACTACGAGGAAAATCGCTAAAGCTTATGGAGTCTTCCGCCAAGGTCCTCACCGTCAACGAACTCGCGGAGTATCTGCGCGTCCATCGCTCGACCATCTACCGCCTGCTCAAGAAAGGCCAGCTTCCGGGCTTCAAGATCGGCAGTGATTGGCGCTTTAACGTGGAAGTGATCGACAGGTGGCGCCTGCAGCAGGGTGCTGGCCTGCTCGCGGGCGAGGAAAACGGCTCGAACCCACATTGAGGTTTCGGCCGCGAGCTTTTGACCTTCGGTACGAGCGCGGTAAAGTGGTCGGCTGATGCCGACTGAAGTTTCCCACAAAACGAAATTCTTCACCGAGTCGGTCATCCGCGAGATGACGCGGCGGGCGCTTGCCTCGGGCGCGGTGAATCTGGCGCAGGGCTTTCCCGATTTCGCGGCGCCGAGCGAGCTCAAGGAAGCCGCCAAGCGCGCGATCGACGAGGAGTATAACCAGTACGCGATCACTCACGGCTCGCCCAATTTTCGCGCCGCCATAGCCGACAAGGCGCGCTCCTACAATCAGATCGCCTGCGACCCTGACCGGAACATCACAGTCACCTGCGGAGCGACCGAGGCGATGGTTGCGACGATGCTCGCCGTTATCAATCCGGGCGATGAGGTAGTGATCTTCGAGCCGTTTTACGAAAATTACGGACCCGACGTAATCCTGGCTGGCGCAACGCCGAAATATGTGGCGCTGCGCGCGCCCGATTTTTCGATCGATCGGGCGGAGCTGGAAGCGGCGTTCAGCCCCCGGACCAAAGCTATCGTAGTGAACACGCCGCATAATCCGACCGGCAAGGTGTTCACCCGCGCGGAACTCGAGACCATCGCCGCGCTGTGCAACCGATTCGATACGCTCGCGATCACCGATGAGATCTACGAGCACATCATCTATGGCGGCGCGCGCCACGTCTCGATTGCGACCCTGCCCGGGATGGCGGAGCGGACGGTGACGATCAGCGGCCTGTCGAAGACCTATTCGGTCACCGGATGGCGCCTGGCTTACGCGATTGCGCCCGAGCCAGTAACCGCCGCTATCCGCAAGGTGCACGATTTCCTGACCGTCGGCGCGCCGCATCCGCTGCAGGAAGCAGGTGCGACCGCGCTCAGGCTGCCGGAATCGTTTTACGCTAACCTGGCCGCGATGTACGAACGCAAGCGCGCGGCGCTGTACGCGGCGCTTTCGGGCGCGGGGCTAAGATGCTCGGCGCCGGCGGGCGCGTACTACATCATGGCTGAGATCGGACATCTTGGGTTTCGCGATGACTTCGCGGCGGCGGCGTTCCTGCTCGAAGAGGTGGGGGTCGCAGCGGTTCCCGGTTCGAGCTTCTACCATCGGCCAGAGCTCGGGCGCGACCTTCTGCGCTTCACGTTCTCCAAGAGCGACGACACCATCGCGCGCGCCGCTCGGCGCCTCACGAGCCTTCCGGAAAAAGCTGCGCGCCGCATCTAGGCCGCGCGGCCGTGGCTGTCGTCCTTGCCGCCCTTGATTACTCGCAATTGCGGACGCTCGATACCGCCGGAGATATACACCAGCACGGTCCAGAAGCTGCGGGTGTACGGGAAGCACACCAGCACGCTTACAATCGCGACAACCGACAGGATCACAAGTTGCGACAAATCGCTCAACTGGGTCGTCCATGCGAGGACAGCCCAGCAGATCAGAAATGCGCCGGCGGCCACTGCGTAGTCCAGGTACATCGCGCCAAGCGACTCTCCGGGATCTTTCCAGAAGGTCGCATGACACGCGGGACAGGACCGGCTCATCTTGAAATGGGAGATGAAGAGGCCGCCATTGCCACACACCGGACAGCGCTTGCGAAGCGCTCTCTTGATCAGTACCGATGCAGTCTCATGTCCCACAATCTGATCTTACTATAGGGCCGCGCAGACGCCAGAGAAAAATGAACTTAGAAGAAAGCCCTTGGCGCACAGGGCCTTCGCGCATCAGCGCCCGCGCCCCCCTCGCATCCATTTTGGCCGCCGTTTTGCAACACGGAAGCTCGCGCCGCGTGCTCTCTAATGCAGCGTGGGGGCCGGGGTTCCCGGCGCTGATTTGAAATTATCCGGCAGGTCGCGTATCGGCGTGATCTCGATCGCGCAGATTTTGCCCGAATCGAATTTCTCCTTGGTCGGGCGCGAGAAGCCGACCCGCGCGAGCAGATACTTCTGCGGCATCCCGGTCTCGATCTGACTCAACACGGAAGCCTCGGTCGTGATTTTCGCGTCGCCGATAAACGCCGGCCCGGTTGCGGCTCCGATCCACACGATCGCGGGACTGCCGCGGCGGATTCGCTTCGCCTTCCAGCTCTGCGGAGCGGTCTGGATCAGCACGCGGTTGTCAGCCGAGGTTACGAACCATACCGGAACCGCGGTGCTCTGATTGCCGTCCTTGCGAACCGTAGCGATATAGATCAGCTTGGCGTCTCTCAGCGCCGCGACATCCCGCGCCGAGACGCCTTGCGCCCGCGCGGAGATTGCGCCCGATGCGATCGCTATCGCGAGCGCGGCCGCGATCGTCCAAGTGACAGTCCGGGTTCTGAACGAGCTTGCCATGTCCATCGGTTCCCCCGCGCGGCAAAGCGGCTGCCGCAATCGCTCAATTGCCAAGAAAACGGCGGCGCACAAATACTTCACCCAGGAACAGCGCGAACGCGATCGGCAGCAGGATATTGTCGGCGCTCTTGCGAACCGTGACCGATCGCCCGTAATGCCGCGTGATAGCGGAGACTGGCGCGTCGAAACTTCCGCCTGTTGCGTCCGCCAGATGCTTCAGCATCGCGATGTCGGGCGGCTTGAGCCTGAGCTCGGACTCGTCGGCGGGCACCTGGCCTATCGACGCGAATGAGCGGCTCGTCAGCACGCGCTCGTTGTCGCCTGCCTTGATCATTAGCGTGGCAACGTACTTGCCGCGCGGCAGCGGACCGATCTCGCCGGTGTACAGCGAGACGTCGGATTGCGTCATCGGCACGTCCCTGGCCGGTCCCGCTCCGGTGACGCGGCAGATCAGGTTGGTGACCGGGGCATTGTCGGCCTTTTCCGCGCCGATGCGAATCGAACCGTCGTCCGCGGTCTCAAGCCGCATCGCGAACATCCCGGGCGACTCGTCGCGCATCGTCCATTCGACGAGCTGCGACCAGAACTCTGCGTAGCGATTCCATCTGATCCAGCTAAGGGTGGCCAGCGAATCGGGATCCGCGGCGAATATAGCGGAGCGTCCGAGCCCATATTGCCATGCGGCCAACAGCGGAGAATCCTTGCCGCCACGCTGGACGCGAAGCGCGACCTGCGCGCCATCCTTGGGCCTGGTCGCGGCGTAAAAATCGATCGGCGGAATCTCATTGGCTGAGATTCCCGACAGGATTCCGTTATGCCCCTCCATCTGGACCGAGGTGCGTCCCGCGTCGCGCCGATTCATCGCCTGGCGGGTCAGCCCGACCAGCAAAAGCGGCAGCTTCTCGATATCCTGCACCCGATAGAAAACCCCGCCGGTCGCCTGCGCGAAATCCTGCAGCAGGTTCAGATTGGCCAGGTCGGGACCGATTCGGATGGTGGAGACGGGAATTTTGTCGCGCGCGTAGCTCGCAATCAGCGCGTCGTGGTCGTGATACTGCCGGTTGGTGTCGCCGTCGGTCAGAAGCAGCACCTCGCGCACCGCGATTCCGCTCTGCAGAATCTCGCGCTGCGCGATTTCGAGCGCTTCCTTGAAATCGGTTCCTCCACCCGGCTGCAGGCGCTCGATCCGCTGCTCGAGTTCCGCGCGATCTTCGCCGAGCGGCTGCAGATGACCCAGCACATAGGGCTCGGAATCGAACGCGATCACGCCCGCGTAATCGGTGTCGTCAAGCTGGCGCAAAAGCGCGATCGCGGCCTGCTTCGCGTAGCGGATTCGCTGCCCATTGCGCACCGCCGGATAGCGCGAGTCGTAACTCATCGAGTTTGACCGATCGATGCACAGGTAGATGGCTATCGGCTCGCGCGAGGGCGGCGGCGGTTGCGCCTCGAACGTGATCGGAAGGGTCTTCTCCAGCTCGCTGCCGCGATAATGTTCGTCGCGCAGCGCCTCTCCGGTCACGATCAGGCCGCCGCCGAGATCGGACACGTAGCGGTTCAGCGCGTGCTGAGCCGCGGGCGAGATGGTGGCGGCTGGCGCGTCGGCAATAATCACAAGCTGATAGGGAAGATAATCGGCGCTGTGCTCGGCGAGCGCTCGCGGCGACACCATCTCGACCTGGTAATGGCGCAGCTTGAGCGCGCTCAGCAGGCTTTCCGGACGGCTCTGAGAGATCACCAGCACCCGCGGCGTCGAGGCGGCCGACAGCGCGGCATCGGCGCGCGGATTTATCACGTCGAGCGGCGACGGCGCGGCAAGCTCCGCGCTCATCAGGTATGCGCCCGGACGATCTAGCTTGTACGGCAGCTCGAAGCGGTTCATCCCGGGCCGAAGCGCCAGAGTCTCGCCGCCAACTGGCGCGCCATCGCTCAAAAGGCGCAGTTGAACCTCTGCTGGCCCTGGAGCTTCGCTTTCGATTCCGATGTCGAAGTTGAATTGCTGCTCGGCGCGGATATTCTGAGGCGCGCGAAAGTCGGTCATCGCGATTCGCTCGGCAGCCGAGGGCGGCGGCGCGCTCGCATAGATACGCGTGCCGTCATCGAGCATCGCGGGAATCTCTTCGGCCACGTCGCCGCGGGTCTGATCGCCGTCGCTCAGCAGATAAATCCGCTTGTCCGCATCAGCGGCAAACAGGCTGCGCGCGGCGGTAAGCGCGGCGGCAATATCGGTCGCGCCGCGGTCGAGATGCGCCTGGTCCAGTGGCTGTCCGCTTATCAGGCGCGGATCGCCGAGCGGGCGGATTAGCCGCGCATCGCGTCCAAAGCCTATAACTCCCAGCCGGTCGCCCGGATCCATCGCGCGCGAAACATCCAGCACCTGGCCGCGGATCCACGCCGCCTGATCGGGCGCGATCGATCGCGAACGGTCAACCAGCGCGACAATCTGCACCCGGCGCGCGGGAAGCGTGGCGGTGATTCGCGCTCCGGCAAGCATCGCGACCAGCACCGCAAAGCATCCAAGCCGCAGGATCGCGGAGGCGGCGCCGGCCGCGAGCTTTCCGCGCAGCATCGAGACCACGCCGGGATACGCAACCAGCGGCGCAATCACGAGCAGCCACAGCATCTCGGGCCGTTCAAACATGCGTGGCGCTCCAGCGGCTCGCGTGCCGCACCAGGATTATCGATTCGACGATGAACAACAAAAGCGCGATCGCGATCAGCACTTTTCCGAGCGGCTCCATTTGCCTCTGAGCATAAGCCACCGTGCCGCTCCGCACCGCAAAAGTTTCGCTGACCGAGGTTGTCCGCGCGGCGGCGCTCGCCAGATCCGACTCGGCGGCGTCGTAGTAGTTGGCGAAGATCTGGCTTTTTGCTCCAGCGATCTCCACCACGTAGCGTCCGATTTCCAGCGGTCGTATTCGCACCCGATTCGATGCATCGGGCCGCACCATGATCACGCTGCGGTCAGGGCGCGTGACCTTGACCGGCGTTGTCGATGCAAAATTCACGTAGTCGCCGGTTGAGACCACCCGCACTCCGACCGGTTCGGTAAGCCGTTTCACCAGTCCGACGGTCGCGACCAGCGCGTCAAGCCGGTCGGGGTCGAGCAGCAGATGGCCGCGGATATCGAACGCGAGCACACCGATTCGGCCACTGGGAATCTCTCCCGACGCAACCAACGGAACCCTCTCATCGGCACTGCCGGCCAATGCCCATCGATGCGTATCCATCCACGCCGGCATCCGCATCATCCGGGTGGAATCGAGCGAGACGCGCGCGACCGAGCCCTCGTCCGATTCGGTTCCCGGCGCTGCAAGCGGAATCATCGTGGATTGGTCCGCGGTGCCGTCAATTCTGAAACCGGTGAGGTTCGCCACCGAAGCGATTTTGGCTGGCGGATAGATGAGCATCGTGGCGCCGGAATTGATGCCCGGAACAAAACAGTCGTGCATCACGGCGAGATCGATTCGCGCCTTCGGGTCGGGATGAAAATACCTCGGGCTTGCGGTCTCGACCTGAAAGTTCGGACTGATCGCGAGCAGCACGCGGGCAAGGTCGGCGCGTACCGAGTCATCGGGCGAAAGCACCATCACACGCACCGTGGACGCAAGCGGCGCAAGCGCCCACCTTTGATTGTCGGCCAGGAGCGCGTCGGGATGCTTCAGCCTAGCGTGCAGCAGCCCACCCTCGGCAAGCGGCCCGAACGGCACCACCACTTGCTCGCGCGGCGCGAGCATCAGCGGCTCATCAAAGACCTTCGCGCCGTCCAGATCGATCGCGAGTCCGGTCAGTTCCGGCGCTCCGGTGAAGTTGCGCAGCACAATCCTGCCCTTCGATCCGCCGCCGGCGCCCGCGTCGAGCGAGACGATTCCCAGGTTATCGTCGCCGCCGCCAATCAGATGCAGGTTGACCCGCGAGTCCAGAGCGGCGTCCCTGAGCGCTGATTTATCCGGCTCGCGCGAAGTGAAGAAATCTATTTCGGAAGCGCCTCGCGCCCGCATCATGACGGCTCTAAGAGCGGAGGCGCGCGCCGGCACGTCGAGCGGGGCAAGCGCCTCGATCGCGCCGCGTACCACCGCGAGGTTCGGCGTTTGCGGGGCGGCAACGTGCGCCGCAAGCGCATAAGTCAGCACGCTGAACTCGTCGCCGGCCGGCGCGGCGCTCAAGATTCTGAGCGCCATCCGCTTCGCCTCGTCGATCCGAACCGCGCCACCCTGCGCGCCGCTCGATCCGCCCATCGCGGCGCCGACGTCGAACACCAGCGCATGGCTGTGCCCGCGCATGCCGGCTTTCGCGGTCATCGCATAAAGACCTGCGGCGGCAAAAACCAGCGCGCACAATCCGGCGGCTTCGAGCCAGAACAGCGGGTCGAGATGCACCTGGCGCACGCTTGCTACCGGGGCCGGCACGTCGTCGAACAGCATCAGGCTGGAAACTTCGAGAGTTGGGCGCGACCGCGACCGCAGGTAAATCGCAACCAGCACAGCCAATGCCGCCGCCCAGGCGAGATTTCGCGGATCGAGAAGCCCCATCGTCAGCGCACCAGCCCCAGTTTCGGCAGTTCGTTTTCAATAAAGCCGTCCAGACTCGCCACGCCGAACGCGCGCGCGTATCCAATCCCGCGGCCAACGCAAAAATCGCGAATGCCGTCCGAGATCTGCTCGGCCCTGCGGCGGATTTTTTCCGCCGCTGCTGAATCGAACACAGTTTCGCGCATCACTCCGCTCTCGGCGTCGCGAATGCGGTAGAGGCCGGGCGGATAGGCGCCGGTGGATTCCATTTCACCGAGCACATGCAGCGCTTTGACTTCGTGGCGGGCGGCGAGCAGCCGCGAAAGCGCGTTTTCGTACTCGCTTTGGCTGGTCAGAAAATCCGAGATCACAATCACGATTCCCGGCGGACGCCGAAACTGCAGCAGTTCATCGACCGCGGCGCCGATTCTGGTTTCCCCGCCGGGCCGTGCCGCCGACACGAACGGCTTGAAATCGATATAGCTTTCGCGCCGGCGATGAAACGGCGTCGCGTCCAGGCGCATCGCGCCGCGATGCGCGGCAAAGGTGGCGATTCGAACCGCGTCGTTGTCGCTCATTCCAACGTAAGCCAGCGCTGCGCCGAGCGCGAGCGCGAGGCCCAGTTTGTCGTCGCGTTCGGGATAGCGCATCGAGGCGCTCGCATCGACCATCATGGTCATTTCCACCTGGCGGTCGGCGCGGAAGGTTCGAATCGAAAGCTGATCGAGCCGCGCGTAGGCGTTCCAGTCGAGAAACCGAAGGTCGTCACCGAGCGCGTATTCGCGGAAGTTCTCGGGCTCGATTCCGGCGCCCTGCACCCGGCCCAGGGTTCGATTTCCCGCCCGGATCGTGCGTGCGCGCTTGATGCCAAGCACCAGCCGGTCGAGCTTGCGCAGAAATTCGGGCTCGAACGCGCGCGCCTCAAGCATCGCAAGCAACCTCAGGTTCGCGCGGCGTGCACCGACTTGATCACGCGCTCGACCACTTGCGCCGCTTCGATTGCATCGGAGTGCGCCGCATAGTTGAGCATGATTCGATGCGCCAGCGAGGGCACTGCGACCGCGTCGATATCCTCACGCGCCAGATTGGCGCGCCCGTCGAGCAGCGCGCGCACTTTGGCGCCCAGAATCAGCGCCTGCGCTCCGCGAGGACTCGAACCGAACATGACATAGCGATTGACCATTTCATCGTGCTGCGCGGCCGAGCCGCCGCCGACGTAGCGCGAGTTTTCCGGCTGAGTGGCGCGAACGATTCGCGCTGCATATTGCTCCATCGCGGGCGGCGCCAGAACCTCGCGCACCAGACGCTTGAGCGCTTCCACCTGCGCGGCGGCATCGGCTTGGCCGAAGACCGGTGCTACTCCGGCCTCCTCGGGCCCGGTGGTCGAGGAAATAATCCGCACCAGTTGCTCCTGGTCGGGAAAATCCAGGCGTACTTTGAACAGGAAGCGATCGAGTTGCGCCTCCGGCAGCGGATAGGTTCCTTCCATCTCGATCGGATTCAGCGTCGCCATCACAAAGTACGGCGGAGGCAGCGGATAGGTCGTGCCGGAGACCGTGACCTGCAGCTCCGCCATCGCTTCCAGCAGCGCGGACTGAGTCTTGGGAGTGGCGCGATTTATCTCGTCGCCGAGCAGGATATGGCAGAAGATCGGACCCGGCTGGAAGGTGAACTCGCGCCGTCCATCGCCATCCGACAGGATCACGCGGGTGCCGGTGATATCCGCCGGCATCAGGTCGACGGTGAACTGAACGCGATTGAAGCTTAAGTTGAGCGCCATCCCGAGCGTCTTCACCAGCGTGGTCTTGCCAGTGCCGGGGACGCCTTCAATCAGGACGTGACCGCCCGCAAAGAGCGCGCACAGCAATTCCTCAACCGCCTGCTCATGGCCGATGATAACCTTGTGAATCTCGGCCTGAACCCGGCGAAACGTGCGCGCGAAATCGGCAACGGTGAGAGTGTCGGCCGCCTGCAACTCGCTCATCTTTCGAATACCCGCTGAATCGTGGTTCGGTCGCTTGCCGGAACGGTGGCGCGCGCGATGGGTTCGTCGGGATGCTGATCGTGGTTGAGCGGGGTGCGCACCTTGGGCGGCATATACGCCTGGCCGGTCCCTTTCGCGCCGTGCTCTATCGGACGCGCCTGGATGGAGATCTCAAATCCTTCGTTGCCCATTTTTGAATTGCTGGCCGCGCCGAAAAGACTGTCGGGATCCGCGCCGACGCCGTGCGACGGTCCGCCGCCGCTGCCCTGCGAGCTGGAGGCGTCCGCGGTGTCTTGCGGAGTGGCGCTTAAATCCTGCGCGTTCGAGCCGCCGGCGCTCGGCGCCTGCACTCCGCCCGGTCCGCCCACATGCTGCGCGAGCTGATCGCGCGGGGTCGAATTATCGGTCGGCAGCATCGGCATATCGCGTCCTTCGTCGCCGTGCTGAGGCTCGAACTGGCCGGCGGGAGGCGATTGTTGCTCGGGATGGTTCATCGCCCAGTCTCCGCCGCCGGGAGTGGTTGCGCGATCCTCGCCGGAGTCCGCCAGCTTGAGCGTAAGCCGCGGCTTCTGCCGCGTATCGCCGCGCAGCTTGCTCTGCACGTCGCTTGCGATCTTGCGGGCGCGATCGACGATTCCATTTTGCGCGGCACCCGCGCCGGCGCCATAACCCTCGCGGGCAAGCTTGGCCTGAAGCTTTTGCATCGTGGCCGCATCAGCCTGGACCTCGGGCGCATCCGCGTCGCCCGGGTCGGCGGGACGCAGATGGAGATCGTTCAGATTCATCGTGATCTCGGCGGGTGGGCCCGGATGCGCGCGCTCAAGCCTTCGGTGGCTGCGCGCGAGCGGAATCAACAGCGCCGCTATCAGCGACGACGCGAGCAGCGCCCACAGTGATCGCTCAATGCGGCGGCGCTCGATTCGCGAGGCCGCGAAATCATCGCGATAGCTGAGCGCGTCCTCCAGCACATACGGCCACAACGAGCCGCGATGGCGCCGTGACGCCATCTGGACGACGGTGGTAAGGCGGCCCTTGAGCGAGGCGCGATAGTCGGCGATCTCGGCGGCTTTTGACGCGCTTGAGAGCATCGCCCATCCGCTGCCGATCGCGCGCACGCAGATCACCACCGCGCATATCGCGATCGCCGCCGCGGCCAGAACAAAAGCGAGCGGAGACAGCAGGTACGCCGCCGCGAATATCAGCGCGACCGCGGCGATTATGCTCGCTAGCGCGCCGAACAGGGCGCGTTGAATCGCGAGCGAGTTCAGGCGGCCTCTCAGGCGCTTTACCTCGGCCAGGATCGCGCCCAGCTTCTCGTCCGCTCGCGTAACTGATCGGGGAAAAGACATTAGAACGCCCGCACAGATTGGCGCGAGTTCAAAGATAAATCAGTGCCCTGTTGCAGGCAACTCGCAATGGCGACTGGCTCGCATCGCGCGCCGGGCCGAAAGCCTCGGGCGCGGCGGATGCCGCCAAAGGCCCGAAGCGGAAGTGAATCTGCTCCGCGACAGGGTCGCGAGAAGACTCGCGAGCGCCGCCATCTGCCCCGAAATCCGTCCGTGATTTGGGTAAACACCTTCATGACCGCAACTTTAGCGCGATCCAAATTCTTGCATAAGGCTGAACAGTTCAGCCATGAACAAAATTGGCAAAAAATCTAACAACCGTTAGGTTGGAGTCCCGCGGCGCGGTAAAATCCACGCTGTTCATTTCAGCTCGATGTGGCAGGGGTTTCCTGCTCCCCGCAGCCGGGCAAAAAACGCGTTCGACTTAGTTTTTTAGTCCGGCATCCTCGCGCGCACCCAGCGCAATTGCCGACCAATCCAGCTCTCCGCGGCCCATCGCGAGGGCATGCAGAAAGCGATCGCGCAGAAGACTCGCGGTCGGCATCGGAGCATCGACCTCGTGCGCGGTTTTGAGCACCAGTTCGACATCCTTGAGCCCGAGCGCAAGGCCGAATCCGGCCGGCGAGTGCCTCTTATTGGCAATCGCGGCCCCATAGCCTTTGTAAGCGGGGCAGGCAAACAACGTCTGCGAAATCGCGTTTGCGACCGCGGCACGGTCGATGCCCAGCTTCTCGACCATCGCGAACGCCTCGCCCATCGCCTCGATAGCGGCGGCGAGCAGAAAATTTCCGGAGATTTTTACCACGTTTGCGGCGTCCACCCTCTCGCCGAAATCAAGCGTGCCCTGCCCGACCGCATCGAGCACCGGTTTCGCTTTTTCCTTCGCCGCGCCCGGTCCGGAGGTACAGACCCACAGCTTTTTGGCGGCAGCCGCGTCCGGCCTGCCGAACACCGGCGATGCGACCAGGATACTGCCGGCGTCGCGATGCACCTGCGCGAGCTTGCGAATAGTCGCGGGCGCAACCGTGCTCATCGAGAGATGGACCGCGCCGAACGCGAGCGCTCTCGCGATTCCGCCGTCACCAGCCACCACGCTTTCCAGCGCCGCGTCATTTGCCACCATCGTGACGACGATCTCGCTTTCGCGCGCGGCATCTGCCGGGCTATCGACAATCCGGGCGCCCTTTGCGGCAAGCGGCTCAGCTTTGGAGCGAGTGCGATTCCATACAGCTAGATCAAACTGCGCGGCAAGGTTTTCCGCAATCGGATAACCCATCGCGCCGAGCCCGATAAATCCAACCTTGATGCTCATGTGTCAAAGCCTAGCATCGGGGCGCGGTTCTGATAACGATGATTGATTCACAAGCGCCCGGCTGCGGCTTTCCTAATCGTTCGCTTCCCAGTCCAGCACGCGAAGCCCGTTCGCATCTCGAAAATCACCGGTCGCGATCATGATCAGGTCCACGACCGCGCCAATCACGAAAAGGCCCCCAGTGAGCAGCCAGAGAATTCCGGTCCCGGTCTTGCCGACATAGAAGCGGTGAATGCCCAGGTATCCGAGGAAGACGCAAAGGAGCAGCGCCACCAGACGAGAGCGCGGCGATATGTCCATCTGCTCGTACAGAGACGGTGCCCCGCATTGCGGGCAGGCACGCGCCGTTTCGTGCATCATATGGCCGCATTTCGTGCAGTAAAGCATCTTCCGCTACTCCGTCGCGAGCGCAAACGCAGAATCTTTGCGGCCTGATAAACTGAATGTCAAGCAACACCGGCGCCGTCTGGCGGTACGAAGTTAGCGGAATCGCGTGACGCCGATTCGCGGGCATCGCGCCGAGATCGGGCAGATGCTGCATCGCGGCGACGCCGGATTGCAAATGGTCTGGCCGAAGGCGACCAGCAGCCGGTTGTATTCGATCCAATAGCGGCGCGGCAGCACCTCGCGCAGCGCCATCTCGGTCTTCTCTGGGGTCGTGGTCTTAACCAGGCCCCATCGGTTTGAAATCCGATGCACATGCGTATCGACGCAGATACCGGGCTTGCCGTAAGCCTCGGTCACGACCAGGTTGGCGGTTTTGCGCCCGACTCCTTTCAGTTCAAGTAACACTTCAATTTCATCCGGCACCCGCCCGCCGTGCTTTTCGATCAGATCGCGGCAGATGCCGGCGATGACTTTGGCCTTGGTGCGATAAAACCCGACCGGATAGATCAGCCTCGCAAGATCGCGCGGCGCAATCGCCGCGATCGCGGCGGGGGTTGCGGCGCGATCGAACAGGCGGCGCGCCGCCGCGGCGGTCGTCTCGTCGCGGGTGCGCAGGCTCAAGACGCAGCTAATCAGAGTGCGGAACGGATCGCCGGTCTGGACGCCGATAAACGTCACCACCGGCGCGTTCCAATTCGGAGCCGCGCGCCGGAGAATTTTCAGAATTGGTCCGATTCGCCGCGCAGTGACGACTCCCGCGCGCGCCGGGCGCGGCGTGACCGCGGTTTTTGTAGAGTTCATTCGTGTATAGCCTTTTAATCGCTGCGCGCCGATCCCCTTCGACAGGCTCAGGGCAGGCTCTCGACTCGGCAAAAGAATGCCTCGCTCAGGATGATATCACCCCTTATGTCACCCTGAGCGCAGGCTGCCGGAGTCGAAGGGTCCCTCCGCCATTTCTCGGCGGATTCTCTCCGGGATCGCTCGACTCGCGCAACGCTCCCTCGAGGGGGTGACACCTTTTTAGGGCGCACCTGGCTGCGGATAACTCTCCCATCCCGCATGGTTTGACGGTTAAAGCCGCCACAGGCTACTTCTACCCAATCCCAGCATCGATTTCGGACGACCTGCGATGACACAGCATCCGCGACCTGCTCCAAGCTCGCGTCAAGCGAGCACCGGCGTAATCCTGAGCTTCACTCTTCTCATTCTGGGGCTCTTAATCCATGCGCTTCCGAGCTTCGCTCGCGCCGAGGGCGCCGGCGCTAAGCAGGCGCCCGCGCATCTTCCGCACGAGGCGGTGGTGACTCAAGCGCCGCCGCCCAAACAGATCGATTACGACAAGCTGACACGGGAAGCGACCGATTTCCTGTCCAAATACATCCAGATCAACACCACCAACCCACCCGGCAACGAGCTTCCAGCGGCTAAGATGATCAAGGACAAGTTCCTGGCCGACGGTATTCCCGCGACAACCTGGGAGCCGTTCCCCGGACGCGGAATCGTTGCCGCGCGCCTGCACGGAATCGGAAAGCATCATAAGGCGATACTGCTGCTCTGCCATATGGACGTGGTGCCCGCCAATCCGAAGGAATGGCAGGAGCCGCCGTTTTCGGGATTGGTGAAGGACGGCGTCATATGGGGACGCGGCGCGCTCGACGACAAAGGGCCGGGAGTGGTCGAGATGATGGCGATGCTCGCGATCAAGCGCGCTGGAATTCTGCTCGACCGCGACGTGATCATGGTCGCTACCGGCGACGAGGAGGAAGGCGGCAAAGAGGGCGCCGGATGGTTCGTGGATCATCAGCCGAGCGTGTATGCGGACGCGGGTTACGTGCTCAACGAGGGCGGCGGAATAATCCAGGAGACTGGCGGCAAAAAGCTTTACGCGGTCTCCGTAACCGAGAAAACTCCGCTATGGCTGCGGCTCACCGCGACCGGCGCCGCGGGACACGCTTCGGTGCCGCCGGCGGAAACCGCGGTCGACAAGCTGGTAGCGGCGCTGGTGAGGGTCGACGATTTTCGCGCGCCGATAAGAATCATCAGCCCGGTGGAAAATTATTTCCACGCGATGGCGGAAATCACGCACGGGCCCAGGCAATGGCTCGACCTCGCATCCGCGCTCAGGGATCCCGTTTACGTCAAGCAGTTCGTCGCGATTCCGCGGCAGAATGCGCTGGTGCGCGACACGGCGACAACGACCGTGCTCGGCGCGAGCAACAAAACCAACGTGATATCGGAGACGGCTTACGCGGAGATCGATTGCCGCCTGCTGCCGGGCTCCGATCCGAAGAAATTCCTGGCCGCCCTGGAGAAAGCGATCGGCGACAACGACATCAAGGTGGCGACGATTCTCAATTTTCCGCCGGTTTCGTCGCCGCAGAAATCCGAATTGATGACCGCGATCGAGACCCTTGCGCGGCGCACCGACAAGGCGCCGGTGGTGCCGACGATGCTGGCGGGATTTACCGACAGCCACTATTTTCGCCAGAAGAAGCTAATCGCGTACGGCTTCATTCCGATTTCAATCAATCCGGATGAGGCACGCGGCGTGCATGGAATAAACGAACGGATATCGGTCAAGGAGCTTGGCGACGGAATTCAAAGGATGGTCACACTGCTGGAAATTCTGGGCGGACGGTAAGCGCGATGCTGCGGGCGGGAACCGGATATTCCACCGCGAATAATCCGCGCATCGCGGCGGCGCAGGCGACCGAGGCGGCGCTTGCCGCGGCGGGACTTAAGGCTGCGGACGCGGCGCTGATTTTCGCGACCACCGCGTACGGCGCCGGCTACCACATGATCCTGCGCGAGGTCGCCGCTGCCGCCGGAACCGCGGAGGTGGCGGGATGCTCCAGCGTTGGGGTGATTTCCGGCGAGCAGGAGATCGAATCGGGATCGGCGCTGGCGGTGATGGTGATCGGGGGCGAGGAGTTGACCGCAAAACGCTTCTTCGCGCCCCAGCTTCGCGGACGGGCGGACGAAGTGGCGGCGGAAATCGCAAACGCGGTGCGTCCGGCGCTCGGCCCCGCGAACCTGTTGCTGGTTTTCGCCGACACCTACAATGCGGCTCCCGAGGCGCTTATCGCCGCGCTCGGCCGCGAGCTGCCAGGGGTCGCGATCGCGGGCGGCGGCGCGAGCGAGGACGGCACTATCGGCGAGACGTTTCAGTTCTGCGGCGACGTGGTCAGCAACAACGCGGCGGCCGGGATGCTGCTTGCCGGTGATTTCGATCTTCACCTTCAAAGCTCCAACGCCTGCACGCCGATCGGGCAGGCGCATCGCATCACCGCGGTTCGCGACAACATTATTCTGAAGCTCGACGATCGCCCCTCATACGAGGTTTTTGCCGAGGCCGCCGGACCACTTGCGAGCGATCTTCGGCGCGCGTTGGCGTTCGTGTTCCTGGCGATTCCGGCCGACAGCGCGGCGACCGAGCTGAAACGCGGCAACTACCTGGTGCGCAACATCGTTGGCGCGAGCAAGGAGCACGGCGTCATCGCGGTCGCGCATCATCCGAAGGCGGGCGACCTGGTGGGCCTGGTGCTGCGCGATGCGGAGCGGGCGCGCGCCGATCTTAAAGCGTCACTTGAGGATCTTGCGGGCACGCTCAAGTCCGCGCCTTCATTGGGCCTTTACTTCGATTGCGTGTCGCGCGGTGCCGGCCTTTACGATATCGCGGGTCATGATGCCGCCTATATCCGCCAATATCTCGGGAATTTTCCGCTCGCGGGCTTCTTCACCGGCTTTGAGATCGGGCCGGTCGGCGGCGCCACGACGATGATCCAATACTCGGGCGTACTTGCCCTGCTCTCATCAAAGCGATGAGAAGAGCTGCGGCTTACAATCGGTCGCGGCAACCGGGATTCTTCGCGCGGCAGCACGCGTGAGAAGGGGCAGAGAAGAGGCAGATGGGTCTGACGCAGCAGCCGCTTAGTCGGTGAGCGCTTCGTGGAGTTCGAGGCCGGCAGAGCCGCCACTACCGTCGGCAGTCCGGATCCGGCCAAGCCGCCGCACACCCGCAAGTCCGGCTACAAAGCCCGCAACATTGGTGATCACAAGGATCCAGAACACAACCATCACGACTCGCGCAGTCCCGGGCAGCGCCGGCCTGATAATCGACGCGGCCAGCCATGCGCCAAGCGGCGACCCGACCGTGCCGAGCAGATGCAACAGGATACGCGAGCCGCGCGAGGCCGCGGTATAGGTGCCGAACTTCATCTTGAAGCGCGGCTCGCCATTGGCCAGGTACGCGTACTCGTATTGAATGCCCAATGCCTGTCCGGCGCCGACCTTAATCAGCGGCTGAAAACTCATGATCCAGAGAAGCGCTCCGAACAGGCCCGCGATTATTGACGGCACGTGGATCGCGACGAGAACCAGCGCCAGCCCAATCACGGCTCCGACCACTTCCGCGACGATCCCGATTGTGGTGGAGATCGTACGCCGCGGCTTGCGCTGATGGAGCTTGCGACTTACGCGGCTAACGTCCGCCGCGGCTGCCGCACGTACCGCAGCCGGACGGCGCTTAAGATCGGCTATGAAGCGCTCCCACTGTCCGGGCCGATAGGTGCGGGCGTCGAGATCATGCTCGATCTTGACCAGCGCCACCCGCAAGTCATCGGGCGCGAGAATTGGCCATCGCTCAGGTCCGCCGCCGCCGCTCATTGCATTGCCTCACCGCGCTGCCGCTCATTGGCCCTCACCAGTGAAAGAAGGCGGCCACCAGGAACGCCACGATCATCAGGAGCCCATATTCCATGTGCAACTGGATCGAGCGGAAGAGCGCCAGATTGAGCTTCTTTGGCGCTGACTCCCGCATCACGATTTTGAGCTGGTTAATCGCGCGCGGAACCGCGGCAAATGCGATTAGGCCAATCCACGGAATCGCGCCCGCAATCATCGCGGCTATGGTTGACAGTGCGGCAAGCCCGTCCAACCCTGCCAGCTCGTAGTTTGCGCCGCGGCGTCCCAGGATGGTCGCCATCGTGATCTTTCCGTGCTCGCGATCGGCGTCGATATCGCGGATGTTGTTGGCCTGGAGGATGCCGGTAACCAGAAAGCCGAGCGGAATCGAAACCAGAAGCGCGCTCCATGTGAAATGCATCGCCATCACATAGTACGCGCCAAGCACAATCGCCGGTCCCATGAAAAGGAACACGGTCAACTCGCCGAGCGCGATGTAGGCGAGCGACACCGGGCGCGCGGTGTAGAAATATCCGGCTGCGACCGACGGGATTCCGATCGCGAGAATCGGCCATCCGCACAGGTACACCAATCCGAGGCCCAGCGCGGCGCCGATTCCAAAGGCGACGATTCCGCCGCGCCATACCGCTTCCGGCTTAAGTAATCCGTGTTGGATCACCATGCTCGGGCCGAGTGAATCCGGCGTGTCGGCGCCGCTCTGGTAATCGTAATAATCGTTGATCAGATTGGTGCCGGCCTGGATCGCGAGCGCCCCGACCAGCGCCATGATCATCCGGCCCGGCGCGAAAAATCCGTCGCGGGCCGCGACGGCGACGCCGAGCAGCACTGGTATTGCCGCGGCGCTTAGCGAGGGCGCGCGGATCGCGCGAATCCATACCGCGACCGTGCCAGGGCGGGCGCCGCCGCCGTGAGGAATTGCCGAGGCTTCGGTCATGATTTATCCATCATCTTTATTTTCCTGGCTTACCGCCAGCGTTGATTTTCCCGGCGGATCGCCAGCGGGTTCAGAGCAGCGCCTTTTCCTCTTTCAGCCGCTCGATTTCCTGAGACTTCATCCCGAGCAGCTCTGACAAGACTTCGCCGGTGTGCTCGCCGATCATTGGCGCGCCACTGAAGCGCGGCTCGATTGCGCTGAAGCGCACCGGCAGGGTCGGGACGTCGCGCTCGCCGACCTCGCCGTGCTTAAGCTTCACGAGCATCCCGGAGTTGAGGAACGCCTCGTCATGCATCAGATCCTCGGTGTTATAGACCGGACCGGCGGCGATCCCGCGGGCGCGCAGACGCGCGACCAGATCCTCGCGGGTGAAATTGCGGGTGCGTGCCGCAACCTCGGCATCTAGCATCGCGACATTGCGCAGGCGATCGGTGAGGCGCGCGAAGGCGCGATCGGAAGCCATCGACGGCGCGCCGAGAGCGTCGCACAGCGCGCCGAATTCGGCGTCTGTTGCGATCGCGATCGCGACCCATTTGTCGTCGCCGCTTGCGGGATAGACGCCGTGCGGCGCCATCGCGTCGTCGCGATTTCCGATAGGGCCGGGGTCGCGCCCGTTCATGAAGAAGTCGAGCATCGCCTCCGGAATCATTGTCGTGACCATTTCCGCCATCGACAGATCGATGTATTGGCCCTGACCGGTGCGATCGCGATAGTGCAACGCGGCGAGCAGGAAAAAGACCATCGCGGTACCGACCGCGAAATCAGGCCAGGTGCCGCCAATTCCGCATGGGAATCCGTCCGGATATCCGGTCAGATGACACAAGCCCGCGAACGCCTGGGTGGTCGGACCGAAGCCAACCGTTTTTGCGAACGGTCCGTCCTGACCGAGCGGGGTTCCCGACAGCATGATCAAGTCGGGACGGATTTTGCGCAGATCATCATAACCGAGTCCGTATTTCGGCAGATTGCCGACGGTGAAATTCTCGGTCACGACGTCGCTGCGCGCGACCAGCCGCCGCGCGATCTCCTGCGCCTTCGGGTTTGTCAGATTGAGCGCGACTCCGCGCCGGGAAAAATTAATCGAATGGTAGATTCCGCTGCGATTGAACCCGGGCACGCCGTCAGTTCCGGTAAGAAAACGCACCAAATCGGGCGCAAGCGTGGACTCGACTCGAATGACGTCCGCGCCGAGCGCGCCGAGCCATGCGGTCGCGTGTGGCACCGCGTAAATCCATCCGAAATCGAGAATCCGGATATTTTCCAGCGGCAGCCGCGGCATCAGATCACCCGAGCCGCTTTGAGCGCGTCAAACTCGCCTGGCGCGATATGCAAGCGATCGATCATTATCGCGCGATTATGCTCGCCGAGCCGCGGCGCTCCGCGCTTGAGCCGCCATGGGGTCGCGCTCATCCGGCATGGCGCGCCGGGCATCCGCACTTCGCGGGCGGTCGGATGGTCGTGATCGGCGAAGAAGCCCCGCGCCGCGTATTGCGGATTGGCCGCCACTTCGGAACAGGTGTGCACCGGAAAGCACGGCACATGCTCGGCCTGCGCTTTCTCGAACGCGCTCTGGCGCGTTTCGGTTGAGAGCCAGTCGACAATCGCCGCCTCGATCGCATCGATATGACCGGCGCGGGCAAGCGGAGAACCGAACATTTCCGCATCCATCCAGTCCGGCTTGCCCATCACGTTTTTCCATCCGCGCCAGAAGCGGTCGGTTCCGGCGTTGAAGCTGACCCATCCGTCGGTGGACGGGTAAACCCATTGCGCGCCGCGCTTTAGGCGCGCGCGGGTGCGCTCGAAAATCGGCGCCTCGCGCGACTCGTGGGAGTAGACACCGATATTCGGCCTGAGCATGCTGACCATCGCAAGCCACTGGCTTACGTCGACATGCTGTCCGCGTCCGCTGTTCTTTCGATCGAACAGCGCGCACATCGCGGCCGCGGCGGCGGTATAGCCGGTCAGGTAATCCGCCTGCCGTCCCGCGAGCTTGAGCGGCGGCTGATTTTTCGGATCGGTTACTTGATGCCATGGAGTTTCGAAGCCGACACCGCTCATGTGGGTCGCAACCAAGTCTCCGCCGCGATTGTCCCGATAGGGCGAGTCGGTTCCGAAAAAAGTGACGCTCACAATGATCAATTTCGGAAAACGCGCGGCGAGCGCCGCGAAATCAAGGCCGAGCCGCGCGCTCAGAGCGGGCGCGAGCGGATTCAACACGATATCCGCGCCGGCAAGCATCCGCATCAGCACTTCGCGCGCGCGCGAATCCTCGAGGTCGAGTGTGACGCCCAGCTTATTGGTATTGAGGTAAAGATGGAGGCCTCCGGTCTCTGGATCGGGCATCTCGTCGCGAAACGGGCCAAGCTGGCGTTCGCGCGCACCGATTATCGGCGGCTCGACTTTGATCACCTCGGCGCCGAAATCCGCCATCGACTTCGCGGCCATCGCGGCGGCGAGAAACGGCATCGGGTCGAGGCTCGGCAACTCGACGACGCTGAGCCCTGAGAGTGCCTCGGGCGGTTCCTTGTAATCCGGAAAACGCGCCATCAGTGTGCTTCCATCGCGATACGGTCGAGCAGCGGCACCAGCTCGTTCATCGCGTCGATCACGTAATCAGGTTTGAAATTTTCGTGGTTGCGCAGATATTCAGCCGACGCGGTTCCAGTCGCAACCGCAACCGAAGCCGCATAGCCGGCCTGCGACGCCGCCATGATGTCGCGCGGTTCATCACCGACGTAAAGACAAGCGAGCGGACTTACCACGGCGTGCGCGGCGGTCTGCCGCAGAATTTCGGTCTTGTCGAGCAGCGCCTTCATCTCGCTGACCGGCTGTGTAACCACTTGGTCAAAATAGTCCGCGATCTTGGCAGCAGCGAGTTTTCGCATCAGGATTTGTGAATCTCCGGGACGGCTGGTGATAACGGCGGTCTTGTAGCCGCGCCGCTTGATTTCCGCCAGCGTCTCCGCGACGTAAGGCAGCACTTCGAGGCGCTCGCTCTTGTCGATTTCGACCATGAAGTAGGTGAACGCAAGACGCACGTAGTCCGCCCGCTTCTCGGCGGGAACGCCGAACCATAAATCGCCGCTTTTTAGAGCCTGGTCGTAGCGCTCACGAGTCAACTCGGGTTGATGACCGAATTCGCGCAGCACGCGGCGAGCGGCGAGAAAGAGCGGGCCGTGAATATCGATGAGGGTGCCGTCGAGGTCGAAGAACACTGCCTTTATGCCTTGTCTCGCCAAACCGTTCAATCTCCGTAAAACTGTTCCGCTTCCATATACCAGCGACGAAGCGGCAGCCGCTCAGCCGATCCACCATCGGACCCGCCCGGTATCGACGTGAACG
>JASHOJ010000256.1 GCA_030041155.1 Candidatus Binataceae bacterium | reverse complement strand
TCGCGAATCGCCGCGCCGTTTCTTGCCGCCTGGGTAATAGCGTTGATCTCGGCGTGGATGGTGCGAAAGCAGTTCTGCTCGATCTCGCCATCCGGGTTGCGGGATTCATAAATTAGGCAGCCGGCCTCGGTGCAATGCGGCAAGCCAGCCGGGGCGCCATTATAGCCCGTGGCCAGGATGCTGCGGTCGCGGACGATGACGGCGCCTACCTTCGCGCGCAGGCAGGTCGAGCGCTCCGCCACCTCACGTGTGATGGTCATGAAGTATTGATCCCAGGTGGGACGATCCTTGACGTGGACTTCGCTCAAAGCCCGTTTCCCCTTCCGCGTGATTGGTCAGAGTCCGAACAGATGCGGCATATGCTGCATGGTTCTTGGCGTGCGATCCATCACGCTGTAGCTCTGCGACTGATTTTGCGGATTGTTGTCCTCCGGAGAGCCGAGCGAAATCGGATTAGGCGTAAAGGTCAGGATGAACAACCCAACTGTTAGCCACGCGGCTATCGCGCGCCTGCCGCCGAGCGGAACCTCGCGATCCGAGGTCGCCGGATGCCCGAGTCCGAGAAACAACGCCAGCACCGCCCAGAACAGCCATCCCCACCAATACGTGATGCCGAGCAGCAGCGGAACGATCACCATCAGCACGCATCCGATGACGAACAGGCCTGAGATCTTGCGATGGTGCCGCGGGGTGAGCGCGTACAGAACATGTCCGCCGTCGAACTGTCCGACTGGAATGAGGTTAAGCGTGGTTACGAAGAAGCCGAGCCATCCCGCAAAAGCGATCGGATGCAGATTCACGTTCACCAGCGCCGGATTGACGCCAAGCATCCACCTGGAAATTCCCCAGAAGAGCAGCGAATTTCCAAGATCAAAGCCGCCACCACCCTGTCCAAGCGGCTGCATCTCGGACAAGTGGAGCCCGATTATCACGCACGGCACCGCGACGATCATTCCAGCCCACGGACCCGCGGCTCCGATATCGAACATCACGCGCCGAGTCCGCGGCATCTCGCGAATCCGGATAAACGCGCCAAAGGTGCCGATTATGAACACGGAAGGAAACGGCGCCGGAATGAAATAGGGCGGACTGGTGTTCACCTGGTAGCGGCGCGCAATCAGATAATGGCCCATCTCGTGCGCGAGCAGAATGGCCATCAGCGGGATCGAGAACGAGAGGCCCGCCGCCAGCGCCGGGAAGGTCATAATCGGATGCCAAACCAGGAAAACCGCGCCGGCGGTGTATGCGCCCGCCATCGTCGTGGTCAGCAGCGTCAGCGCGAACAGAAAAATGCTGAGCGCCGCGGAGTTGTCGCGCGGTAGCGTGCGCGGCGCGAGCGGCTCTCGGTAGTCCGGCGCATAGCGCGGAATGTCGGTCAGGACGCCGCGGCCGTCGTTGGCCGGCTCCGCGACACCATTTTGTGGCGAGATGTCTTCCATCTCTTATCCGCGTGGACTCAAGGTAACTCGCGCGCCGACGCCGCATCCGAGCCGACGCTCGGCGCTGGAGTCGCGAACCGCAATCTCAAGGAAATCAAAACTGCCAATCGTTGCGAGAGGACTGTTCACCGGCGCGTCCGCATAAGATCGATAAAGATTCATCGCCGCGCCTTTTTCAATCCTAACGGAAAGCGATTTTTCGCGAAAGCGAGCTTTCATCCGAACGACAGAGGCGCCCGAGATATTGGTGACCAAATTTCCAAATCCGTCAACATAGATTACCTCACCCTGCACCTGGCGGGCGGACTCCTCGGGCTCCGGAAGCTTTAAAGGCTGAGGCTTCGGAAGCGCGCGGCCAAGCGAGGTTATCGCGACTCCTCGCGCGAGCCACGCCGCTGCGGGTGCGAAGATATCGCGCCCGTGAAACGTCGCGCTGGTGGCCGGAAGGCGATAGCGCGCCGATTCGAGAACGACCGCGCGCTGGATGCCGGCGGCCTGCGCCGCGAGCATCAGCACGCCATTATCGGGACCGACGAACCTCGCACCCGCCCGGCTTGCGATCGCAATCGGCAGGCGCTCTGTGCCCACGCCGGGATCGACGACGGCCAGGAAGATGGTCCGATCCGGAAAGAAGCGCCAACTATGCGCGAGTACGAGCGCTCCGGCGGTTATCGATTGGGGCGGAATACCATGGCTCAGGTCGATTACGCGCGCATTCGGCGCGATCCGTGCAACCACGCCGGACAGCACGCCGGCGTAATGGTCGCGATATCCGAAGTCGGTGAGGATCGCGATTGGCGCGCTTGCGTGATTGCGGGATGCGGTCGTCATCGGCTGGAGTGCAACATCGACTGGCAGCGAGTCACGAATCGAGCTGCCATTTTCGGGTCTGATCGCGTCCGGGCGAGGGTAGCGCAGCTCGCATCAGCCGCCAACCTCGAAATCGCTGCGAAATCAGCGCCAATGCAATCAACTCACGGCAGAGTCGGGTCGCGCCTCCACGCCGCCGCACGGATTTTGATGGGCGATTGGCTCAATGGGCAGTGTGCCCTCACGTAGTGGCCTCCTTCATTAATGGGCAAATATTTCAGCCATCGAAGCAATTAGTACATCGCTGTGTGTAATAGAGCTTTCAATTCCACGCCTTGAGAGCGGCACCTATCGTGCTACTCGCCTATCCGGATGCCGGAAGACCGCGCGCATCTTCTCTCCTTCCTGCGCGAAAAGCGCGGCAGCGGAAAGAGATATGAAGCAGAAAATAGACCGACTTAGGCACGCAGTACCGATAGCCCTCAAAAGCGGCAGGTTTGCGAGCCTTTTGCTCCAGAAGGCAGGCCAGACCACGGACCGAATCCACTCAGATTCCGTCTCTTATGTCTTGCGGCGCGATGGCTCGATGCATTTTACCGCTCCAAAAGCAAAAATTCCGATTCTCGTGAGGCCTTCAACGCGCGAAGATCTCCCCGCGATCGCGCTCGAACGCCCCGGCCGTGTGCTGGCGATCGAGCTGGGACTCTCGACCTGCTATCTGGCGACCACAGAGTACAACCAGATCTGTTACATGCAGTTTCTCGTCGATTCGTCGCAAAACAAGCTGACTGCTACGCAGTTCAAGGGAATTTTCCCGATGCTGAAAGACGACGAGATGTTCCTTGAGTGGGCCTATACCTTCGAGAAATTCAGGGGCATGCGAATAATGGCGAGCGCGATGGCCCAGATCGCGGAGCGGGGGATCGGCGCCGGTGCCAGGTGGTTGTTTACCTCGGTCGCGGCGGACAACGAGTCCGCGCTTAAAGGATGCAAGAACGCCGGCTTCCGTCCCTATCAGATAGTGAGAAACCGATGGCGCTTTTTCCGCCATATCCAAGCGGTGGATGACCTCGTTCCCGACCAGGCGCTCTATCCATTTGAACAGGAATCCACGGAGGTGAATCGTAGCGCCGTCGATGCGGTCAGAATCTGAACGAATCGAGGGCTGTTTGGACGCCGCGAACGCAAGTTTTCTTATCCGCGGCGTGATTGTAAAGAATCGCTGAGATGGAAAATACGCTGCTCGTCTCGTCAGGGATGGCGGACATAACCCCGCATCAGCGCGTGATGCTCGGGGGATACGAGAGCCGCACTTCGACGCTAACCGGGATTGCGGATCGGCTGGAGGCGAACGCGCTGGTCTTCAAAGGGCCGGATTCGAGGGTGGTGATCGTCAGCACCGACCTGCTGTACGCCGGTGGAGCGCTCAGAGCCAGGTTGTTGCATGACCTTGATCTCGAAGAGCGGCCTGATGAGCTTTTCCTGTGCGCATCGCACACCCATTTCGCGCCGATGACCGCCGAAGCGATGCCGCGCCTCGGGATTGTCGACGATCATTACGTCGGTTTCGTGTCGGCCAGAATTGTCGAATTGATCAGGTCGATCGAACAGAAGGGCGTGCCGTGTATCTGCACCTACAATGAAGGAGCCGCCAATCACTCGATGAGCCGCCGCCTGGTTCATCCGAAAATGACCAGGTCGGGGCTGATGAAGCTGGCGGTATTGGCGCCGAACCCCGCCGGAGAACGGGATGAGAGCGTCAGGGTCGTCAAGCTCACCACACCCGGCGGTCATCCGCTTGCGATAGTCTGGAACTACGCCTGTCATCCGGTGGGATTTCCCAGAATCCACCAGGTATCGGCCGATTATCCCGGCCGGATTCGAGTTCGCTTGCGGCAGGAATTCGGAGATATTCCAATCGTTTTCATGCAGGGATTCTCGGGCGATGTGCGGCCGTCATTTGCAGGCCTGCCTCATGAAATCAGGGGCTTGGCGCGGCGGCTTTTTCTAGGTCCCCAATTTAGAAAACCGCGATGGAGAGAATGGAAGCGTTGGTGCGAAAGCCTGGCGGATACGGTCGCGAGTTTGGCGCGACGCGCCGAGGGCGAGGTGCAGCTTCGGCCGCCGATAGTCAAGCGGATCGAAGTGCCGGAGCATCTGTATGCCGTCGGCGGAGATGGTGACAAGCCTCTGTTCTGGCATCTGATCGATTGCGGCGGCTTCCGAATCGTCGGAATCAATGCCGAACCGGTTGTCGCCTACCGCAGGCTTATCGCGAAGTATTTTGCGGATGCTCCTTTTCTCACCGTCGGATGCCTCGGCGATACACACTGTTATCTGCCAAGTGACGCCATGATTTCGGAAGGCGGCTACGAGGTGGAGGGCTTTCGTCCCTTGCTGGGATTTAGCGGACGATTTCGCGACGGAGTTCAGGCGCCGGTCGTCCAGACGCTGAAGGAGCTGCTGATTTAGGGATCGCGCGACTCGCGCGACGCTCGACCCGGCGATGACACGGGCGCGACGCGAAAAACCGGCGAAAGTGGCGTCGATTTTCGCACTTTTGGGCCGCGTGCGGTTTTGGCGATAGGGGTCGCTCTCAGGAATGCCGTTTAATGGGCCGTAAACGGCCCTTCCTGGCGTTGACAACGCCAACCCCGTATCCAATAGCGGGTCGCCTGCAAACGACGAGTATAAACGATTTGTGGCCCAAAATCCACTTTCTGCTAACTGTCCGGTCAGTCAGCGCACGTACACCGAAAGTCATCGCGGCGAATTCTTCTAGTCTCCTTGTCCAAGAACGAGGGATCAAGGGAGAGGTCAATGCTTGCGTATGATCGGCACACAATCCGGTGCCTGCTTCGCTTTCGCGGAGCAGTCCGAGATCCCTCGACTTCGCTCGCGTTGCTCGCTTGCTCGGGATGACACCGGCAGGAACGCGCTGTTGAAGTTATCTCGGAATCGCTGCGCGCGATCCCAGAGCCTGTCCTGAGCGAGGCCGAGGGAACTCGGCGCAAGAATGCGTCGCTCGGGATGACAAACGTGCGCGGCGTTTGCTTCGGATGACACGACTTCCTGTGTCATCTTGAGCGGCGGCGCTTAGGCCGAAGTCGAAAGAGCCCGCTCTTTCTACTCGCGCAACGGTTGCTGGACTACGGTTGCGGGTCTGCTAGTTTGAGGAGTCTCGCGCGCCCGTAGCTCAACTGGACAGAGCATCGGACTTCGGATCCGAGGGTTGGGGGTTCGAATCCCTTCGGGCGCGCCAAATTCGGCCCTGTCAGCAGCAAACGGCTACTCCACCGCGCCGATGCCGATAGCGCCGCCCCATGCGCGGCCATAAAAATCCGCCGCCGGCACTCCGTATGCGGCGGTTCCGCTTCCGATCGCGGGCGAGCCGGGCATCGGAGTCATGTCGCGCGGCGGATTTTTAAGCATCGGATTCTTTCCGTGCCGGCCATCGAAGACGAGATTGTTTTTCCAGACCGCCGCCTTTCCCTCCATCACCAGCGCCGAGTTGCGGCGATTAAAACTGGGATTCGCCCACGCGATATTGTTGACCCATATAAGACCGGTTCCATACTCGTCTTGCAGCTCGCCGCGCCAGTGACTCGAGTTGGTGGTAATCGTGTGATTCCAATACGCGGTGTTGTTGCGAACGATCACGTTTGCGGACTGGAAAACGTTAATTCCAGCGCCGCCGTTTCCATAAACGATATTTTCCTCGATAAGCGTCTGCTCGTGATAGGCGCGGCGATCGGATTGGGTATGATTGCCGTCATCGAAGATTATTCCGTTGCCGTCAGTCCCGCCGGGCGGATTCGCATTGTTGTACGAGAGATTGTAACTGATGATGTTGTGCGGACCGGGCGCCTGATCGGAAGCGGTTGCGTGATAGATCGAGATTCCGGAGCCGCTTCCGCTCCATCGCTTGGCGCAGTCGTGAACTCGATTGTATTCAATAATCCGGTAATCGCCGTCGTTTAGCTGAATTCCGCTGGCCGCCGCGAATTCTACCTCGTTGCCGATAATCCGCGTGTGATTCCCGGAGCCGGATGAAATTATTCCGAACATCCCGCCATCGACCACCAGGTCGCGAACCTCGATGTAGCTCTGGCCGTTCAAATTGACTGCCTGAATCCCGTCGCCCGGCGCGAAGATTGTCGCCTTGCCGGGATTTACGGCTTTGAGCGTGATCCAGGCGCCGGGCGCTCCCGATCGGGCAAATGTCACCGGACTGTAGATCCCGTCCTCAAGGCAAACCGAGCTTCCAGGTGTAGCGGCACCGAGTGCTCGATCGATTGACGCCCCGGCGGACAACACGGTGGAACATCCCGGAATTACCGGCATTTTGGGTTGAGCTGGGGGCTGCACGCCGACGCATCGCGCGCATCCCAGCGCGAGGAGGATTGCCGCCATAAGCGTCATAAGCCGGGGGCGGCGCATAGTCGGCATGATGGCGTGCAGGATACCGGCTCGCGACTGTATCGAGGAAGACGCGACCGACCGTCGTGTTCGGCCAACAAAGTAGCTGAAATCAGCACTTATGGGAGCTTGCCCCGCCTTGGGGCAGTCCCTGAGTTGCATTTAGCTTAAGGTTTGTTAAGTATTAACGAATATTTAGGTAAACATGGTGTGAGATGCCATGTCGTTGATTCTTTCTGCGAGACGGACGGGGGATAAGCTAGTTGCGGTCATTTGATGCTAGCGGCGCTCGGAATGTTAGCGGCGATGCTAGCGGCGGTCGGCGGCGGCTGCCGGATTTTATCGCAACTGGGCCCGCTCGCACCGGCACGACTTGGCTGCATCACGCGCTGAGCGGATCCGTCCATCTGCCGCACGGAACCAAGGAGACCTATTTCTTCACCATCCGATACCGATGCGGAATCGATTGGTACGCGTGGCACTTCGCTGATACGCCCTCGGGAATGCTGGCGGGCGAGGTTTGTCCCTATTTCGCCGCGGCTCAGGCGCCGTCGCGAATCGCGAAGCATATTCCAGGATGCAAGATTATCTGCACGCTGCGTGATCCGGTCCAACGCGCATGGTCGCACTATCGGATGCTGCGCAATATCGCGGCGGCCAAGGTCAGCTTCGAAGAGGCTCTATCGGCTAATCCTTTCGTCGCGGAGGGCAGCCGCTACCCCTATCATCTCGCGCAATGGATTCAGCATTTCGGCCGCGAGAACGTGCT
>JASHOJ010000255.1 GCA_030041155.1 Candidatus Binataceae bacterium | reverse complement strand
CGCGTCCTCAACAGCTATCCGCACCAGCTCTCCGGCGGCATGCGCCAGCGCGTGCTGATCGCCGCCGCGTTCGGGCTGGAGCCCAAGCTCGTCATCGCTGACGAGCCGACCACGGCACTCGACGTCACCGTGCAGAAGCAAATTCTTCGGCTCATTCGAGCGCTGCAGGAGCGCCACGGCACCAGCGTGCTCTTTGTTTCCCACGATCTCGGCGTGGTGGCAAAAATTTGCGATCGACTGAGCGTGCTCTACATGGGCAAAGTGGTGGAACAGGGCAGCACCGCGGACGTGCTGGCGGCGCCGAGCAATGCGTACACCAAGGCCCTGCTCGCCGCCAATCCGCGCTACGACCGGCCCGACAGCGGTCTTGAGCCCACGCCGCCCGAGGTCATCGCCGCGCTGCGCGCGGAAATCGCCGCCTTCGACAGAGGTGCGAGGCAGGCCGAACATGGCTGATGCGCTCCTCGCGGCCCGCGGCCTGGTCGTTTCTTATGGGGCTGGTCGGCTCGGCCGCAGCGGCAGCGCCCCCGTGATCCTGCACGGCGTCGATATAGCGATCGGCAAGGGCGAAACGGTCGGTATCGTCGGCGAATCCGGGTGCGGTAAGACCACGCTGGGGCGCGCGCTGCTCGGGCTCGTCACTCCGTCGGCGGGCACGGTCGTGTTCGACGGCCGCAATATCACCGCGCTCGACGAGCGCGCGCGTCGGCCGCTGCGCCGACGCATGCAGATGATCTTTCAGGACCCGATGTCGTCGCTCAATCCGCGCCGGACCATCGGCCAAATCCTGACCGAGCCGATTCTGCTGCATGGGCTTGCGGCAAACCGCACCGCAGCAATCTCGCTGGTGTACGGCGTGCTCGACCGCGTCGGCCTCCTGCGCCATACGATCGAGCGGTATTCATTCGAGCTCAGCGGCGGGCAGCGTCAGCGCGTGGGCATCGCACGTGCGGTCGTGCTGCGGCCGGATTTCGTCCTCGCCGACGAGATCGTATCGGGACTCGACGTGTCGACCCAGGCACAGGTGTTGCGGTTGCTTAAAGAACTCACGAGCGAGATGCACCTCGCGCTGGCGTTTATCAGCCACGATCTGTCGGTCATTCGTTCGATCTGTCACCGCGTCGTGGTGATGCGCGACGGCGGGATCGTCGAACAGGGGTCTTGCGGCGACGTCTTTTCCGCCCCGCAAAGCGCCTACACGCGCATGCTGATCGATGCGATTCCGCTGCCAACGGTCGATTCAGGATGGCTCGGCCGCAGCACGGCCGAAACCGCCACAACGATTTAGTCAGCATATTCGTTGAGAGGCGTAATCCGCGGCCAGTGCGGGCAGCCGGTAATAGTGACACTCTTCTATTGCAGTGCCCTCCGGTCTCTTATTTGGCACAAAGCCGAAGTGAACCCCCGTGTGGATATTAATTGATTTTTTTGCGCAGTCATGCCCTGATGTATGGGGATCATGCCTTCGATCTTTCGAACCCACGGCATCACGTTGCGAGTGGACAAGTCCCAAAAATATCAGCACGCTGATTTTGTGTTTCTGTTGGCGGTTGGCGTCTGTTTCTTGCTGTTAAATCTTCGCTGGATATGGCTTTTTCGCCGTGGGCAGCCCTACGACATCGATGAAGCAGGATATCTCGGAATATCATTCGTCGACTTTAGAGCACTGGTCGATCATGGGATATTTGGATGGGCCAAAGCTGTAGAATTTGGGCCCAGCGCCGCGCCGCTCACCACGGCACTGTCGTCGCTGTGTTATCTGTTTTTGGGCGCCCGGCCGCTTGCCGGTTTTTGTGTGCCGACCGCGGCCGGCCTAGTGACGGTGATCGCCTCGTACTATCTCGGCAAAGTCCTGTCGGGCAGATTACTGGGAATCTTAACCAGCCTGCTTGTGGCGACGAGTCCGATCATCATCAATTACAGCCGTAGCTACCATTTTGCCTTGCCGGCCACGGCCGTAACCACGCTTGCTCTGCTTGCGTTGGTGCGTTCCAACAGACTTAGAAGCACGCCATGGGCACTCGTATTTGGTCTGTGCCTGGGATTAATGCCGTTGGCACGAACCATGGCGATTGCATTCGTTCCCGGGCTCGCCGTTGCGGCAGTTATTCAAGTGCTGTCCGGATCGGGCAACAGCCCGAAACAATTTGTTCGCCTGGCCGTGTCCTTTGGCCTTGCGATCCTAGTAGCTGCAATCTGGCTAATTCCAAATGGCCCCGTCGTGTTTCAATATCTGGTCACCTTGGGCTATGGCCCGCTCAGCAAATATTATGGACCGCCGCAGTCGTCTGTCTTCGAGTGGAATACGCTCCTCTACTTCGTGCAAACTCTGGGAGCATATCTGTACCTACCGAACCTGACCGTCATCGCTGTCGGGTTTGGGCTATTGACCGTCAGGGCGACTTCATCCCTGATAAATGACGGGTGGAGGACTGCGTTCCGGAAATTGCTCGCGTCGAAACTTCTGCCGGCGGTCCTGCTCGTTGTCGAGGGAGCCATCGCGCTTGCGTCTTCACCAAACAAAGGATCGGCTTTTATTGCGCCGCTTGTTCCGGCGATGCTACTCACATCGATTTGGAGCCTGCTTGCATTCGGTCGGGGTTACAGTGTGCGCTGGGCGGTTGGTGTTGCCGCAATAGCCGTCGCCGCCATTTCATGTTTCCCCTTGATTGACCTGAGGCTTGGACTCGCCCAGCCGCGGGCGATCAATGTGCCGCTTCTTGGGGCTGTCCCTTTTTTGGATGGTCGCGGGACAATTCAGAAATACGAAGCGGATGGCGGTTACTCTACGAGCGACCGGAGAGTGCCGATCGACCGCGCTACCGGCTCCGCTTGGCTGGAGGTAGATGCCAAGACCGCGCAACGACTTGCCGAGTTTAGTGCGAGAAATCTACCCATCAACTTTTCATTTCGTCACTACATTTACAACGTCAACACTATCAACCTCACGCGCTTGCTCTCGGGGCAACCGCAGTTGCGGCTAGTCCAGATTGAACCCGAATTGCTTCAAAATTCCTTGTCGGACTATTCCGCCTGGCTAGCGCCCGCCTGTCTGCTGTTGACCGCAACCGGTTCGATCGGAGAAATGTCGCCGGCAATCGATTCGAAGCGCATGGAAATTGCTGCCCGGCAGACGGATTTCTCCCAAGTTGACCAATGGATCCTCCCCGATAATCGGACGGTAACGCTGTGGGCGCACCATTCTCCCGGATGTGACGTGGCAAACGTCGAGCTTGGCGACGTATTTGGAACAGTCAACGTGCTTTCTGCTGACGAATTTTTCGTTCACCCTGGGCTGCACACGCCAACAAGCCTGCAATTGGCGGTCGATGACAGCTTCTCTGAGGTCAACCTTTCAATTCCGGAACAAGTCCTTCGATCCTGTCCTGATGCCAACGGGGTAAACGTCATCATTAACGATGCGGCAGATGAACTGTGGCGTGGCGCTGTTTTGCCTGGCAGGCCGGTGGAGGTTTCGTTGCACTCGGCCACACGCCAGTCCGACAAATTACATCTGACGGTCGACAACAACGGTAATCCCGACTGCGACCATCTCTACGTGAAATTCGAAAAATAATAGATGATTGGCGGTCGCTGTCGGCCTCTGATCACGACGCCGGAGAGTTGGACCACCTTAAGCGATAATGCGGGCGACAACGTCTACGCCGCCACCGGGGGGAAATCCGACCATGATCCGCACTGGTCGTGAGGGATAGCCTTGAACGCAGGCGACATTGGATGCGCTCAGGAGAACGCGGGCTGGGCAGTATCGCCGGACAACATACGACCCGGAAACCATACCGCCAAATGATATGCCGGCGAGGGCTTTCCCGGCGGCCGAGTGCAAAGTTTTTTGACTCAACTTGGGATAATAGATCGCGCTGAGGCGCCGCATTCCGGACGATTGAAATAACCGGACGGCGGCGCGAAGCACGAATTGGCGAGGGCGCTTCGTCGCACTGACATCATGACTGCGTTCTTCGGTGCGCAAATGGGCCCCATCCTCTTCATCTATGGGTTCGCGTTCATCCTGTTCGGAGCGACGTGCATCGCCATCGCCCGGATCGGCGGCCGAGAAGAGGCGTGGGTCGTGCTTGGGCTGTTCGGTTTCTTTCACGGGAGCGGCGAGTGGCTGGATTTGATCGCTATGGTCGGCGGCGATTCGCCGGCGTTCGGCTTGGTGCGCCTGACGGTGATGACCACGTCGTTTGTCTTGTTGACGGAGTTTGCCCGAAGAGAAACGCTTCGACTTGGATTAAGGGCGCCGGGACCATGGGCCTATATTCCGCTCCTCGCTCTGGTCGCCGCCGTAGCCACGATGGATGGGAAACCCGCGGGCGAGGCCTTTGCGCGCTACATCTTTGGATTTCTCGGGGCCATGGCCACGAGCCTGGTGTTCGCGCGGTTCGCCCGGGCGTATTCCGGCTTCACAAAGCGGTTGGCGATGTGCGCCGCCGCCGGTTTCACGGCCTATGCCGTTGCGGCCGGCGTCATTGTCCCCGCGGGTCAGATCTGGCCAACCAACGTCATCAACTACGACTGGTTCATCCACGTCACGGGCGTCCCCATTCAGCTCGTGCGCGGGATGCTCGCATGCTCTCTGGCATTTTGCGTCTGGTCGATCTGGGGAAAAAGCGCCAGCGAACGGATGGCGCGGGTCATCGTCGATACCGCACTCGACGCTTTTCTTCAGATGAACGAAGCCGGCACTGTGATCGACTGGAGTCCGAAGGCCGAGGCGATGTTCGGTTGGTCTTGCGGCGAGGCCATCGGCCGGAAACTCCGCGATCTCATAATTCCGCCGGAGAACCGCGCGGCCAATGCCGAAAGGCTGGCAGAATTCCTCAAAAACGCTCGGCGCGGAAATCCCGGTGGGCGCTACGAGGCTCCCTCGCTGCGCCGCGACGGCAAACGGATCGATACCGAAGGCTCCGTCAGCGCGCTTCGGCGTGGCGACGGCTATATCATCAACTGCTTCATCCGTGACATCACTGAGCGCGTTCAGACCGAAAAGGATCGCGACCGCAACCGCGAATTTCTGGATCGCATTATCGAAAACATAAGCATCGCCATTTTGGTCAAGGATGCCCGTGATCTGCGGTATGTGCTGGTCAACAAAGCCGCGGAAGAGCTGTGGGGCCTGCCGCGCCGGCAAATCATCGGACGGACGGCGCGTGATATTTTCCCGGCCGCGACTGCCGACGTGATTGAGA
>JASHOJ010000254.1 GCA_030041155.1 Candidatus Binataceae bacterium | reverse complement strand
CTCAGTATTCTGCAATATGAACTGAGTACAGAGACGAGCGCTCAAAAGGACCACGCTCTGAAGGGCGGCTTTTGCGCAACCCATACATGGATCTATTCGAGTCTCACTTCGCCGGTCGGTATATCCCGTGCTTATCCAGCTCTAGCCGACTCACAAGCTGCAAGACTTGAATCCGCGGCTTCCTCCGCAAACTCGCTCCAGGAATTAACCAGACAAGTTGCTGACATTTCACCATCGCAGCGAAATTGCCGGATTTGCGAGCTTTCGGATCGAACCGCTAACGATGCTATCGGCAAGGTCATCAGCGAACTCAATCCAGATAACCCATTAGCAACGCCAACATTGTGTGTGCCGCACGTCGAGCTCGCGCTGAGGCGCGGCGCCAACCTGGAAAGTGGCCGCCTCCTTGTGCGCTCCACTGCGCGTGCGCTGTCGCGCCTCGCGGATAACATGCGTCGATACGGCCTCAAGCACGATGCTCTTCGGCGCGACCTGATGACTGCCGACGAGCGGAAGGCCGGGCAGATTGGTTTGCGAAAGTTAGTCGGCGAAATGTTCCTCGTGTTGCCGCCGCACGAGGATGAGCATCTGTGATCCTCGCCGTTGGCAATCAGAGTTCTACCAACGGCCAAACCTGATGCGAGCACGATGGTACGGAGAGCGCATGCGGCAAGTGAGATTGAGATTATCGCATAACCGGCGGTTCAGATGACCGAATCCCATTTAAGACGTCTCTCGGTTACGATGCGCGCGCTGGAGGACGCTTTGCTGGACATAGAGACTGCCCTTCACGCGCAGCCCGACCTAGCCATGACGTTTTACCGGGACGATATACCTCATTCCGCTCGCCCGGCAATTCGCGAACGGATCGCGAAGCTGCGCGAAGCGATCGCTGCGATAAAGCATCGCTACGGTCTCGATCCCCAGGTCATCTCAAACCGCCGGCGCATCACCACAAAGTTGACGCTTCTTTCGATTGATCTTACCGAAGCGACTTCCCGCTACATGCGCGCGTACGGCGAGGTCCCGAGGGAAGAACAGGATGAGCTGGACACGCAAATTACGAACTTGATCGCCGTCGTGGACGATCTGAACTCGATTGTGGGGCGAGCCTGATCGACGGCGCAATGTAAAGGCCGTCGCAGATTTTGAACCCAGCACGCAGACAGTAATCAGCTCAAAGTCGCTGCACGCCTAAACAACATCGTGCGTAAAGACACCATTGGAACTGGCCACGAGCGATCCGCAGATGAGCAAAATAAAAATAAGTGTTAATAGATGCTCACACTAAGTGTTGGTGTTTTGGTTGTCAGGCCGCGACTTTGACGAGTGCGGCCAGAGCAAGTTCCCTGATGTGCGAATTGATGAAGTACCGGCCGAGTGTATCGATCGGTACGTACTTTGCCCCAGCCACCAGATGGATGCATTGAGGCGCGCGGCAGCGACATATGAAGGGGCGCGCGAGTTCCCATTCAGTCGAAGGATAAAAGAACGTAAGTTCGTCGCCCGCACGAATCCTGGCCGACGCCTCGATCGCCATCGCCTCAGTGTTCACGATGGTGTTCGGACAGCAGGAATGGTTGAGATATGACAGCAAGTCGTTTTGCACGTGGGTCGCGATGCCGGTTTGGATAGTTCGATAATTACGCGTGGTCTGAAGCCCGCCGACACGGAGGATGAGATCGCCGGGCTCATAGTCGCTCTTTGCCGCCAGGCTGAAGCCGGCGATCGCACTCTCCTTCGTCAACTGCACGCGTTCCAATTGCGATCTCGAAGCACCATTGGAGCGGTAAATACCTATTTCCACCTTATCTTCTCGCCCTCTTTCAAGCGTTAGTGCAAGAGCAATACAGAGCCGCGGACCTTTTGACCTGGTTCCGAACCGGTTTTGGCTGGGTCGGTCTGATAGCTTTCGGTCGGTATCGCATTTGTCGTGGCGCGTGTCTCTTGGCCGGAACTATCCCTCCTGTCAAACGTGATCACCTCGTCAATCTTGAAGATCGAGATGCTCTCAGGGTGGATGGTCGCGATTATCGCGCGTACAACTCGCTCCTTGTCTTCCTCGAACACCGCAAACTCGGCTCTTGTCAGAGGGAGGAAATCCTCGGTGAACGTCTGTCCGCGATACAGACTCCGGCGTTGCGCTTTATGAGCGCTCCAACGCCGAATCGCCGACAAGTCAACTTCCTGAACCCCAAGCTCGGCTACCGATTCCTTGAACGTGTCCAAGGCCGCACTGTTCATAACTAGTTCGATTCTTCTCATGCGCTTATCCAGTTTCGTGCATTCTCTGTATCCCGGTCCTGCCGAAATGGATGAGCATGAGCTATGCCCGGCGTAAGGGCTTGGATGATGAAGACTTCTTTTTTCCAGCGCTACTCATTCCGTGTCTTCTTTTGAGATGTGAGCTGGCAGAATGAAATAGCTTTGAGGTTCTGATGCATCGGCCGTAAGCAGTCTCAGAAAAAAGAGTGTCATTATCACCAGAGAATTTTTGCCCCGTTAGTTCAACCAGTTCCGGTGAATGTGGCACGGCACTTGCGCTTCACATAAGTCGTCGAGTCGGTGTTTCGTAGAGCGATCGACGGTGAACCCAGATGAAAAGGTATTCGCATCACGTCAGTCTTGGACTTCCGCATACCATCGGGAAGAGTGGCGGAGTGATCGTGTTGCCGCTGGCCCCCAATGGGTATCGGCAAGTGCCCCGCGCCATCCGTGGCGCCGATTGCAAGGCTAGAGTGATCAAGCGTCGATGCCGGCTCTTTGAGCACGTCCTTCGCACAGTGGGCTTTCTGCTGGGAATGTCCCGACCGATTGCTGCGAAGGAGGGTACGCGTGTTCACCCGACCACGGCCATCACCGTGCATGATCTCATGTAATGAGATGTCAACGATGCGATCCCCTCCCGGAGGCTAGAGGACCTAGGTCGTGAGTCGTAGAAGCTGCCGGGCGTTGGTGGAGAGGATTTTTGCTTCGCTCTCGCGATCGAGACCTAGCGCCCTTACCTCTTCCACTGGATGCGCGAGTCCGGCGGCAAGCGGATAGTCACTTCCTACAACGAACCGCTCGGCGCCATAGGTCTCAATCAGATGAGAGAGCATCGCGCGACTATGCGCGATGATATCGAAATGAAATTGCGACACGTAGGTTGATGGAGGCCGCGGAATGGCCTGCTTGCACTCGGGAATCAGCCGATAACCCATGTCGAGTCTTCCTACCAACGCTGGCAGCGCGCCGCCGGCATGATAGAGCACGATGCGCAGACCCGGATGACGCTCCAGAACTCCGCCATAGATCATGAGCGCGGCGGCCAGACCCGTATCGTAGAGATTGCCAACCAGATTACCGAGAAAATAGCGCGAGAACGCTCCCGCCGGGGCAGCCTCGAACGGATGTATGCACACCACCATCCGCGTGGCCTCGGCAGCTTCCCAAAAAATCTCGAACTCGGGATCGTCGAGTTGCCTTTCAACGACCCTGGGCGGGATTTCGACTCCGCAAAGACCAAGCTCCGCCGCCCGCTCCAGTTCCCTGGCCGCGGCCACCGGATTCTGCATCGGAACCGACGCGAGTGGCGCAAAGTGCCGCGAGTCGCGCGCCGCAAGCGCCGCCATCGCGTCGTTATTCACTCTCGCAATCGCAAGCGCCAGGTCGCTTTTCACCTCGGGATACATCAGGAATGGCACGCAGGAGATCGCCTGGACTCCGATACCCTCGCGGTCCATATCGGCGACGCGCGCGGCGGCATCCGAAATCGGCCCATCGATCGGGCGTAGTGCCTTCTCCTGGATTAGAAAAAACCTGCGGCCCTCGCGTTCAACAGTGCGGGTGGCGAAGTGGCTTCCTTCGCGCGCGAGAAATTCAATCACCTCGGGTGCGACGAAGTGATTGTGCATGTCGATCGCATTCATTTCTTCCGCGCTCATGCTTCCGAGCTCGCTACTTCCGCGCTGATGCTTAGGTTACAGGATGAAGCTGATCTTGCCGTGCGGACGGAGAGCTTCGTTGTCGAGCGTGGCGCGGCGCTCGCGAATTTTCAGGTCCTTGCCGACCCGCGCGAGTTTGTAGTCATAACGGCCGATGTAAGTATCGACCGATTCATAGCGCATCCGATGGACCGCGAAATTCGCGGTCACCAGAACGTCGTCGCCGTCAGCGCCGAGCACGCGCACATTCGCAATCATTCGGCGGGTACGCGAGTGAGGATTCTCAGCCCATGCGAAACGGCCGAGCAACTGTTTCACGCGCGAGCGAATTCGCACCGCGTCGTCGGCGATTAGAAACAGGCTGTTGCGCGCATCGCCCTCCGGCGTGTCGGTCGGCGGAACCTGGTACACGGCGTCGTCGGTCAGCATCTCGAGCCAATCCTCGAGCCGCCATTCGTCGAGCAGCGCGGCTTCGCGATACAGCAGGTCTTCCACCTCCTGCCGGGTGGGCAGTGCGGCCATCACGCCGCTTTCCTCGCGCGCCGCACTTTCGGCTCGGTCATAAGCTGATTCCATCGTCGCCAGAACGTGCGCATCTGCAGCTCGTCAGTAAGCGAGGGATGCTCGCGTTTCATTCCGCGCGAGATGTCCGACCATCCGACCTCTCGATTGAGAAAACCACGCTGACATGATTCGAGCATCTCGACATCATCTGGGGTGGCAAAGCCGCCGGGACCGAGAAAGGTCAGAAAATTGTCGAGGCGCAACGCTGAATTGTCTGCGCTCTCGTCCAGCGGCGCGAGCGCCCATGCGTTGATCTCCATGTAATCCGGCGCAACTGGATAGAAGGTGCGAATCGTGACCGCCATGATGTCGTTGATCACGAGGTTCGGGAAAATTCCGAGATTGCGGCTGGTCTCGCAGATGCGCCACGCGCGCTCCTTACCAAAGCGCTCGTCGAAGCGGCGGCGCAATTCCTGAAAATGCGCCTTGCGATGTTCACCAAATGAAGGCACCCAGTCAGCGATCGGCCGTCCCCATGGCACCTGGTATTCGATAACTGCGTGGCCGTTGCCGAGATTAACCACTTTCTGATGAGACCGTATAGCCGCGTCCTGCGCTCTCATGTCGATTCCGACGTCGCCTAAAAAACCGAAATAGCGCTGATGGGTCGACAAGCCGTGATAACCGTCGTAACTGTTTTCCACCAGCAGCTTCCAGTTGGCGCGCGCGCTGTAAGACTGCTGTCCAGGTACTATTCTCATTCCCAATTCGGATTGATCCGCAACCAGATCCAGATACTCCCTCGCGCCAGCCAGATAGTCATGCAGTCCTTGCGCCTCTGGATCGAAGCACACAAAGACGAAGCCGCGATAGTTATCAACCTGAGCGGGTGAAGCTAGCGCCATCTCATCGCGCGAGAATGCGGTGCTATAAGAGTCCTCGCCCGGTACACCTATCAACTGGCCTCGCGAGTTATAGGTCCAGGAGTGATAGGGACACTGGAAGGTCTTGGCGCTGCCCCTTTTCTGCCGGCACACCATCGCTCCCCGATGGGTGCAGGTGTTGAGCAGCACACGCACCACGCTGTCATCGCCGCGCACCAGGATAATCGGGTGCCCGGCGACGGTGCGCGACTGATAATCACCGGCATGCGGAACTTCGGATTCATGGCCGGCGTAAATCCAACAGTGGCTGAAGATCCGCTTACGCTCTTCCTGGAGGCATTCCGGATCGGTGAAAACGCGCCGGTTGACACGGAACAATCCCGCTTCCTGATCGTCGATGATGTAATTTGAAGCTTTTTCCATAGGGAGTCTCCTCTTCAGCCGGCGAAGTCAGCTCATTTGCCCGGGTCCCAGGCCCAGTATTGCGCGATCGCGCCCGCGTCCACGCGCAGATCGATTCCGGTGATCATTGCCGCGTCGTCGGACGCAAGAAAAACCGCCGCGCGCGCGTAATCGCTCGGCGCCGGCAACTTTTGCATCGCGACTCGCGAGCGAAAGGGCTTGAACGCCTCCTGCAGGCGCGCCGCATCGGGAGCTCTGCGGCCCCATCGCGCGCCGCGCTCGAGCGATTCGGCGGGATCGGTCGCGGTAGGTGTGATGCTGTTAACGCGAATTCCGTATCCAATCAATTCCATGGCCGCGGAGCGCGTGAAGTTCAGAAGTCCGCTTTTGCCAGTGCAATACGCGATATTGTTCGGCTCGCCCTGATGGCCCGCGGTCGAAATAATATTGATCATACTCCCCTTGCGGCCACCATCGATCATCGCGCGCGCCACATGCTTGGTGAAAAGGAACGCGCCGCCCAGAATCACGGCGAGTTGCTGGTTCCATTCGTTCAGCGGCATGTCGAGCACACCCTTGCGATTGAAAAATGCCGCGCTGTTCACCAGCACGTCGATTCGTCCCAGCGTCTTGCGCGTTTTCTCCACCGCTTCGGCGACCTGGCCGTCATCGGTCACGTCGCAGGTCATGGCGAGCGCGCGCCCGCCCTTGCTTGCGATCGATTTCGCGCAATCGGCCGCATTTTCCGCGCGCGAATCGACGCAAACCACCGCGGCGCCCTCCGCCGCGAGTCCTTCCGCGATCCCGCCGCCGATATTCGGACTGGTGCCAGTTACGATTGCGACTTTGCCGTCAAGCTTCATGGCGATTGCGGATCCCGCTCAGGCGACGAGAAAACATTTGGACGAGTTGAAGATCCACGTATCGATGAATGCGGATTCGCGCGGCTTGCGCCCGAGCTGCGATAGCGCGCCCGCAAGACACATCCAGTTGAGCATTTCCTGTTGGCCGCTTTCCTCAACGGCGGACGCCGAATAGTTGCGCCACTGCTCGTACGCGCCAGAGCAGAGCGCATCGTATAGCCGCCGATCGGCGGGTGTATCGGGATAGAGAAAGTGGTTTTTGGCGGTCAGGAAAGCGTGCGACCATCCCGACGATGCGAGCAGCGCGACGCGCCACGGACTCTCGGAAAGAATTCTTGCGGTTGCCGCCCCGAGCTCGAACAGGCGCTTAGGCGTCGGCGCCGGAGGATCGAGTTGGGCGTCGGTGGGCGGATTCTCGAAAACCGGAAGCCCCCCGCGTTGCGCGATAACGCGGCGGCCGTAGCAATTTATCGCGAACGGTATGATCGAATACGGAAATCCTTTGCGGTCGTAGTCAAGATAGAGAATCGCATTCGCGAACGCATGACCGAGCGGATGATGCAGCGGCTTGTATGAATACGCGGCATCGAAACCTGACTCGATAAGGCGGCTCGCTAGATGCTTCGCGGCGGCGGCATTTCCCTCGACATGGAATCTTTTGTCTGGAGATTCCTTCCACACATTGTTCGGCGGCGGTCCGAACTCGAACGAATCGTGCGCGAAGACGCAGTATGGAGGGATGATTTCTTCATGAAAATTTTCGTATTGATCATCGCCCCAGATGACGAGCACGTCCGGCTTGAAGGCGTCGAGCGCGGCGCGCACTTTAGCGAGCCATCCCAGATGCCGCTCGCGATGCGTGCGGGCGGCGGCAGCTCCTTCATCGTTGCTCCATTCCTGGCGCATCGCAGCCGGCCATCCTTCCGGATCGCGATATTGAGCGGGCAGACGCGGATTCTTAAGCATCCGTTTCAGAATCCAGGCCATCGACGCGTCGGGTCCAGCCAGTGCAGGATAATGCGTGATTCCGGCGATCAGAATTTCTCCCATGCTCGATCCTCCACGAGGACTCGCCTCACCTGAGCGGCGGCAGGGTGATCGGGTCCGGCTTTTGGGAAGCGGGCCACGGCCGGTTGTGCTTTGCGATCTCTGCCATCGCCTTTTCCCAGCGCTCCTTGCCGAATGCCTTGTAGGTCTGGAACGGATTCACGTATTCGCGCATCCGAAACGCCTGACCATTCCTGATGGTGATCTGGGTAAAGTATCGCTGGGTATAGCGGCCGCCGTCTATAGTATCGCCGCCGCCCGTCGATTCCACGATGGTGGTTTCCGGATCCGCGGCGGGATAAACCGCGACCGCCCTGGTGCTGAAGCGCGGAACCACGCTCAGCAGAAATTCCATGAAGCGGCTCACCGCTTCGAATCCGATCACGGTCACCGGGATTTCAAAGGTCGGGCCTTCCCAAATGGCGTCCTCGTGCAAAGCATCGCGCCAGATCGCGCGCTGCTCTTCCAGAGTCGTAAGCTTGCCGCCGAATGCGTCAGCAAGCTGTTTTTTCGCAGTCGTCATCGGTCCACTCCCCATGGATTCGACATATCAATACTGACTACGTGATGACCAGTGCCGCGTGAGATTCGCCGAACACGTCGTTCAGAGGGCCAAAGCGGATGCTGGCCTAATGGCATGTTTCACGTGAAACATGGCAAGACTCAGTCTCTCTTGTGCGGCATGTTTCACGTGAAACGTCGTAGAACCGTGTCTCGTTTTGTGCCACGTTTCACGTGAAACGTCGAAAAATCCTTCATTTTGAAGGGTCTCTTATTTTGCCCATTGCGAAATCGCGTTTCGCGAATTTTTCCGCATCGCCTCCGAGTTAAGCATTGAACTGCGCGCTCAGCCGCGCCGCGTCGCCAATCACCAGCCATTGGCTTCGTCTTTCGGAGAGAAGCTGATGGCAATTCTCCGTGATATCATCCGGTGTGATCCCGATGACGCGTTGTTCAAGCTCATCTAAATAGAAGGGGCTCAGATCACAGACCAGCGCTTGTGCGAGCGTATCCGCGATTTGCGCGGTCCGCTCCTGAATTCCGGGAATGCGGCGCAACAGGTAACCGATCGCGCCGGCAAGCTCGTCTGGCGAGCACGGGAGACGTCCGGCTAAGTCGCGGAACTGGCGCTCTATCTCCTCGATAGCGGGCAAAGCGCGGTCGGCGCTTACGAAACACGATATGATCCAGAGACCTTGCGCGCGCGTGTCATATAATGATGAGCGCATTCCGTACGTCCATCCGCGTCGTTCGCGCAACTCCAGGTTTATCCGGGATGTAAACATTCCACTTAGAACCGCCTCGGTGACAAGCAGGACGTCGGCATCCCTCGAATTGCGCGGGAAGGTAGGAACGGCAAAATACAGCGCCGCCAAATCCTCCATTGGATAATCAATCAGCGCGACGTTGCGCCCGCCGGTTGCGCTCTCCGATAGTAGTGGCGGAGACGAGCTCAATTCGGGTTCGGCCGCGACTCGAGAATTTGGCGCGAAGCAGTCGCGCGCTCCGGAAAGCGCGGATAGCGCTGATGCGGAACCGGCGACTACCAGCGCCGATCGGCGCGTCAGCATACGGTCGTTAAGATACCTGGCGAGATAACCGATGCTGACGTCATCTGCCGGCGTTTTTCCCGAACCGGTAAAAGGCTGAGCGTACGGGTGTCCCGCAGGGTAGATTTTCTCCGGCAGCAGCCGCAGCGCGAGATTATCCGCTTCCGTGCACTCGCGTGAGATTGTTGCCAGCCGATCCTCGCGAATTGAAATTAATTCTTCGGTTGGAATTTCAGGAGCTTGGAGTGCCTGGGCAAGGCACTGGAGCCAGACTGGCAGATGCTCCGGCAGATCGGAGATAGAAATCAGGCTCCCGTCGGCTCGGACCTGGCCGTGAATCTTCCCGCCGAGCGTTTCCAAAGAGCGCGCCAGATCGGATCGCGTAATAGATCGTCGCAGCACGCTATTGGCGAGCCATGCTGTCCCGGAGCTTGCGGCAGCCTCATCCGCGAAGCCGCCATCATAGATGAAACGCAGTTCAGCGAGAGCTGATCGCGAACATTCGATCGCGAAGCAGCGAAGACCGCTGTCAAAGAAAAAAGGTTCCGCTTTCGCCAGCCGACTTCGACTGCCGCTGCCGAAATTTGACATTACCTTCGAGCCACGCCGCGGATTTGCACTGTGAATCGCGGCGCGGCGTTCCAGAAACCGGCACATCGGCTCACGTCGCCCGATGTAGCAGCGCCGAGAGCGTCGATGCGCGCATTATGTGCCAGCGCGGTCCCATCGAGCATGGTCGCAAGCGCTAATATTCCGGCTTTTCCCCACGCTCCGCCAACCGGCTCAGTCTGGCGCAAAACACGATCGAGCAGCCGTGAGCGGATGTAGTCTATTTCTTCTTCACTCGGACTCTCGCGCGCCAGATGTCCAAGCACACTGCATAGCTCACTCTCCATCGAATCGGCAGGCATCGGAGCGGGCGCGGACGCCGAAAACAAAATGGACAAGCCGCCCGAGGTCGGACGCAAATCGCAGTCCAGCAACGTAAGGCTCGAGGAGAGTTCTTTCGCCAGCCCCGAGCGGACGCGCATAAGCACCAGCTCGCACGCGAATTCCAGTGCGGCGGGATCCGGCATCACCGGCGTTGGCAAGTACCACGCGGTGCAGACGCAATCGCGCAGCGACTGCATTTCAACAACAACTCGGCGCGCAGCAGGTGACACGCAATTGAGCGCCGGAACATCAAGGCAAGACTCGTCCGCGGGCGCATCTTTGAAGTGCTTCGCCGCGCTGTCGAAAATTACGTCAGGCTGTACATCGCCGGCAACCACAAGCAGCGCGTGTGCCGCGATATGCCGGGTTCGAATCCATTCGGAAGTCGCGCTCATCCCGACGGAGGCGATCTCTCCGATCAGTCCATCGCGCGGATGCGCATAGACGTGATCATGCGGATACGCGACCTGCGGCAGGATTCGGGTGGCTCGATACACAGGGTCGAGTTCCCGCTGCTTGAGTTCCTGACGGATTATCTCACGCTCGCGCTCGACAGTGTCCTCACGCAGCGAGTCCGCCATTCCGATCATGCGATCGGCTTCCATCCGCAAAACCGAATCGACAGATACGACCGGCACGGTTTGGAAGTACGCGCTGAAGTCTTCGTGGACAAAGGCGTTGATCGAGGTTGCGCCGAGATGCTCAAGCGCCCGAAAGTAAGACCCCGGCATCTTACTGGTGCCGGTGTACATCAGATGCTCGGCCAGGTGCGCCAGACCCGCCATTCCCGGCGGCTCTTCGCGAGATCCGGCGCGGTAAGCGACATAAACCGCGGCAACCGGAGCTTTGGGATCTCGATGCGCAATGATCGTGAGCCCGTTCGGCAATCGATTCACAATTGGGTCAATTTTCGCCGCGGAGAGGGGCCGCATCAGCGCTCGCCGTTGGAATCCTTTGCATACTTGCGCGAATTTTCGTCGGTGCGGAACAGCAAAGCTCTCGCCGTATCAGAGGTCTCTTTCGATCTCAAAGCTTCAAGCACGCGACCATGATGCGGCGATAGCGAGCAAACCGGATCCGCCGCCGCCGCGTCGCCGGAGAGCAAGTGCGCCTGGCAGCGGCATCCGCCATAATCCTTGAAGCGCTCTGGACACGAGACGCAGGGCTCACGCATCCAGTCAAAGCCGCGGAATCGATTGAAGGCGGGCGATTCGTTCCATATCCACTCAAGCGGATAGTCCTGAACGTTGGGAAAAACGAGGCCTGGGAGCGAACGCGCCTGATGACACGGCAGTGCAAGCCCATCAGCCGTCACTGCGATAAATACCGAACCCCATCCGTTCATGCAGGGCTTGGGCCGTTCCTCATAATAGTCGGATACGACCCAGTACACCTTGATTCGATTACCAACACGCTCGCGAAAGCGCTGCGTAGCAGCTTCGGCTCTTACGAGTTGATCGCGCGCGGGAATCAGATGAGTCCGGTTCAGGAATGCCCATCCATAATATTGAGTATTGGCCAACTCCAGGTATTCAACTTCAAGGCGTTCCGCCATCTCCAGAATCGTGTCGATATGATCGAGATTGTACCGATGGAGCACGACATTCAGCACGACTGGGTAGCCGTGGCGCTTGAGTGCTAGAGCAACCCGCAGTTTGAGATCAAAGGTGCGCGTATGGTTGAGAAAATCATTCAGCTCCCGCGTCGAGTCCTGAAAGCTGAGCTGGACGTGGTCAAGTCCCGCCGCTTTCAGGCGAGTAAGACGCTCTTCGTCCAGACCTACTCCGGACGTAATCAGATTGGAGTAGAACTTGAGACGATGCGCCTCCGTTACCAGTTCCTCAAGGTCAGGACGGAGTAGCGGCTCGCCGCCGGATAAGCCAAGTTGGACTGCGCCTAAGGCGCGTGCTTCGCGAAACACACGCATCCAGGAGTCGGTGCTTAGTTCCGACCTGTGACGCGTATAGTCCACGGGATTGGAGCAGTAGACACAGTGCAAAGGGCACCGGTAGGTCAGCTCAGCCAGAAGCCATAGAGGCTTAGACGCGGACTTGAATCCATCCGCTGGCATGGCCAGCCTCCAGGAACTCCAGCACGTCACCGCGCAGATCCGCACCGGGGAAAGCTCTTTCAAGATCCGCGACCAGCTCCCCGACCGAGCATCTACCGTCAATCCGTTTTAGTATTTCGGCGGCGGTCTGCGAGAGCTTTATCATCCCTTCGGGGTACAACAACACATGGGATTGTTGCGCTTCTTCCCATTGCAGGCGATAACGCGGGGGAATCAATGGGACGCTTTCGGGTGCGAACATTGGATTTTTGGGGCTCTCGGGAATTTCGGGACTCTTATCCATTGCCGGCGGTTCCGCAATAACAGGTTTGCACGGCGTCCAGCAATGACCATAAGACATCCAGCTTGAAGCGAAGTATATCGAGCGCGCGTTCCTGATCGCGGCGAGTGGAGAAGTGCTGAAGAGTCAACGCTAGTCCATGCTCCACGTCGCGCGGCGCCTGCGCCAGGCGGCTGCGAAAGTACTCAAGCCCGCTTGGATCGATCCATTGATAATGACGAGGCCAGGTGTTCAGCCGGTCCTGATGCGCCTGTGGCGCGAACATCTCCGTCAGCGATGCGCACACCGATTCCTGCCACGGGCGGGTGCGAGCGAAGTTGACATATGCATCGACCGCATATCGCACCGCCGGCAACACGAGTCTCAGCGAAGTAAGCTCTTCGCGCGGGATGCCACACGCAATTCCCAGACGGATCCATGCTTCAAGCCCGCCTTCATCTCCCTCGGCGCCATCCTGGTCAATCAGCCGCCGTATCCAGATGCGCCGTACTTCACGATCAGGACAGTTTGACAGGATTGCGGCGTCTTTTATGGGTATATTGAATTGATAGTAAAATCGATTAGCTACCCAGCCGCGGATCTGAGTGGGAGTCAGCTTACCTTCGTTCATCATAATATGAAACGAATGGTGGACGTGATAGCGGGGCTCCAACGCACTTAAGTGCTGTTTGAATTCATCCTTGGTCCACGGCTGATCCTGAGACTGCTCCACGTATTGCCTCCAGCCTGACAGCCCTATCACCTTTGATACGCTGCCTTAGAGTGTGATCTGCATTCCATCGTAGGCGACTTCTATGCCCGCATCTTCAAGTAATCGCCGCTCAAGAGACTCCTCGTCGAGGATTGGGTTGCTATTGTTAATGTGTATAAGGATTCTCCTGGTACGGTCTGGAAGTTTGCGGAGAAACGAAAGCATTCCACTTTCGCCGATTAGCGCCAGATGGCCCATCTCATGAGCACGCTTGCGGCCTAGCCCCTGCGCGATCATTTCATCATCGGACCAGAAGCTACCGTCAATCAGGACCAGGTCGGCTTCTCTCATGCGATCCCAGACTGCGTCATCGACCGCACCGAGACCCGGAGCATAGAAGACGGTATGACTGCTCGAGCGATCATGGATACTGAGCGCGATATTGTCGCCGGCCTGCGGTGAATTGCGATGGGACGAATATGGAGGCGCTTTGCTTGCGACCGGAAGCGGCGCAAATTCGATACCTTCCACCGCAGCGACCTCGAATCTGGCGCCTTCACGGAGGGTAATTTCGTGCCATTCGATACCGCAGTAGCTTTCGAGAATACGAAGCAGCGGATTCGCTTCGATCAGATCCTGACGAACTGCTGAAGTGGA
>JASHOJ010000253.1 GCA_030041155.1 Candidatus Binataceae bacterium | reverse complement strand
ATCTCGTATTTGTCGGGGTCGTCTCGCGCGGGGCGATGCTTGCACTCAGGCTGCGCGAGCTGATCGAATCGCAAACCGGGGTCCGTGCACCGTGTGCCGCGCTCGACGTCTACGCCGGCGGCGCCGCGCTGCAACCGATCGACAGGCCAGATTTCGACGTTGACGGCCGCACAATCGTACTGGTCGATGACGTGATCAATTCCGGATGGACCGTGCAGCGCGCGATGACCACGCTATGGCATCATGGCCGCCCCTCATCGGTGAAACTCGCGGTGCTGATCGATCGCGGACATCGCGCGGTGCCGATTCGCCCCAATTACGTCGGCAAAAATATCCCAACCTCGCGAAGCGAGCGGGTGCAGGTGCGCCTGGCAACGCCCGATACGGGCGCAAGAGAAAAAGCGGTTGAGCGGGTGACGATCTACTCGATGCTCGATGCGCACAGCGCGCCCGAGCAGGCATCGCCGGAGCGGGTGCAATGAACACGACGCCGATCGTGATCCAAGGCGGACGCGTGATCGATCCCGCGAGCGCTATTGACGGCGATTTCGACGTGCTGGTGCTTGACGGCGAAATCGAAGCCGTGGAACGGCGTGGCCAACTCACCGCGCCCGATGGCGCAGACATCGTTGACGCGCGCGGCCTGTGGGTCGTCCCAGGGCTTGTCGACGCGCATGCTCATCTGCGCGATCCCGGCTTCCCCGAAAAGGAGACCATCGCGAGCGGACTTCGCGCCGCGGCGGCGGGAGGGTTTACCGCAGTCGCCGCGATGGCCAACACCGATCCGGTGAACGACTCGCCTGAGATCACGCGCTATATGCTCGAGCGCGCAAACGAGGCGCATTCGGCGCGCCTCATTCCGGTCGCGGCGGTGACGCGCAATCTCGCCGGAGCCGAGAACGTCGATTATGCCGCGATGGCCGCGGCGGGTGCGCGGATGTTCTCCGATGATGGCATGCCGGTCGACAACGAAGTCGTGCTGGTGCGCGCGATGGATGCGGCGCGGCAGTTAAACCTCGCCATTTCTCTGCACGAGGAGGATCGCGCGCTCTCGTCGGGCGGCGCGCTCAACGAGGGCGCGGTTGCGCGGCATCTGGGGGTCAAAGGGTACTCGAATGACGCCGAATCGCGGCGAGTGCGCCGCGACCTGGCGCTCGCCCTCGGGTCGGGCGCGCCGGTGCATATCGCTCACGTTTCGACCCGCGACTCGCTCGAGCTTATCCGCCATGCGAAGCGGCAGGGTGCGCGCGTGACGTGCGAGGTCACGCCTCATCATTTCGCCGCCGACGAATCCGCGGCGCTCAGATGGGGTCCGAATGCGAAAATGAATCCGCCGCTCCGCGCATGCGACGACGTTGCCGCTATCCGCGACGCGATTGCCGACGGCGCGATCGACATGATCGCGACCGATCACGCGCCCCACGATCCGCATTCGAAGCATATCGACGAGCTCGCGCCTTATTTCGATCCGGCGCGCGACGCCGCGAAGCTGCCCACGGATGCCGCCGTGTCCTTTTGCGGCGCGGCCAACGGAATTGTCGGGCTCGAAACCGCGCTTGGACTTGCGATGGAATTGGTCGCCAAGTCATTGATTGGCGCGCCGCGATTGGTTGAGATGATGAGTCTTAATCCGGCGGCGCTGCTCCGGATTGAAGCCGGCACGCTCGCGGCCGGATCGCGCGCGGATATAACTTTGATCGATCCGAATGTGAAATGGCTGCTTGAACCCGCCCGTTTTTTGTCGAAGAGCCGCAACACTCCGTTTGCGGGAAGAGCGATGACTGGCAGAGCGATCATGACGATCGTCGGCGGCGCGATCGTTTACGACCGGCGGCGCGGCGTGGATGGTATTGAGGAGGCGGCACTCACGCGATGACGGCGAAGCGTCCCGCAATCCTGGCTCTTGCCGATGGCCGTGTGTTTCGCGGCCACGGCTTCGGCGCGCACGGCGAGACCACCGGCGAGGTCGTGTTCAACACCGCGATGACGGGCTATCAGGAAGTCCTTACCGACCCCTCGTACAAGGGCCAGCTCGTATGCATGACTTATCCCGAGATCGGCAACGTCGGAATAAACCGCGAGGACGCTGAATCCCGCCGCGTGTTCGTTGATGGATTTATCGTCCGCGAGTATTGGCCGCGTCCGTCGAGTTGGCGCGCCGAGCTGACGCTCGACAAATATCTCGCCGACGCCGGCGTGGTCGGAATTGAGGGAATAGACACCCGCGCGCTGGTCACCCATATCCGCTCCCATGGCGCGCAGCAGGCGATCATTTCGTCGACCGATCTCGACGCCGATTCATGCGTGGCCAAGGCGAAAGCGGCGCCGGGGCTTGAGGGTCGCGATCTGGTGAAGGAAGTCACCTGCGCCGATCCTTACGATTGGGAGCTGGGCGACTGGGAATGGGGACGCGGATATCGGAAAATTTCGCGCGAGGAGATGCGCGACGCGCCGCTGGTCGTAGCGCTGGATTACGGAATCAAGCTCAATATCCTGCGCCGTCTTGCCGCGACCGGCTTCCGGGTGCGGGTTATGCCGGCAAAGGCGAGTGCACAGGAAATTCTCGCCGCCAATCCCGACGGAATTTTTCTCTCCAACGGCCCCGCGGATCCGGCTGCGCTTCCGTATGCGCATCGCGCGGTTGCGGGCGTGCTCGGCAAGCGGCCGGTGTTCGGAATCTGCCTTGGACATCAGATTCTTGGCCTTGCGCTCGGCGGAAAAACCTACAAGCTCGATTTCGGTCATCACGGCGCCAATCATCCGGTGATGGATTTGCGGACGCGCAAGGTTGAGATCACGTCCCAGAACCACGGCTTCGCGGTCGATGCGGACTCGGTCGCCGGACGCGCGGAGCTGTCGCATCTGAATCTCAACGATCACACGGTCGAGGGGCTGCGCGGCAACGGCGTGCCGTTTTTCTCCGTGCAGTATCATCCAGAAGCATCGCCCGGTCCGCACGATTCGTCCTATCTGTTCCGGAGGTTCAAAAGAATGGTCGAGATGTTCCCGCGCTACGGCGCTGAGACGCTCGATCGAATCGCTGTGGAAGAGGCCGCTGCGGACGAACGCTCGAATGGCTCCGGATCGAAACAAGGACAAGTGTAAGTGCCACTTCGCAAGGATCTGAAATCGGTTTTGCTCATCGGCTCTGGTCCGATCATTATCGGCCAGGCGTGCGAGTTCGATTATTCCGGCACTCAGGCGCTGAAAGCGCTGCGCGAAGACGGCTTGCGGTTGATTCTGGTCAACTCCAACCCGGCGACGATCATGACCGATCCTGAGCTTGCGGATCGCACCTATGTTGAACCGCTTACCGCGTCCACGATCGCGAAAATAATCGAGCGCGAGCGCCCTGACGCGCTGCTTCCGACCGTCGGCGGACAGACCGCGCTGAACCTCGCGATCGAACTCGGCGAATCGGGCGTGCTGGAAAAATTCCGATGCGAGCTTATCGGCGCGCGGCTCGACGCGATCAAAAAGGCCGAAGATCGCGACCTGTTCAAACAGGCAATGATTCGGATTGGGCTCGACGTTCCGCGCTCACAAATCGCCCACACCATGGACGACGCGGATCGAATTGCGCGCGAGCTCGGAGTGCCGCTGATCATCAGGCCGTCGCGAACCCTCGGCGGCACCGGCGGATCGATCGCGCGAACTCTCGACGAATACCGCTCCCGTGTGGCGTGGGGACTCGACATGTCTCCGATCCACGAGGTGTTGATAGAAGAATCTGTCGAAGGCTGGAAGGAATTCGAGCTGGAAGTGATGCGCGACATGGCTGACAACGTCGTCATCATCTGCTCGATCGAAAATCTCGATCCGATGGGGGTGCATACCGGCGACTCGATCACCGTGGCTCCGGCGCAGACGCTGACCGACAAGGAATACCAGATGATGCGCGACGCGGCGCTCAGGATCATCCGCGAAATCGGGGTCGATACCGGCGGCTCCAATATCCAGTTCGCGGTCGATCCCGCAAGCGGGCGGATGCTGGTGATCGAGATGAATCCGCGCGTGTCGCGCAGCTCGGCGCTGGCGTCGAAGGCAACCGGCTTTCCGATCGCGAAAATCGCGGCGCGGCTGGCGGTTGGCTATCGGCTCGACGAGATTCCCAACGATATCACGCGCAAGACGCCGGCCTGCTTCGAGCCAACCATCGATTACGTGGTCACCAAGATCCCGCGCTTCACTTTCGAGAAATTTCGCGGCGCCGCCGACGAGCTCGGCCCGCAAATGAAGTCGGTCGGAGAGGCGATGGCGATTGGACGAACTTTCCGCGAATCACTGCACAAGGCGCTCAGATCGCTGGAGATTGGATCGTTTGGCTTCGAATCGCGCCTGACCTCCTCGAATCGCGCGGCGGTCGAGGCTGAAATTCGCGCGCAGGTCGCACGCCCGAGCAGCCATCGGCTTTATCATCTGGCCGATGCCCTGCGGCTTGGAATTT
>JASHOJ010000252.1 GCA_030041155.1 Candidatus Binataceae bacterium | reverse complement strand
AATTCCGCGTTGCCGCCGAGCACGATATCGGTGCCCCGGCCCGCCATATTGGTGGAAATCGTGACCGCGCCGAAGCGGCCGGCCTGCGCCACGATCTCGGCCTCGCGTTCGTGATTCTTGGCGTTCAGAACCGAATGCTTGATGCCGGTCTTCTTGAGCTTTTCGGCAACGCGCTCGGACTTCTCGATCGACACGGTTCCAACCAGAACCGGCTGGCCGTTTTCGTGGAGCTCCTTAATCTCTTCGATCACCGCGTCGAATTTTTCGGCCTCGGATTTATAGACCAGATCGTGATGATCCTTGCGGATCATCGGCATGTTGGTCGGAATCACCACGACCTCGAGTCCATAGATCTCGTTGAACTCCTCGGACTCGGTCTCCGCGGTGCCGGTCATCCCGGACAGCTTCTTGTACATCCGGAAGTAGTTCTGAAAGGTGATGGTGGCCAGGGTCTGATTTTCGGATTCGATCTTGACGTTTTCCTTGGCCTCGACCGCCTGATGCAGGCCGTCGCTCCATCGCCGCCCGGGCATCAGCCGCCCGGTGAATTCATCGACGATAATGACCTCGCCTTCCTTGACCACGTAATCGACGTCGCGCTTGAAGAGTGCATGCGCGCGCAGCGCCTGATTGCAGTGATGCAGGAGCAGGATGTTGCGCGGGTCATACAGGTTTTCGACTCCGAGCAACTGCTCCACGCGAGTGACGCCGTCCTCGGTGAGTGAGACGGTGCGCATTTTCTCGTCGATCGTGTAGTGCTCTTCATTTCCCTTAAGCCGCGGGATGACACGGTCAACGATATAGTAGGTATCGGTCGAATCTTCCGAGGAACCGGAGATGATGAGCGGAGTGCGGGCTTCGTCGATCAGGATCGAGTCGACTTCGTCCACGATCGCGAAGTGATGCTCGCGCTGGACGTAGTCTTCGAGATTGAACTTCATGTTGTCGCGCAGGTAGTCGAAGCCAAACTCGTTGTTCTGTCCGTAGGTAATGTCCGCGCGATAGGCGAGCTTGCGATCCTGGTCGGAGACGCCGTGTACGATCACGCCGACGGTCAGGCCCAGGTAATTATAGATACGGCCCATCCATTCGGAGTCGCGCCGCGCCAGATAGTCGTTGACGGTCACCACGTGGACGCCGCGTCCGGTAAGGGCGTTCAGCACCGCGGGAAGAGTAGCGACCAGGGTCTTGCCCTCGCCGGTTTTCATCTCGGCGATTCGCCCCGAATGCAGAACCATCCCGCCGATAAGCTGCACGTCGAAGTGGCGCTGTCCAAGGGTACGTTTGGCGGCCTCGCGGACCATGGCGAAGACCTCTGGCAGAATATCGTTCAGCTTGTCTTCGCGGTCTTCACGCTCTTCTATCGCGCTGATCTGCTCCTTCAATTCGGCGATTCGCGCGCGCAGCTCGTCCTGGCTCTTCTTTTCGATCTCCGGCTCAAGGCGGTTGATCGCGGCAACGTCGGGAGCCATCCGCTTCACCTCGCGGTCGCTCTTGGAGCCAAAGATTTTCCGGCCAATCTCGGTCAGCGCTGATGATGCCATTTCAATGAGAAGCCGAAGAGCGGCCTTGCCGTCCCGGCGGGCGATTCTCCGTCAGGTTTAATCTTAATCATTCTACTACGAACTTGCGCGCGGACAGATAGCCGCAACCAAACCGGCGGTTCACACTCACGCGCTTGCCAATCGATTGCCCAGAAGCGCGGATCTTGGCGGCGCGCTGCCGAAAACGCGCTCGTGGATGCTCGCGGGTTCCATGCATAAATATGCTGGAGCTTTTACGCCGGCGCGGGCGAATTTGTCGGCAATCAGCCGGTAAAGGGCAAGGCGCCGCGGAGTAAAAGTGCGCAAGCGCCCATCGGATGCGGCAACCTCCTCGCCGAGCAGCATCGGATCGCTCGGAAAGCGGCGGCGGGCTGCGCTCTTGAGGGTCGGCGTCATCCGCAGACCGCCGAGACTGAAGAACGCGATCTCGTGGGGCGCGAGGATGTCCAGGAGATCGTCGATTAGACGCGTGTAGTCGCGGTCCGCGCCAGGATAAGCGATGACCGGATCGAAGTGGAATGCGACTTTATAACCCGCGTCGAGCACCGCGCGAGCGGCGGTAATTCGCGCGGAAGGCGCCGCAGTGCGATGCTCCGAGCTGCGCCATACCGCGTCGGGCGACAGCGTCCACGAAACGAGGACGCGTCCGCGAGGATCCAGCTTTAGCAGATTGTCGATTTCATCGGTCTTGGTCTTGAGTTCGAGGGTTAGATTCTCGCGCGTCTGGAAGAATTCGATCAGGTCGCATGAGAGTCTGGTGAGGGTGTCGAAGGCCAGCGAGTCCGCAAGCTCGCCCGTCCCGACGCGGAAATGACGCTCAGGCGCGCTGTGAATCAGGCGGTCGAGCTCCTCAAAGCTGTCGGCATAATTCGAGTAGACCTGGAACGCGGGATTGTCGGCGACGAACTCCTGCAAAAAGCAGTAGCTGCAATCCATCGGGCAATTCGAGGCGAGGATCAACACCAGATAGCCGCAACACGCGAAACGCGCCGAGCCGGCGGGGCATCCCATCAGGAAAGGCGAGTTGCGGCGCGCGATGACGAGACGACGTTTTCCGGCCGCGAAGGGGTCAGCGACATTTTCGGGACGCGCCGCGCCGCGCGCGTCGGCGGTATAGATGATCGGGATCGAAGGCGCGAGCGCGCTCGCGACCTGCTCGGCAAGCGCGCAGTGGCGCTCGCTTTCTTCGACCATCACGGAATCAAGCTCAAAACTCATCGTTACCGCCAGAAGTGCAGTCATCGCCGCCCAGAAGTGCGATGATGCGCGCAATCGCGTCGCGCTTTCCCGCCAGGGCGCGCATCGCGCGCTCAAAATCCTCGATTCCCGCGGTGCGAATCTGAATCGTAAGCACATCAGAGGCGAGGTTTCTGGGCAAGAGCATCGTAACCGAACGCGGCAGATCAAGCGTCGCTATCTCCGCGTTGAGCCTTGCCGTAGCGGCGCGAAGCGTCGGAAAACGGCGCGCGCGCAACTCCTCAACCAAGGCGCGCGATCGGTCCGGGGTCGAGCCGCCGCGCATGAGAACGCGGCGAATCTGATTTTCGCTGAGGATTGCCGCGACGGTCAGCTTGTCGCGCGCGGCGATCTCGTCCAACAGATCGATTGACGCGACAAGCTGCCCAGTGCGCATCCTGAGCCGACGCGCGACATCCAGCAAAGCGGCGCGCGAGGCTGTGTCAAACGCAAGCCATCGCGCAAGATGCGATTCCGGTAGATGGCGCTCGGCGGCGAGCGCGCGGATCGCGCTGTCACATTCGGCGCTCGCGCTCACGGACATAGCTCGCACGGCGCGGTAAGAGAATTTCGGATCGCTGCCAGCAACTCATGATGCTGCCCTGGGTTCGATTGCCAGGCGCCGAGTCCTAACTCGCGCGCACGCTCATATGGCGCGGCTTCATCGATACGCCCGCGGCGGCGGAGTCCACCGGCGTAGATCTCGCACTTGTGCGCCAGGACGCGCGCCGCGGCAAAACGCCGGCCGTCGGCGAGCCGCGGATCGGAAAGCAGCTTTGCCAGCGCGAGAATACGGAACCGGTCGATCGCGGGCACCGTAGAGGATAATTGGCCGGCAGAGGCGTGTCCGGGATCACTGGCACGGCGTTCGACCAGCACTTCGTCGAGCAATCCGGCCTCGTGATCGAGCAGGATTCGGAGCCACAGGTCGTAGTCTTCGGCGGCAAGCAGGCTCTCGTCAAAGCCGCCGCTTGCCCGAAACAGAGCGGTCTTGATCATCACCGACGAGGGGCTGATAAGACAGGTGCTCAGCGAATCGATAAAGATATCGCCGGCGCGTTTGCGATGCCGCGCGCCGGGATTTACCCGCGCACCGCCTCGGATCCATCGTTCCTGACACTGCGAGATTTCGAACTCGGGATGCGCGCGCGCAAATTCAAGTTGGCGTGCCAGTTTTGAGGGCATCCAGAGATCATCCGAATCGAGAAAAGCGATCTGCGGAGCCCGTGCGAGAGCCGCTCCGCGATTTCGCGCCGCTGCGACGCCGCGGCGAGCGACCCGTTCGATCGTGACTTGAACATCGAGACCGCGCGTCATCGCACGAATGTCGTCGCTGGTCCCGTCAGTGGAACCGTCGTCCATCACGATCAGTTCGAACGACGCGCCGCGCTGAGCGAGAACCGACGCGACCGCTTCGTGCAGCATCGCGCGCCGGTTGTAGCTCGGAATGATGACACTTACGTCGGCGCTCATCGTGATTACTTTTCCGGCGCTTGCTATTGGCGCGACTGCTCGCCCGGCGCCTCACGACGACGAGCAGGCGCGACCTCATCGATACGGCGACGCAGGAGTTTGATTCCTTCGCCGCTTTTCGCCGAGCACAGGATAGCGCCGCTCACCAGGCGGTTCAGCCGCGCAAGCGCTGAGTTGCGTTCGGCGCGTTTGAGCTTGTCGCATTTGGTGGCGGCGACAATCACCTCAAGCTTGCGATCGCGCGCCAGCGCGGCAAGCTCCTCTTCTTCCGCTTCTGGACCGCGACGCGCATCAACCAGGAGCACGAGCGCGGCCAGGTTTTCGCGCTCGCCGAGATATCGCGTCATCAGGAGGGCAATATCGCGCGCGATCCGCTCGGGTATTTTCGCGTACCCATAGCCCGGCAGATCGACCAGCGCCAGCGTAGCGCCGATAGTGAAAAAATTCAGCGACTGGGTGCGCCCGGGCGTTTGACTTGTGCGCGCGAGACCTTTTACGTCAACCAGCGCATTAAGCATCGAGCTTTTGCCGACGTTTGAGCGTCCAGCCAGGGCGACCTCAACGCGATTCCATCGCGGGCATGCCTGCAGCGAGAATGCTGATGTCGCGAATTGTGCATCCTGATTCAGCATCGACGGTTCAGGCGCGATCGATCCCGGCGCGGAAGTGACGCCCCACTTCGTCGATCGGCGTAGCGATGGCGCTTGCGCGAGCACCGCTTGAATGCGGCAGAGTTTCAGCTAGGGTTCGTCGCTGTCCTCATCCGATTGAGCGTTTTGACTGATGTGCAGAGCGTTCTTCAATCCCTCGAGTTGAGCGATAAAAATGCTGCGGATCGCCTCTTTTATCATCGCGTCTGGAATCGGCAGCGATTGAAGCATCCGAGTGGTTCCGTGATAGGTCAGGATCGTCGATCCGTAATCGGGGCTTAACTGATAAACCGCGTTGCTCTGGAACATCGAGTTGTCGATCGTATGATACGAGATCTTTTTTGCAGCGGGGTCGTAGGCGAAGACGAGTTGCATCGCAAGCGGTTGTCCGCCAAAGCCAGTGAAGTCCATCTCCACGGTTTTAGTGTCGTCGGTCTGGGAAATTACTTTGACGCTCTGTACTCCGGGCGAGTGCGATTTTTCGATGTCGCGAATCGCCTCGAAAACCTTCGGCTCGGGCGCCGGAATCTGTGCCTCGTAGTCTGAAATCCAGAGGTCGCCGTTATGCACGATCTTTTCACTCAGCAGGCCCGCTTTTTTCCCCTGATGCGCCTTGTAGATGCGCCAGCCGCCATATCCAAGGACGACGATTATTGCGAGCGCCACTACGGCCTTGTAAGTTTTTCCCATCGCATCGACCCCCGGACCGTATCTATCGGCTGAAGATCCCTACCAGTTCCGCGCTCGCAAGCACATGTCCGGAGATGGCGCTCTCGACCCGGCTCGGGCTGGCGCCGGCGGCCAGGTTGAGCATCGAATCAAGCGCGTAGATAACAAAGTGATAGTGATGCGTTGAGCCTGATGGCGGACACGGCCCGTTGTAGCCGATTTTCCTGAAGCTGTTCTTCCCCTGCAGACCCCCTTCCGGGATGGTATCGCCATGCGCCACAGCGGCCGGAAGATTCGTCACGCCGGGCGGCACATTGTAAACCATCCAGTGCACGAAGACTCCCGACGGAGCATCAGGATCGCGCACGATCAGCACGAATGACTCGGTTCTGGGCGGGGCGTCGGACCATCCCAGCGGGGGCGAGTTGTCGGCACCGTCGCAGGCATACTGGGTGGCGATGATAGCGCCTGGTGCGATAGCTGGGCTTGTCAGAGTTAGAGCGTCCGCAGCGCCAGGCAATCCAAGCACTCCAGTGGCGACAAGGACTGTGAAAATTAGACAGAGGATGCTGGTCTTTCGAGTTCTGATCATTGCAGAAATATATCTCTAAACCGCTGACGTCGTACTGTCGATTTTTAGGTAGGTGATAATAGATAGCTAAAGCGAAATATGACCAAAAGAAAAGGCTAAAATGAGAATACGCGGGCCAGGATTTCATTAAGACCCCTCTTGACCACGATTCTCGATTCTGCGACCTTCAACGGGGTTCAAGGTTCGCGTAGGGGATAGGTGGTTCGAATTGGTGAGGCGGGAAAAAGAACGCAGCCTTGTCGAAGGACGGCAGGTCGAGCCAGCCGCGACCGGAGAAAAAATGGCCACTACTGAATCGAAATACAGCTTACCCAGAGTGATGACGGTAAAGGAACTTTCCGAATATCTCCGGGTACATCCTTCCACCATCTACAAGCTGCTGCGCAGAGGTGAGTTGCCGGGATTCAGAATCGGCACGGATTGGCGCTTCAATGCGGAGGTTATCGACCGCTGGTGTATGGAGCGCAACATGAAAGGCGGAGAACCGGATATTGGCTCGTCCTCGCGCAACTGACCGCGCGAGTTTCGCAATCGCAAGTTTCGTTTCCGTTCGCAAGTTTCCATTTCGGTAGACATTCCGGCTGCTTTCCCGGCCGTACGGGGATAATCCACGTGTGGCCTGCTCTTGACCGCAAGGCCAGTCTATCCGACCATACCGACTCAGTCAGATGATTACCCAAGCAAGACGATCGATTCGCACCGCGCCCGTCGCGCAGCCGCGGCGCCGCGGTTCACTGGATCACGTTCTGGTGGACGCGGCGATGGACTTGTTCGCGTCCTATGGTTATCGAGGCACATCACTTGCGCGAATTGCGCGCGCAGCCGGGGTAACCAAGGGGGCGCTCTATTGGCATTTCAGCGACAAGGAGGAGTTCTTCCTTGCGGTGGTCGAGAGAGTGCTCGGTGAATGGCGCAACGCGTTTGCTCGTAAACCGGCGGTTAGCAAGGCGGAGTTTCGCGACGAATTTATCTCGATTTTCGAGACTAACGCCGAACTCAACGAGAGCAATCCCTGGGTTTCGCGCCTGCTCCTGATAATTACGCTTGAATCGCACAAACTCGGTCCCCGCGTGCTGCGTACGATGCGCAAGGTCAATCACGGCCAGCTATCGCATCTGCGCCATGTGGTCGAAAACGGGAAGGCGCTTGGAGTTTTCGCATCAACGGTCAACCCCGACTGGGCAGGCGAGCAGATGTGGACGACCCTTTTGGGTTCAGCGCTGCTCTGGTATCTGCACGGGCCTAAGTATGATCTGCACAAATCTCTCAGGCGGCAGGCACGCGAATTTCTGCGCGCCTGGAGCGCGCCCGAGTGACTTTCAGCCCGCCGCGGCGCGCCGCATGGTGCGGCGACCCTACTGCGCGTGGATGGTTACGTCCTGTGCGCCGCCCGAGTATTGAAAACTCGCGGCTTGGAACGAGGGCGCCTTGAAGGTCGGCTTTGCGTCATTCGAAAATCCGTAGACCTCAGTCGGAATACCGAGCATGTTCTTGCGGATATTGCCCGAACCGTCTTCGTCCTGGAATGCTGCAACGGCATAGGTGCCAGCTGGAAGATCTTTGAAGCTGCAAACCGCCGCGTTTCCCACGACCGGACCCTCCGCACCCTCCAGAATCTTGGAGCGATCGGTGGGAAAGCCATCAGGTGAATTATAGATCGCGCACTTGACCGATCCCTTAGCATTCGGACATCCGACAAAGTGAACGCGCAGAAGATTATCTGATGCTGTCGCTCGCACTCCGCCAAAGCCGACCATTGCCATTGCCGCGGCTCCAAGCGCCACGGTTGCAAACTTAAGAACCCCTTTTCGCATCTCCATCCTCGCCATTTTCCCCATCCCAAATTTTCCTTCACCCGATTTTCCGGACTCTTCAATCGCGCGGATGTTAACGCCGCGTGCCGGGAGCCGGCCGCGGATCGACAATCTTGCGGCCGGTTGGTCTCACCTCCAGCGAACATCCGTAGAGCGAATCGTCGCGTACCAGCATATGCACCGCATCAGCTATTTCCTCGGGCTGAATTATTTTCGCCGGCATCCAGCTTCGCATCCCGTGCGCCTGCGCTTGCTCGAGTCCTCGCCGAACCATCGGCGTGTCCACAATACCGGGGCATACACAGTTAACCCGGATCTTTTTATCCTGTTCCCAAAAACCAAGCGAGTGGGTGAAATTCACCACGCCGGCTTTCGCCGCGCCATAAACCGCGTCCTGCCGGTGAGGATAAAGGCCAGCCATCGAAGCGGTGTTGATAATCACGCCGCCGCCTCTCTTTTCCATTATCGGAGCCGCAAGACCGGTGCCGAGAATCACCGCCTGAAGGTCGATTTCGATTACCAGATGCCACCGGGCGGGATCCGCGATCGGATATCCTGGCGCGCCGACTCCGATTCCCGCGTTGTTGTGCAGGATATCGAGCCTTCCGTACTTCTGTAACGCCGCGTCGAGCATACGGCGCGCCTCGGCTTCGACAGTCACATCGGCGCGCACGAAAGTCGCCGCGCCGCCCGCCTCCGTGATTTGCTTGACCGTTTCCGCGCCACCGGTTTCATTGATATCCACGACCACCACCGATGCGCCTTCGCGCGCGAGGCGAACCGCGACTGCTTGCCCAATGCCCGATCCCGCGCCGGTTATAACGGCGGCTTTTCCTCTGATCTCCATTGCTCGTGACCTCCGATTACGGCCTCATCTTACGATCTTATCCGACGCGTCCCAGGAGCACGCCCGCAATAAGGCCCAAAAGTACATAGGCGGTGAACACTACGTATGACCAATCTCTCTGCCTAATGAACAGGATGAAGCAGAATGCCACGCGCGCCAAGGGCACTAGAGTCAGAACGAAGAGCCCGATCATCAAGAACGCGTGCGGATTGCGTTGCAGAATACGGTTCGCGAGCGTGGCGAATTTTTCTCTGCCGATCAGGTGCCCCATCTGCACCGCGCGATAGCGGTCGACAAAATACTCGGGTGTGTAGATTGCGGCCAGAATTAGTCCGACCACGAGCACGATCATCGCGACGATCAGAATCGTGCGCAGGAGCAGGGGCGTCCACACCCGCAGGATTCGGTCTTCTTCGGATCTGCCGACGGGAGGCTTTTTCATATTCTGGAAAGCGCCCGCCATGCCATCTCCACCGCGATTAGCAGCAGAATTATAACGAACACCGTTCTTAGCGCATTCACTTTGATGTGCGGCAGCAAGCGGCTGCCAATCAGTGCTCCCACCGTGACACCGATCGCGACTGGCGCCGCGATTGTGGTCGCCACATCGCCGCGCGCCAGAAACACCAGCGCTCCGGCGCCGGCGGTCACCCCGATCATGAAATTGCTGGTCGCGCTCGAAACCTTGAGCGGCAGGTGCATAATGTAGTCCATCGCCATCACCTTGAGCGCGCCGGATCCGATGCCAAGCAAACCTGACATGAGCCCCGCCACCACCATCAGCGCAGCGCCTTCCGGCACCTTGACGACCTCATAGTGGACGAGGTTGCCCGCCTCGTCGGGAATCTCGCCTGAAAGATCGAGCCGCTCGGCCAGCGGGGCGCCCTTCGCCAGTATGTCGTCGCCATGTTTTCTGATCGTGAAATATGCCGACTGAAGCATCATCGCCGCGAACAGCAACTCCAGCACGATCACCGGCACGATCCCAGCAAGATAGGCGCCCGTGACGGCGCCGGTAACCGTGGCGCATTCAAGGAGCATCGCGACCTTTAGATTTGTCCACCCATCGCGAACGAATGCGACGCTGGCGCCCGCGCTGGTTGCGACCACCGAGATCAGGCTCGCACCAACCGCCACGGTCATCGGCATATGGGCAAAGATCACGAGCGCGGGAACAATGAAAACACCCCCGCCCAGGCCTGACAACGAACCGATAAAGCCGGCGCCGAAAGCCAACGCGAGCAGACTGCCGAGAATCAGGAGCACGTTGCGAATACCACGAAGTAACCGGACGCTCGCTGCCGCGGCTATATCGTGCCGCTTGCGCCGTCGCCGTAAGGTAGCGGAATGCGGGATGCTTTTATAGCTGTTTTGAATGCGCGCGCGACCGGCTGGCCGGTCTCGCAACGGGCGAGGAGCGGGTGCAATAGTATCGATGCAGCAAAGCGACTGCGGCGGAGCTGGGATCCGGCTCCTGCCCAGGAAATTTGCCAGCGATCTCGGGCGCTTTTCAATTCGGAAGCACGCGGCATCGCGCTTGCTGCTGTCGGGTTTACGATGCGCCTGAATGTGAGCCCGATGACTCAAGCTGGAGTAGAGGAACAACTCTCATTTTGCGGCGAGGCTAAGTGATGTTCGGCCTAATAATCGTTGCGATCATCGTGTTTGCCGTTATTCAGCATCGCCGCCGACGCAAATATATGTGGCGCGAAGAATATTGGCGAAAGTACGCGGGCAAGTACGGCGACCAGGATTACTGGAAGCAGCACGCCTCGAATGTCGAAGGCTACGCCCGCGATTTCGAGCGCAAGATGGGCGAGAAACTCGAAGCCAAGGCGCGTCGCTTCGAAGAGAAGATGCGCCGGAAGTTCGACCATCAAACGCGCAAATACGGAGTTCCCGCGGACGCGATCGATCCCGCCGGCGACGCAGCCAAGACTCCTCAATTCAAGGACGAAGCCGCGCGCCAGGCCTACGACCGCGCACGCAAGCGCGCGGCAGCCGAGGCCGGATTCTACGTTCATCTGATGTGGTATGGCGTAGTGATCGGCTTCCTGTTCTTCATCAATCTGCTCACGGGGCCTTCGTTCCAGTGGTGGTTGTTTCCAGCGGCGGGATGGGGTTTCGGACTCGCCAGTCACTACGTCGCGGTGTTCGGATGGCGATGGATTCATGAGCGTGTTTTCGAGCCGGCGATCGCGCGGGAAGTGCAACGCGAGGTTACCCGCGAAAAGGAAGCGCTCAGCGTCGAAAAGCAGGCCTCGCTGGACGAGCTTACCGCTACGTTTGCCCACGAGATTAGAAATCCGATCGCCGCCGCTAAGAGCCTGGTGCAGCAGATGGGCGAGGATCCCACCTCGCACGAGAACGTGGAATACGCGAAAGTCGCGCTCGATGAGCTTGCTCGCGTCGAACGCAGCGTCTCCCATCTGCTGAAGTACGCAAAGGAAGAGGATTACTCGTTCGATAACGTCAATCTTGCCGCGGTGCTCGACGGCGCGCTCACCCAGATGCGAGCGAAGCTGGAAGCCAATCAGGTTGCGGTATCGCGCAATTATCTGAGCGGTCCGACCGTGCGCGCCGATGCGGACAAGCTGCGCCAGGTTTTCTCCAACATTATCGATAATGCGATCGACGCGATGAACGGCGTCGCGGGCGGGCGCCATCTTGAAGTCGCAGTCCAGCGCGGCCGCGCCGGGATGGCGACGGTGCGCATCAGTGACAACGGATGCGGCATTCCCGCTGACAAGCTGAGCAAGATCTTCAATCCCTTCTATACCTCCAAGGAGACTGGAACCGGGCTAGGGCTCGGCGTTGCCAAGAAAGTGCTCGACGCTCATCGCGGCACTATCGAGGTAACGAGCAACGTCGGATCCGGCACGGAATTCGTCCTATGCATCCCGCTCGCAGACGCGTTGCGCGAACCAGACCGTCCGCTACAGCCCGTTTCGAGCGCGCAGCAGGAGTCTAAGGCGCAAACGCCGAGTTCCGCCGGACCTACTGCTCCGATAAGCACCAATGGCGCAGCCTCCACGACTCAGCCGATGCCAATAGCGGCTGCGGCGATGAGCGAGAGCGGCGCGCGAGGTCAGCGATGAAGGGCAGACTTCTGGTGGTCGACGACGAGCGCGGAATCGTGGTCGCGCTCAAGGGTCTTTTCACCAAGGAAGGCTACGAGGTTGAAACCGCCGAGTCCGGAGAGCAGGCGCTCGAACGGGTTCGCTCGGGCCTGTTTCACGTGATTATCACCGATCTCTCGATGCGCGGGATGAGCGGGCTGGATCTGCTCAAGAAGGTCCGCGAAATGGATCCGGAGTGCGCCGTGCTGATGATTACCGCATACGGCAATCAGCGTATTGCGGTCGAGGCAATGAAGGCCGGCGCCGAGGATTATCTTCCCAAGCCGTTCGACAACGACGAGCTGCGGCTCAAAGTGCGCAAAGTGATGGAGACGCAGCTACTGCGCCGCGCCCATAACCAACTGCTCGAGCAGGTGCGGCTCGAAACCGGGGCGTTCGAGAACATGATCGGGCGCTCGCGCGCGATGGTGCGCGTATTCGAAACAATCGAGAAGGTTGCGCCGACCGACGTGACCGTGCTGGTGCGCGGCGAGTCCGGAACCGGCAAAGAGCTGGTGGCCCGCGCGATACATTTCCGCAGTCCGCGCGCGCACGCGGCGTTTATCGCCGTGAACTGCGCGGCATTTTCGCGTGAGCTGGTCGAAAGCGAGTTGTTCGGGCACGAAAAGGGCGCGTTCACCGGAGCGGTGGCGCGCCGCGAGGGCAAATTCGAGGCGGCCGATGGCGGCACGCTGTTTCTCGACGAAATCGGCGACATGAGCCTCGAAACTCAGGCCAAGCTTCTGCGCGTGCTGCAGGAAAAGCAGTTCGAGCGTATTGGCGGCAACCAGCCGCTCTCCGCGGATGTCCGCATCATCGCGGCGACCAACCAGGATCTCGAAGCTATGGTGGCGCAGGGGCGCTTTCGCGAGGACCTTTACTACCGGATCAAGGTGGTGGAGATCCGCGTGCCGCCGCTGCGAGAGCGCCGTGAAGACATACCGCTGATGGTGCAGCATTTTATCGCCGAAGCTTGCAAGCGCTACGGCAAGCCTGAGAAGCGCCTTTCGCCCGAAGCGATGCGCGCGTGTATCTCGAATCCGTGGCGTGGCAATGCGCGATCGCTCAAGGCCGCTATCGACCAGGCGGTAATCCTGTCGTCGGGCGATGAAATAGCGGAGGCGGAGTTGTTCACCGGCTCCGAACTAGAAAATAGCGAATCTCAGACCGTCACCGCTGGCGCTTCCTCCGTCAATGGGCAGGCGCCAGCGACGGCCGACAGCGAGCTTTCGGGCATGACGTTTCGCGAGGCGAAGGAGAAGTTTGTCGGCGACTGGGAGCGTGATTTTTTCGTGCGCGCGCTGCGCAGCACCGGCGGAAATATCTCCCGTGCCGCCGAACGCACTGGAATGTACCGGCAGAGCTTTCAGCAGAAGATGCGCGAGCTCGGCATCACGCTGGCCGATCTCGGCCTTGGCGCAAAGGAAGAAGGGAATTAAGGCGGACGCGGCTTAAGCGCCCGCCATGGAGATAAAGCGATCAATGAACGCAACTCAGAGCGCATCGAGCACGATGCGCAACTTAAAAATTCATCCGCCGCTACTCTGGGCGATCCTGCTGCTGGCAGGCGTCGTGATTCACTTTCTGGCGCCGGAGCCGCGCGATGTGGCGTGGCATCAGGCGTTCGGGCTGCTGCTGGCGGCTGTCGGTATTGGGCTTTCGTTTTTCGCGGCCGGCATCTTTCAGGCGCGCGACATCACCAGAAACCCGTACGGCGAACCTAGCATGTTCGTGGCGCAGGCACCGTACACCTTCACCCGCAATCCGATGTACCTGGGACTCGCGATCGCGCTGCTCGGATGCGCGATCTTCTTCGATTCTATCGTGATGATCCTGTGCCCGGTGATCTTTTACGTGGTTATCGATCAGATTGTCATTCCGCGCGAAGAGGAAACGATGGCCGCCCGATTTGGTGACGAGTACCGAGCGTACCAGGGCCGGGTGCGGCGCTGGCTGTAAAGAAATTGAAGAGGGATCGCGCGCTTCAGGCGCATGAGTCCTCCAGAGGAGAAAGTTCGATGACTATAACCAGACTGTTCAGCCTTATTCGCGGCAAGCTTGCCCGCTGGATCAAAACCCGCGAGGCACGCGATCCGGAAGCGGTCTACGAGTCCGCAATCAATGACCGCGTTCGCCGCTATCATCAACTGAAGAGCGCTGCGGCAGGCGTTATCTACATGCGCAACAAACTCGAGCGCGAGTTGTTCCTCAAGAACGCCGAGCTCAAGGAAGTTGACGAGGAAGCCGGGCAGGCGGCGGACATGAATGAGGATCAGTGCGCGCTGATTCTGCTCCAGCGCAAGCACGTGCTCGAAGCCGACTGCGCGCGCCTGAAGGAAGAGCTCGCCGATCTCACCCGCGAGGCCGATGACGCCAAAAAGAACCTGATTTCGTTCAAAGGCGAAATCGAGAAGCTTAAGGTCGAGAAGGTGCAGATGCTCGCGCGGCTGAAGAACGCCCAGGCGCGCCTGCGGATTCAGAACGCGCTCGAAAACCTCTCGTATGACGATGACGTCCGCGCGCTGGAAGAGGTGCGGGAATCGATCGCGCGGATGCTCGCTCAGGCGGGCGTGAATCGCGAGATGGATAGCTCGGGACTGGATTCCAAGCTCGAAGAGATTCGCCGCCGCACCGACGACGCCAAGGCCGCCGCCGAGCTTCAGGAGTTGAAGCGCCGCCGCCGTCCGCCACTGGCTCCGCTGGACATCTTCACTCAGGCAGCGACCGAAGCCGCGGCAAGCACCAACGGCAACGCGCATCATCACGACGGCGAGGCGTAGGGGTTGTTCTCGTACGGGCAATATCGATCGGAAGGCGGAGGCGCGTCATGAAGATTGCGATTATGGCGGCAGCGTTGCTCGCGCTCGGAGCGGTGGGATGCGATCACGGCGCACCGCCTCCGCCTAGGCCAGGAGGTCTACACGCGCGCGCAGGAGTCGGGGGAGACTATCATCGCGCAATCGCCAACACGGTGTTCGGAGATTCAAGCATCACCGAAATGGAAGTAAACTGCGCCGGACGCACGGCGCTCTCGCAGGGCAGCGCGACGGTGAACGATGCTTGCTTCACCGGCGACACCAACGTGGTCCTCTGCACGGATTCAGCGGCGCCCAATCCGGTCATGTGCTCGCCGGAAAAAGGTTCGCTTCGTATCTCTGGGACGGGCTCCGACCTGATCAGCTACGCGAGGATTCGCTGAGCGCGTCTTAGCGGCGAAACAGCGTCGAATCGCCGATATCGAGCCCGAGCGCGAAGCGCCTGAGCCAATCAAGCGCTACCTGCGATGCTAAAAGCTTCACCCAATCGCGCGTTCCCCGCATCTGATAGCGGCGCGAGGCTGTGACCGTGTCGGAATCGAGCGCGATGCACACGGTGCCGACCGGCTTGTCCGGTGTTCCTCCATCGGGTCCGGCGATGCCCGAAGTGGCGATACCCACGTCGGCGCCAATCCTGCGCCTTACCCCGGCGGCCATCTCGCGCACGCATTCCTCGCTGACCGCGCCGAATTTCTCGAGCGTCGACTGGCTGACCGCGAGCAGATCCGCTTTCGCGTTGTTTGAGTATGTCACCAGGTCGGCCAGCAGGTAGCGCGAACTGCCCGGCACATTGGTCAGGCGATGGCCGATAAGGCCGCCGGTGCATGATTCCGCGACCGCGAGTCTGATTTTTTTTTCGATCAATAGCTGGCCGACAACATCTTCCATCGAGGCGTCGCCCTCGGCGAATACGAATTGCGAAATCTTTTCCCGCACACGATCGGACACCTCGTCGAGTTTGCGCTGCGCCTCGCCCGGCGCGCCCTCCACGGTCAGCCGCAGCGATATCTGCGGAAAGCTTGCGCGTAGCCCGACCTTCGCTTCACCCGGCTTGATTAGTCCGATGACTGCTTCATCCAGCGCCGACTCGCTCATGCCAAAGGTTTGGAAAATGCGCACCGCGAACACGCGATCGGTCCCGCGGTTTTTTTGCAGCCATGGAACGACCCAATTCTCCATCATCGGCTTCATCTCGCGCGGCACGCCGGGCATAACGATCAGCTCGGACCGATGGCCGTCCACGCTCATCGGCATTCTGAAGCCGGGCGCCGTTCCGAGCGGATTCGGTATGATCTCCGCGCCTTCTGGAAAATCGGCCTGCTTGAGATTGTTCTCCGGCATGACCCGGTTGATGGTCGCGAACAGGCGCTTCATGTGCTCGACGGTCGCGTGATCGCGCACCAGCTTCACGCCGGCGATTCTCGCGATCGTTTCGGTGGTCAGGTCGTCCACCGTCGGCCCGATTCCGCCGGTGGAGATGACCACATCGCCAAGGCCGATCGCGGTGCGCCAGGCCCATTCCAGGCGTTCAGGAACGTCACCCACCGTCAGCACCGCCACCAGGTCGATTCCATTCTCCGCCAGTTTGTCGGAAAGAAAGTTGGCGTTGGTATCGACGACCTTGCCGCTGGTGATTTCGTCGCCGGTCGAGAGGATGACTGCGCGTTTGATCATCTAAAGACTCCTCGCCGCGCCTGAGTGCGCGCGGTCAATCGCTCACAACAGACGCCATACGATTTGCAGCACGATATTCGCATATATCGCCGAAACGATATCGTCCAGCATCACACCGGTGCCCCCGCCAAGCCGCCGGTCGACCAGACCGGCTGGATACGGCTTTACGATGTCGAAAATACGGAACAGGACAAACCCCGCCAGCATCCATATCGGCGTCAGCGGATTGCCGAACATCGTCAGCACCATCCCGAGCACTTCATCGAGCACGATCTTCGGACTGTCGTGCTCGTCGAAGATAATTTCCGCGCGCCCGGCTATATAGCATCCGATCGCGAACGCGATCACGAACACCACGATCGCGGCAGGCGGCGAATACCTCCATAGCGGTCCGAATCCGAACCAGATGATGATAAGTCCGACCACCGATCCCGCAGTGCCGGGGATGATGGGGGAGTAGCCGCTGTAGGCTCCGGTAGCGAAGAAGATGATGATGGCGCGAATCACGAGCGGTTTTGGTGCGCGGGACGATAGCATGATGCGCGCGCGGGTAGTAGGCGGGGATGGTGTGTCGCCTGATGTCCTCGCAGCCGGCGCGAGACTAGATTCATGTGCGCGGAGCCGGGCTCGCGCTCCCGGTGAACCGAACGAGGAGGCATCAAATGAACCTGAAAGGCGGATGCGCCTGCGGCGCTGTGCGTTACGAGTTAGCCGAGTCGCCGATGATCGTGCACGCATGCCATTGCCGCGATTGCCAGCGGATAACCGGCGGAGCGTTCGTGATTAATCTCTGGATCGAGCGAAATCTCGTCCAAGTGTCCGGCGAGCCTCGCTCTTATATGCTGGCCGGCGGCAGTGGAAAGCCGCACGAGGTTTTCTTCTGCGGCTCCTGCGGGACCTATGTGTGGAGCAGGTATCATGGCGCGCCGGGCGACGCGCTGTTCGTGCGCGCGGGCACCCTAGACAATCCCGAATCAGTAAAACCGGACATTCACATTTTCACGCGGAGCAAGGTTCCGTGGCTCGAACTTCCGAAGGGAGCACTCGCGTTTGAGGTAGGCTATAAGATCTCCGAAGTCTGGCCGCGCGAGAGCCTGGAACGGCTTGAAAAGAACAAGTCCGTTCGGAATTGAACGGCCGCGGTCCGATCGTATCCAGCAGGATCCGATTACTCGCTGAGGAGCATCGGCGCTTCCTCGGCAGTGATCTCCACGGTGATGACGCCCTCGATCTTGCGCGCCACCTCGGTAACCATAGCGTCCCACGGCGCGACCAACCCGGTCCCGTTCAGCTTCACCACGCCTGATTTGCACTGGATGCCGATTTGCGCGTCGAGCACCTTAGGATGGGCGAGCAGGGCGGCGCGAATTTGCGCCTCGATAGCCAGGTCGCGAAGCTGCTGGCGGCACGTCGGCCCCGCGAGTTCATCTATTCGCCGCGCGGTCTCCGCGAGCGACGCGATGATAATTTCCGCCGGATGCCCTGCGGAATTGATCACCGCGTCATACTGAGTCACGTCGTCGATATCGATGCCTGACAGGCTGTGGCTGCGCTCGTGAAGCTCGCGGTCGTGCTCGCGAACCAGTTTTTCGGCCGCGTGCGCGTCGATCTTCTCGTCCGCTGCGACCTGATTGACGCGCATCGCAAACGGCGCGACCACCCTCACCCGCAATCCGCATCCGACATGAGGCACCTGATGCGCGAGCGTGCGCCCGGCCGCGACTATCCGGTCGTGGGTCAACTCATGCAGCAGCACCGAGCGCATGAACGCCAGGTATCGATGACTGTCGGCACGCAATCGCTCCCAGAAATGGGGTGTGCGCAAATCGAACACCAGCAATTGGTCGTCGCTGACGCCGAAGCGCATCGCGGTTTCGGCTATTACTTCGTCGCCGCTCATGAACCGGTACTGCAATCTTTCGGCAAGCATTCGGCCAAGCTCGGTCCCCTTGCTGCCGAGCTGCTGGCTAAGCGCGATTATGGCCATAGCGATCTCTCCCCGAGTTGTTCCCCAAATCTGATCTTAAAATGCCTGCGGCAAAACGGCAAATGGGCCATGTTCGCGATGGAATCCGCGCATCGCGGCGCGCTAGGATCTGTCGGATACTGGCGTACTGTCGTTGATTTCCATACTTAAGCTTCAAACCTGTTTTCCAAGTGATCAAAGGCATGATTAAGTCCAAGCCTGCTCGAAACATCGATCTGCCTGCGCAACCTGGCGACCTGAGACGTGAACTTAACATCGCAAAGAAAGCCGCACGGACCGCGGGCGCGATCCTACGCGGCCATTGGCGTCGCGGCGGCTACACTATCGCGTCAAAGGGCAGGAATAATCCCGTCACTCAGGCGGACCTGGAAGCCGATCGGGCCCTCAGGCAGATGCTGACCGGCGCATTTCCCGACTATGGATGGCTGTCGGAGGAGACCGCCGATAGCGCCGAGCGGCTGGGGTGCCGCCGAGTCTGGATTGTCGATCCGCTCGACGGCACGCGCGAGTTTATAAACGGCGTGCCGGAGTTCTGCGTCGCGATCGCGTTGGTAGAGGACGGGCAGCCGGTGCTCGGGGTCACCTACAACCCGATCACGCGCGAGATGTTCTGGGGCGCGCGCGGCGCGGGATGCCATCTAAACGCGGCGCGTGCCCGCGTGACGCGAACGCGGCTGCTCCATCGCGCACGAGTCCTCGCCAGCCGCAGCGAAACCGCGCGCGGCGAATGGCAGGTGTTTCACGGTCATCTGATCGTCAGCCCAACCGGGAGCGTTGCGTACAAACTGGCGCTAGTCGCGGGCGGCAAGGGCGACGCGACCTTCACCCGCTCGCCGAAGAACGAATGGGACATCGCGTCGGGCGCCGCTCTGGTGCGGCTTGCGGGCGGCACGATCACCGACATTCACGGGCGCGATCTGCGTTTCAATAATCGGCGGGTGAAAATCGCGGGACTTATTGCCGACAACACGCTGCTGCATCGGCAACTGCTGAAGGTCGCGCCGCATCCTCCAGTGGGTCTCGCCTAGGGTGTGCTTCTCTCTCGCGTTTGCTCTTACCTGACGCTTTCCCGCCGCGTGCCCTCTGGATTTGAAGCTGCTATCCGCGCCTTATTCGCTGCGGCGATCTCATAACGGGTCTTCCCGGGTCCGGTCTCGGGCAGGAAGTACATCAACACGATCGGGAGAAGCTGAAAAACCAGGAATCCCAGCATGATGGTTCGCAGGCCAAAATGCGCCGCCAGCGCGCCGCCCAGAAACGGCGATACGAAAGCGCCGAAATATCCGATCGCCCATACAAACGAATTCGCTGCGCCCACACGCATCGGGTTCATCTCCGGCAGCTCCATCATCAGGGTCGAAATTGCCGCCAGAGATCCCGCTGCGCCGATACCTACCAGCACCAGTGAGATGCGAATCCAGAACGGATTTGCCAGCACGATCGCACCGATGCATCCGACAAGCGTCGCAATCGCGATCGGCCAGGTAAAGGGCTTGCGCAATCCGGTCACGCCGGTGCCAATTCCCCCCAGCAATGCCGCGAACAGGCCGGTAAATGGGAGCACCTGGGTGATCAAAGAAGCCTGCGTCAGCGACATTCCCCGAAACACGCGAAAAAATTCCGGCAGAAATGCGGTGTAGATCTGGAACACCCACATTCCGCCGAAGAGTCCGCCCGCAATCAGCAGGATGTCGCGCATCTTCGCGACCTCGGCCAGAGCCGAGCCGCTCGGCACCGTGACCGTCGACTCGCCGGCCGCGGCGGCCTCGGCTTCTATGGACGAATTCGCGGCGGGCGCGTGGCGCTCGCGTCCGAGGATCGTCCACAGAAGCGCTACCCCAGCCGCGCCGATTCCATACCAGAACAACACGGCACGCCATGATGATCCCGTGCCGGTGAACAGCATCGGAGTGAACCTGAACACGGCGGTCAGGCCCACGTATCCAAACGCGAAGTTGATCATGTTGATGTATGGCCATTCGTGCTCGCCGAACCATTGCATGGTGAGCGTGCCCGGCGGCCCGATCGCCATCCCGTAGCCGACCCCTTCGACGATTCGGCAGATGAGCAGGGTCGCGAAATCCGGCACGTAGCCGCTTGCGATCTGGCCAACCGCCATCAGCCAGATTCCGATAAGAAGCGTGAGCAGGGTTCCGAGCCGCTCGGCAACCACCGCACCGATTATCGAGAACACGCCGATACACAGCGCGATAATCGAAATGGTAAGGCCGGCATCGCTCAGCGCGATATGTAACCCGTCCTTTATTTCCTCCAGGATCGGCGCGGGCGCGAGCCAGGTAAGCGACTGCGCCACTAGCAGCAGCAACAATAGAATTTCAATCGCCCATCGGTAGGGCGAAAGACGGGTCTTGGTCATCGAACTCCGATCGCGCTGTTGTTCGCGCGCTCCGTGAGCACGGTATAGCCCGCGCATGCATCGGCGCGCCACCCGAAAATTTTACCGCTAAAGCTTACGTTCGCCGCTGGCCCATCGCAGGTACCCGGCCATCCCAATCACGTAGACGCCGGCGATGAGATAGAACACCGCGGCAAAGGATCCGGTCGCCTGAAGGATAAGGCCCGCGACTGCGACCCCGATTATGCCCGGCACCGAGGCGATCGTGTTTGTGATGCCCATAAGCACGCCGGCGTAGTTGGGGCCGACGTCTAGATGGTTAACGCCGTAAGCCGACAGTCCGAGTCCGTTGGCCGCCGCGGAGAGCGTGAGCAGTGCTATTGCGGATGCGGGCGAAGCGGCGCCCGGAAGAAGCACCAGCGGTATCGCGCCAAGGCCGAACGCGATCGATTGCAGAAGTTTGCGCGTGGTTGTCGCGCTGAATCCGCGCACGATCATCGCATCCGAGATCCATCCGCCGCTGTTGACCACCGCGAACGATGCGATCCACGGCACGATCGAGTAGATTCCGAGTCGCGCGATAGACACGCCGAAGGTGTGATGAAGGTAAGTCGGCAACCATAGCAACAGGATATTGAATCCGAAATTGCTGCAGAAATGCGCCAGCACGATCGCCCACACCGCCTTCTCGCGCGCGATCTTCCACCATGGAATCGCGCCTGCGCGAGCTTCGGCGCCGCGCGATGCTGTTAGCAGTTGAAGCTCCGCCGCCGAGATGCGCGCCGCATCCTCGGGCGCATCGGCAGCTTTGAGCATCCACACCAGCACCCATGCAAGGCCAAGCGCGCCCGAGATAAAGAACAGCGCGGGCCATCCAAGCGCGACGATAATCGCGGGACTGGCCAGAAACGCGAGCACCGTGCCCAGATACATTCCGCTGAAATTGAGCGAGAGCGATCGCGCGCGCTCCGACGCGAGCAGCCATCTGGCGGTCAGGCTGTGAATAGCCGGAAAATTCACCCCCTCGCCGAGTCCCAGAACCGCGCGAGCCGCAAACAGCACGCCGAAAGAGATGCTCGCCGCCCACGGAGTCAGCAGAGTCGCGAGCGACCATATCGCGACGCCGGCGCCGAGCACGCGGCGGCCGCCGAAACGATCCGCGAGCCATCCGCCCGCCAATTGCGGCCACAAATAGCCCCAGAAGAAAGCTGAGAGAATCAGTCCCTGCGCGCCACCCGCAAATCCGTAGCGTCTTGAAATCGGGATGATGGCGACTCCGATGCTAACCCGATCGACATAACAGAGCACCGTCGCGAGGAAATACAGCAGCACGACGGTATATCGCCGCGGCCATCCTCGAGCGGAGGCCACCAGCGAGCGGGATGGAGCCGATGACGCCATCGGTAACCGCGCACGCTAACGCACGCGGTACGGATCGCGCCAGACGTGCGCCGGAGCGCGTCGCATCAGATGAGCGGGTATCAAGGGACACGCGGGATCCGGGCGATCCCGCGCGCCAAGGTAAATCGATCGGGACGAAAGTTGCGGCTAACGCCCGACCGCGTGCCGCACCGTGGTCAGGATGTACAGAAAGTCGCGCGGCGAGCGCACCTCGCCCATCATCGCGACGCGTCCGAGCATATCCATCTCCTCGGTGGTGATGTTATGGATCCGGCGCAGTTGTTCGTTCTTGCGAAAGTCCTCCCACGCGGAATTCTGCGCCGTCTCGGGCTCGATACTGAGCAGCGCCTGCGCGCGCGGATTTGCCAGGAAGAACAGCTCGCGGCGATCGAGCCCCAGAACCTCGGCCAGCCGCGTCACAATCTTGTCGGACGGATGACGCTTGGCGGATTCGAGATGGCCGACGTAGGGCGTGGAGGTTTTGATCCGGCGCGCGACTTCTTCCTGAGTCAGGTCAAGCTGGCGGCGACGTTCGCGAATTACTTGACCGAAAGTTCTTTCCTTCGACCGTGCCATTGAAGTTTCCCCTGTTGAATTGTTCCGACGACATCAGATACGGGCCGCGTTTCCCCTCGAACAATGTGCTTCGTTTCTGTGTCAAACAGTAAGTAACATCCTGTCGTCTCAAAGGCAAACGCGGGAAGAGAGCGGCAACGCGGTGATACTTTGTAGCATTTTAACCCGCTTCAATCGTGCGGTGCGACAAAATGGTGTGTTTACGCGTGTTTACGCTGCCGAACATTAGCTCTCCTTATCGCAGTTGTAATTATATTTCATGAGCCGACGAGCGTGCTCTCAGTTTCCGTAGGGATTGCGTCCGTGATTCAGGTAAATCGAAAACTGCGACGCTTCGCTGAGCATTCTCGGCGGACTCCGAAAGTGTGTCTCCGCACCTTTCTTCAGGTCCTTGACTACGATCTTGTCCTGTCCTAGCGCGCGGCCGTTCGCGTCGAAGTAATGCACCTCGACGTCGATCGGGCCGACATCTCCGCCCCGGTTTCGCAGTTCGCCGTCGACGAACACTTCGCCATTAACCCTCTCGAGCCGGGTCTCAGTTACCTGCACCGGCTCCACGTGAAAAAGGGAGTAGAAGATAAAAACCGCAAACCCGACTGCGACCACAAGGATGAGGATACTGCTCCTGCGCATCTACCGAATCTCTCCCGCGACCCTCAAGTATAAACTCGTAGACGCATCCGCGTAACCGGAATCGTTGGATTGGGCGGACCGCGAAGTCGTGTCGCGCAATAAGATCCCGGATTGCATCGTGCAATGGAACTTGGCTCTTCGCGCCTTGTTTGAGATCCTCCGCAGGCGAGCTCCCGACGCATAGGCTGCCTAATCCGCGCGCATGGTATGCCCAAGGCGTCGGCAGGCTTTGTCGCCGCCTTCGTAGTCCTGATCGATTTCCGGCTTGTTTAGCACCTCGATTGCTGATCGTGCGGCGGCATGAGCGTTGCTCCAGTGGCAATCTCAGACGAGCGGTGTCCATTGATTACGGACGAAACCGCCCAGGGTGGGGGAAATCCATTGAATCGTGGAATGCTCAAATCGATAAGTCTCGCACTGATTGCGACGATAATGACCGCGCTCATCTGCGCTCCGGCGTTTGCCGATGATTCGGCCTCAGCTCTCTCAGCCGCCCAGGCACAGCAGAAAATAGACGAGCTGAACAAGCAGATTCAGCAACTGAATCAGCAGAAGGCCGATTTGCAGGCCAAACTCAAAACCGCGGAGGCCAAGGTGCCGGCGGCTGCGCCAACTCCCGCCCCGCCGCTTTCGTCGCCGTCAGTTACCGGTCCGCTGCAGATGGCATCGCCGAATGAACTGGATACCTATCTCCCATTTCTGTCCGATCATGGTGACCTGATTCCCGGGCTCGGCGACCTGGGCAAAATGGATTTTAACGGAGTCTTCAGCGGAATCGGGATTGTGCAGGATCACGCGGTCACTTCCGCGGGAGATCGCGCGGTCCGTGCCGACATGAGCAACGCGCAGATAATCCTGCAGAAGGCCGACGGCCTGGTGCAGTTTTATCTGCAGGGCGGCGCATATGATATTCCGGCGCTGGGAGCGCCGCTGGTTCCAGCGGGCACTGCCGTACAGGATCTTTATGGACCGCTCCCGGTTGCGTATTTGAAAGTCCAACCCACCGACAGCTTCTCGATAATGGCGGGAAATCTGCCTACCCTGATCGGCGCCGAATACACTTTCACCTTTGAAAACGTAAACGTCGAGCGCGGACTGTTGTGGAATCAGGAAAATGCCATCAATCGCGGCGTCCAAGTGAACTATGCCAAGGGCCCGATTGCCGCTTCTCTCAGTTGGAATAACGGATTCTATTCAAACAGCTACACCTGGCTTACGGGGTCGCTTGCCTACACCATCAATCCCGCGAACTCTGTCAGCGTGATCGGCGGACAGAACCTGGGCTTCGATGCACATTCCAATTTTGCGACGCCGCTCTTACAGAACAACAGCGGAATCTACGATCTCATTTACACGTACAACGCCGCACCTTGGATAATTCAGCCTTATTTTCAGTGGACCTGGGTGCCGCACAACGCCGAGATCGGCGCGGATCGCTCCACCTCGACGCTCGGCGGCGCGATCCTGGCGAGCTACGCGCTTACCGAAAAACTTTTCATGGCTGGCCGCCTCGAATACCTCGAGAGCACCGGCAGCCCGACCGACGGCGCCGCCAACCTGATGTATGGACCGGGCAGCTCCGCGTGGTCGATAACCGCGACGCCGACGTATCAGTTCAAGAAATTCTTTGTACGGCCTGAACTCTCATTTGTGCAGGCGATGGGGTACTCGAAAGGCGACGTGTTTGGCGCGCGGGGTGGAAATCCGTCGCAGTTCCGCGCGCTGCTCGAAACCGGCGTGATGTTCTGACCGCGAGCGCTGAAGGCTCGCCAACCTATGATTGGCCGCAAAGCGCGGCACGACGTAAATTTCTGTCGCACCGCCCTTCCCGTCGACGCGGTC
>JASHOJ010000033.1 GCA_030041155.1 Candidatus Binataceae bacterium | reverse complement strand
TGGAAACTCGTTCTGGTCGAGCGGCCCTCCCTCGATCGGGTCCATGGCGAGCAGCTGATCGAGATTAAGGCCTCTGAGATTCGGCGAGTCGAATACGCTGATGGTGAAGCAATGCCACAGCCAACGATCCTTGGCGAACGCATCGTAAAACGCGCCCGAAGGAACCGTCGGGTTGCCGGCCATCACGATATGAACGATTCCGCCCGCCATAGTGCCCGCGACCGCGTCCTATATCTCCGCGGCGATGCCCGGCGCTTCGTCGGCGATGATCAGGACATGCCGGCCGTGATAATCCTGAAAGTTCTCGGCCTGGTTGGTGGAGAATCCAATTGCGAAGTTGTGATCGTTGCGAAACGGGAGTTCGGTGGTTTTCAACTTGGGATACGGAGTTCTGGCGCTCTCGGCCAGCCGATGGAGCTCCTTCCATAGCTGGGTTCGCACTTGGCGCAGGGTCGGTGAGGTGGTCAGAACCACTCCATCGCGATAGCGGGCAAGCCACCACAGCGTAACCACCGCGAGGGTAAACGTCTTGCCGACGCCGTGGCAGGCCTTGACCGCAGTACGGCGATGTTCTTTATCGACCGCAATATCTCGACCTCGGTGGGCCAGAGATCGGCGCCCAGCACGTGGGAAGCGAACAGCACGGGGTCGAGCATCACCTTGCGCTCGTATTGCTTTTGCTTGTCTGAGAGTTGGTCTGCTTCATTCATCATCGCCGATGTCTCCGATAGCCTCGAGCAGCTGCATCAGGGTGAGCGGTTGACCGTCTTTGCCAGTCAACTCGTGCCGCTGTGGCGCTGAGTAACCGTAGGTCGAATAGGTCAGGACTGGACGAGATTTGACCCATATGATCTGTTGGTGGACGAACGCCACGAGCTCATTCCAGATTGATTCGAGCATCATCTGGCGACGGGAGGCATGCCACGTGTACCAAGCCGCGTTGCGGTGATCGCGTGTTCAATCGCGGTAGCGATGAATTTGCGATACAGTTCGACGCCCGCCTTCTCTGCGTTCGCGATGTCTGGGCTGTGCGCTTCGATATATTGCCGTGACCAGTTTTTGTCTCGGTTCACCGCGCCGCGATTTCCCCAACTCTGAGGGTGCGATCCGCCAGAGTAGCCGACCGCGTACGGCGGATCGGTCTGGAACAGGACTGCCCTTTCTCCCGCCATCAGCCGAATGACGTCTTCGGCAACGCTTGAGTCGCCGCATAAGAGACGATGCCCGCCAATTCTCCAGAGTTGGCCGGTTGCGGTTCCCATTTACGCTGCAGATCACCCGTCTGGTCGATCTGCGCGGGCAGTGCTCCGATCCGCTCGGCATCCGCCTCCGCCAGCGACGCGAGCGGGTCGAGCGTGAGCAAAAGCTTGTCGGCTTCCGCCTCGTCTAGATCAAGCACCAACACCGGCACGATAGCGTCGGGAGTGGTGTCCTTGCGTAAGTGGCCATCGATGAGCATCAGTCGGCCATCCGGCAATTCTCTCGCGAGCAAGGCGTCGGCGTAGCCGACCTCTGCAAGCAGTCCGCGCAGAGCTTCCGCATGAGCCTTTGGGTGGCGGCGCCAGTTCTTTGGGTTGGCGAGCAGATCGTGCGCCGCAACCCTGCGCAGTTCCCTGATTCGATCCCGGATGCGCATAGAATCGACGGCTACACTTTTCGCTGAACCCTCCGCTCGCTCTTGATCCTGACCGCCCCCGTGTTCTGATGACTCGGTGTCTACAATTACCGCTTCTTCATTCAAGGCTGGCCGTTCATCGCATCGTTTCGTTCGCGCCATGCTACGAACGATCCACTTTTGTTGGCAGCGAGGGAACTATGATCGCGTCAACTTTTTCCGCATGGCTAAAAAATTGACGCTGCGAGTATCAGCCGAGTTCTGCAGTTAGAGGGAAGCATCCCGCGCCCATCTGCTGACCTTGGCGCGACCTCCGTCTCGGTCTTCGCAAATCAGTGCAATCGGAAGAAAGTATCTCGCGTAATACTTTGCAGATGTTTATCCGTCAGCGGTCGGTGAATAGCGTGCAGTTGGTATCTCGCTTGGCGCATATTTCGTCCGACGGAATTTCCGTCAGCGACTCCAACTCCAGCGAAGCGAGATCGACGAAGCGCAAGAAGAAACTATCGGCGGGTCTCCCGAAAAATTGACGGTCGCAGGCGGAGGCTTAAGTAGTCCGCCAAATCTATGACTGCCTTGCGAATCGTTTGCCTGCCGCCCGCCAGATGGAAGTCACTATGCTTCGCAATCGACGCGAACGATTCGCCCCGGACCTGATAACGCGCGAGCCAGTCGAAATGCTTGATTACCTGCTTGCGCGGAGTGCGCTTCAGTCCGGCCGCTAGCGCATCGCTTTCAATCCGGGTGCAATATTTTTCCAGTTCCTCCTCAACCCGCTCGTGAACGTAGCGCTTGAAGCTCGCTCGGCGGCGCTGAGTCGGATCAAAGTAAAACTCCGTGATCTGAAGTGGCTCGATATCGAACGGAAAATGACCGCATGCGATGCCCACACCCTCGAAACGCCAACCCTGAGCACTGGGTTGCGTGGAATGCCAGCGCACCTCGTCGCGCGCCAACGACAAGCACCAGCGATCACGCAAACTAAAGCGTGTCGCCCACAGCGCAAGTCCAAATGTGTCCTCGATCGCCAGCTCATGTAGCGTCTTAATCACTGCCGGCTCGATCATCAGCCGCGCGCGTGAGAAAGAGCCGACGATGAAAGTCGGCTGCTCCAGGCACGCGAGCGATGCTACCATCGCCCCACAATCCCGGTACATAGAAATCCCCATCCCCCACAAGGGCGTTGGATCTATATCGTGATTCGTCTCTCCGCCCGGTTCCACCTTCACAACCACCTCCGCCTGCCTGCGGACCGAAATTATCGATCAATCACTGCCTGGCAAGATCGCCGTCGTGATGTCGATGGCCTTTCTAAATAGCCAAACAGATAAGATAGCCGAGGGCAACATCACTTCGGTTGTATATTTGCACAGGTGATTCGTGGATGAACCTTGCCGCTTGTCCGCTTCTCAAAATCGGTTCGCAGCCAAAGGTCTCCGGTTAGCTAGTTATGACGATGACGGAACTGCGGTCAGTAGCCTTAGGAACTGGACCATGAAGTGGTCCGCAGCCAGCAAGAAAAATAACAGCGTTTGATATGGGGCTTTCGACCGACACGGACCGTCAACCGCCGTTTGTCAACCGCCGCTCAAGTGTCAACCGTCAACCGGTTGACGCGGAGAGCAGTTGGAATCGGACTGCGCCATCCGCCAGAATTTTCCTGTTGGCCTTCTTCAGTTTTCTTCTCTATGCATTCCGAGGGCCGATCCTCCGAGCACAGGCAATTCGAGCGCTCATCGGCGCGGCGGCTTTTTGCGGGTACGCGCTGAACGCGCGCCCGCATTGGAGGGGCACGGATTCTCGCCGCCCGGAAGAGAGCCTTTGACAGCAAGCTGCTCGTCCGATGCGGTGCTGCCGGTTCGCGCGACTCGATTTTCTCCGTCGCCTTCGGAATCACCCACAGATGGCCGGCTTTTGTCTTCTTCTTTATGCAGGATCGCGCGAGTTGAAACTTGATTCCGGACTGCCTGAAGCACTAGCGCGAACGGCAGGCAAGATTTCCGCAGCCGATGGAGGACGTTCCGCGCTTGTCTTCAGATAGCCAAAGCCATCATTCCCGCTGCGAGCAGACTCAAAATCGCGCTGTACACGAATGCCGCATGCCCGGAGACTCCGCTCCACAGGAGGCCGACGACAATGCTCGAGACCATGTCGCCTACTCCGCTGGTCGCGCTCAGCACGCCAAAGCCCGCGCCACGCGACTCAGAGGGCAGCATATCGGTCGCAACCGCTGAATCGAGAGTCTCCTGCGCGGCCATCACCGCTCCTTCCAGGGCAAACAGCACTGCCAACACCGTGATATTGCGGGAACCTATCGCGAAGCCACTCGCCGCTATTGCAGCGAGTAGATAAGCTGCTACCAACAGGCGACGGCGCTCGATTCGATCTCCAACGATCCCGATTGGATACGACAGGAGAGCATGCGCGGCATTGTGAATGACGTAAAGACCAACCGCTATACTCATCGCTTTCGCGGTCGAGCCGAGCAACTGTGCCGCTCGAAGCACCAACATGCTATGGGCGAAATCGCCGGCGCCAAATAACAGAACCGTCGCCAGAAAGACGCGGAAAGGCTGAGGCAGCGCGGCGTTCCACCCTTTGGACGCCGCCTTCGACGTCGCGCTTTCGATTCGCGGCTCGCGCACAAAAAACAGAAACACCACGCCCGCAAGCACACCCGGCACGAGTGTGATCAGGAAAATCGCGCGAAACCCGATTCGATGGATCAGGAACATCGCTATAAGCGGCCCCAGAATGGCGCCGATCGTGTCGGCCGATCGGTGAAGTCCCAGCGCGGTACCAAGCCGCGCGCGCGGCACCGATTCGACCAGCAGGTTATCTCGCGATGGCCCACGGGTTCCCCGGCCAAACCATCCGACCGTGCGCGCAATCAGAAGTTCGACCCAGGTGGTGGCGATGGAAAATGATCCGGTTGCAAGTCCGGTGATGAAATATCCCAAACTTGCTACTTTCTGGCGCACGCCACGACGATCGGCAATTCGCCCGCCCATCAGCTTGGCGAACGTCGCAGCGCCGTCTGACGCGCCCTCGATAAATCCCAGCGCCGAAGGAGATGCGCCGATGACGGTCAGGAACAACGGCAGGATCGCCGTCGACATCTCGTGCCCGAGGTCGGAGAGGAAGCTGGCGACGCACATTGCCGCGAGATTTCGATTGAACCATGGCGCGTTCTCGCCAGCAGTTCCGATCTGGTCGGCCGCCTGGCTGCGGCTAGCCTTTATTTCTGGATTTCCTTCTCCGATAGCCATGCACTTTGGCGGGCGGCTGCCGCCCTGCGATGCTTCTAGCACGCGACAAGTCGGATTTGCATCGATGCGCGACGGAACCACTCGAGCCGGCCGCTATCGGTATAGGTTTCTTTTATAGCGCGGTGAAAATCCGGATCAGATCCAACTGCCCAGTGCGAGCCCGGCAATTACCGCGATCGCGCCCGTGATGACACTGCCGAGCAGGTAAATTGCGCCTATCAGCAACTCCCCCTCCTGCAGCAGGTGCATCGATTCGTACTCAAAGGTTGAAAATGTGGTGTATGCGCCGACGAAGCCGACCGCGAACATCAAGCGAAATGAAGTCGCGACCCACGTCCGCTCCTGACTAAAGGCGACGAAGAAGCCGAGCACGAAACTTCCGGTAACATTGATAATCCAGGTGCCATACGGAAACAGCGCGCTCACATGGCTATCAACCCATGCGCCGAGCCAATACCGAGCATTCGCACCGAGAAATCCGCCGAAGCCAATCCAGAGCGCCGCGACCAAGTCGAATCCTCCGTTTCAGGCCAACAGCGCCCGCAACATCTCGGTTCGCCCAACGATCCCGACCAACTCGCCGTCGGCATCCACCACCGGCAATCGCTTTACCCGCTTTTCAGCGGATAGCGCGAGCGCGCTCCCAACCGGCATCTTTTCGCGAACAGTCACCACATCGTGCGTCATCAAGTCTTTCGCATAGCGAGCGCGAAGCTTTTGCACATGCCTGCGTGCCTCGACGCTTGCGTGTCCGAGTGGAACCTTCGAGATGAGCATCTCCATGACGCCTGGCCAGCTCTCGCGGCTTACTCTCGAGATCAGGTCGGAATCCGCGATGATTCCGGATACTCGGCGCTTGTCGTCGAGAACGACCACCCGTTTGTGCGAGGAAGAAACCAGCAGATTGAAAACCTGCTCCACCGTCGCGTTTTCGGTGACCGTCGCGACCTCACGCGTCATCACGTCCCCCACAATCGCCTGCGCTCCCACCGGATGCGCACCCGGGTGCCACTCCGGCAGGTGGACCGTGGCGATAGTGTTGAGGATGTCCAACCGTCCCAGGATTCCGACCAGTTTCCCGTTCTGGTCGACTACCGGAAGGCGCTTCACGTGCTTGTCGATCATCAGCTTCGCCGCGCGGCCCAGCAGAAGGTCGGGAGTGGCCGTTATGACCTCGCGCGTCATCACCTCGGCAACCTTCCGATTCGGATCTTGAAGCGATTCATGAAGTTTCCGCACGAAATCAAGATCAGTTGCCTTTTTTAGGCTGATCGTCACATTGATCCCGCCGCGGGTCAGCAAATCGTTGTCGCTAATCATCCCCACCACTCTGCCGTCCGCATCAACCACCGGAACCGCAGTGAAATCCTTGCCCAGCAGAAGCTCGATCAACTCAGTGACCGGGCTGTCGGGATGAACCGTCGCGACCTCGCGCCGCATCACTTGCGAAACCGTCAAATCGGGCAATCCTTCTCTGAATGGAACCCCGGATTGGATGACCTCAACATCCTGAACCGTGACCAGCGCATCCGGAGCCATCTCCCGCAGCGGTCCTAGAACGCGATCGATTCGATCGGGACGATCGACCACCGTGATCACGACCGGCTGATCGAACGACAGTCGCAGAATCCCGGCGGTATGAATTAGCGACGAGGCTCCGAAGCCCGCGATTCCGCGAGTTGCCGTCGCACCGCCGCATCCCGCACGGCGCAGCATCTCGAGGATCGCCATGTACAACACTTGATGGTGGTGTTGATCCGCTTCGCCGAGATAGATTGAAAGCTGTTTTGCGCGTCCTGTGAACATAGTTCAACGCCCATACGGGCTTAAGGACACGCGGCACAAGAGTCCAGAGTGCCGCACTGGACGCCGCTTCGAGTGTTGTGTCGCCGCGATCAAGAAGAGCTCTGTCCTTTCGGCAGAGCCCCTTTTAAAGAAAAGCCCCTACCGCTTAACGTCAGTAGGAGTCATCAGCTCATTTTTGACAGATTGAGCGATTAGCGGTGGAACCCCATCACCGTTTGCGATTACATAAAACAGTTGGCGAGGTTGCGAGTCAAGCTGATACTGGCGCTGGCATTTTTCTGATCAATCGGTGAGGACATGAACTCATGAACTACTCGGCAATCGACGGAGTTACCGCCCGCGAGATTCTCGATTCGCGCGGAAACCCGACTCTTGAAGTTAAAATAACACTTGAAGGCGGTGCGATTGGTTGCGCTTGCGTCCCCTCGGGCGCATCCACCGGCTCGCGCGAAGCACACGAACTCCGCGACGGCGACGCGAGGCGCTATGGAGGCAAGGGAGTCCTGAAGGCGGTCTCGATCGTGCGCGATACAATCGCACCAAAGCTCCGCGGACGCGACGCAAGCGCGCAAGGCGAGATCGACCGACTGATGATCGAGCTTGATGGAACCGAGAACAAATCGCAGCTCGGTGCCAACTCGATCCTGGGCGTGTCACTTGCCGCCGCGCATGGCGCGGCAGTATCGCGCGGTGTACCGCTCTATCGTTATCTCGGACCTGACTCGAACCTGCTGCCTACTCCAATGATGAACATCATCAATGGCGGCAGGCATGCCGAATCGGGAGTTGATTTCCAGGAATACATGCTCGTGCCAGCCGGCGCGCCGAATTTCCCCGAGGCGTTGCGGATGGGCGCCGAGGTTTTTCATGCGCTCGCGGCGCTTCTCAAGTCGCTAGGTCATGCAACAACGGTTGGCGACGAGGGCGGATTTGCACCAAGCTTGAAAAGCAACGAAGAGCCAATCGAGCTGATCCTGAAGGCAATCGCCAAAGCCGGATATCGAGCGGGTAAGGACGCATGGATCGCAGTCGATCCGGCGAGCAGCGAATTCTACGAAAACGGGAAATACGTTTTTGCGCGATCCGACGGAAAGTCGCGCGATGCCGACGCGATGATTCGGCTTTATGCCGATTGGATAGGCCGCTATCCGCTTATCTTGATCGAGGACGGCCTTGCGGAGGACGATTGGGATGGCTGGAAGCTGCTTACTCGCGAGCTGGGCAGCAAGGTTCAACTGGTGGGTGACGACATTTTCGTCACCAATCCAAAAATCATTCGGCGCGGAGTGTCCGAACAAGTCGCAAACTCGGTGCTGATTAAGCTCAACCAGATCGGAACGGTTACTGAAACGTTGGAGGCGATTCGCGTGACGCGGGACGCAGGCTACAGGTGCGTGATCTCGCATCGCTCCGGTGAGACCGAAGACACTTCTATAGCGGATTTCGCGGTCGCTACTAACGCAGGGCAGATCAAGACTGGATCGCTCAGCCGGAGCGAACGAGTCGCAAAGTACAACCGGCTGCTCGCCATCTCCGAGGAGCTCGGCGCGAGCGGGCGCTACGCAGGAACAAGTGTTTTCGCGAGCCATTAGGAGATTCGCCGGCGAAAAGCGCTATTGCTCAGGTGCCCAGGAATCGGTACCGATTGCCAACCGCGGACTGACTGACTACCTGATCGCCAAATTCGTTCGCAAGTGCCTTGATTGCGCGCCACCCACTGCAATGCGCCGGGATAATCTGGCGGCAATTGAATTGGCGAAGACTCGCAACCGTTTCCGGAATCAGCAGCTCCATCGCCTCACCGCCGAGGTGCAACCCTCCGAAGGCCGCGTAAATGGGAATCGAGGGAAACCGCGCATGCGCGCTCATCAAGACGTTTACTATTCCCGCGTGGGAGCAGGCGCTGAAAACCACAAGTCCTTTGCCGCGCACCTGAGTCGTTAAATACCGCTCGTCCATGATCAAAGGGTCAGGTCGCCACGGTTCATCGGCGCCGCTGCGGCATAGATGATCCGGGCGGCCCTTCTCGAAACTAGTGATTCGAGGAATTTCACCGCTCAGATAGAAAAGATCGTCGAGGATCAGGCGCTCGGCGCCGTAGTTTACGACCTCCACACCGCAAGCCGTAATCCGTTCTGGCGACGGCACTTTCTGAAACGGTGCGATCGCGCCGGTCGTCAGGCGCGCGCCGCGTTCGAGAAACATTCCCGGATTGACGTGGCACTCGACGCGCCGCAGTGGATCTGCAGACGAGATCTCCCGCAGCGCCGCAGTCAGCCCGCCCATGTGATCCCAATGACCATGGGAGATCACAACCGCTTCCACATCACGCAGGGAGACTCCAAGCTTGCGCGCGTTGCTGAGCAGCACCGCCCCATCGGGACCAGTATCGAACAGCAGCTTGCGCTGGCGGCCGCCGACTTCGGCCGTCAGGAGTAATGCAAGACCGAGTTGAGCACAGCACAGCGTTGCGCCGGAAATCTCGGTAGCACCGGCGGCAATAACATTGTTGAATTCCGCAGAGCAGTAGTTCGGCTTGGTCGAGTAGCTGTCGGTAAGATTATCCGCCAGAACATCAACCGTGAGATTGTCGACCGCAGGCATCGTTGTTATCGGCTATAGCTTCCAAAGGGTGATGGCGGCAGCACTCAGGCGGACCAGCGTGGCGGATCAGACCCGAGCGGGACCGGAGGTCGACCCCACTTTGGCGGTGTCGCGGACATTCGCGGAATCGGGCCAAGCCGGTTGAGCCGTCCCCATGCCGTTCTCATATCTATCATGTATGGCGCCAGTTCCGAGTTATCCAGGGGTCGGGGTGCCGCATCGTCCGGCACTCGCGGCAGCGATTGCACCCACATTGCAGTTCGCGACAAAGACACGCCTACGTGCCAGCTTCCCCCCTCGCGCTCGCGCCGCAGCAGCGCGCACATCGCACCGAGTGCTCCGAGGTAGCCGGTCGTGTAGTCGTTTACCGCCGCCGGCACTAGGGTTGGGTGTTCGTCTCCGGCATGCTCATGGATCATACCCGTGGTGGTTTGGGCTAGCTGTTCCCATCCTGGGCGCCCCTCCCAAGGTCCATCGTGCCCGTAGCAGTTGATAGAAATCACCACTATTCCTGGGCGAATTCGAGCAAGATCGCTGGGACCAAAGCCGCGGCGATCGAATGCACCGCGTCGGTAGCCTTGGGAGAACACGTCGGCGCCGCGAACCAGCTCGCTCAATGTGCGCGCGTCTTCGGGCTTATCGAGATCCAGAAAGCATGAATGCTTCCCCGGGTTAGTATCGATCACAAAGGGCTCGATGAACGGAAGTTTGGCGCTTCTTACGTGCAGAATTTCGGCGCCATGCTCGGCAAGCGAGCGGGCGCATGTCGGACCGGCAAGAACGCGGGTCAAATCGAGCACGCGCACACCCGAGAGCGGACGGGCGCCGACGGCGCTGGCGAGGAGTCCAGGTAATGGTTCGCGCGGCGCATCGCCGATTCTAATCAGGGCATTAATATACTTGACTGACCACGCTCGATCTGTCATGATTCGAGCATGACGAAATATCCGAGTACACTCCAGCAAGCGATCCAGTACTTCTCCAACTGGGACAACTGCAAAGACTTCATGATCGCGATGCGCTGGCCAGACGGCAAAGTCCGCTGTCCGACCTGCAATTCCGATCACGTCACCTACCTTGAGAAAGCTCGGTTGTGGAAATGCTACGCGAAGCATCCGAAAGCAAAGTTCTCCCTCAAGGTCGGGACCATCTTCGAGGATTCACCAATCGGCCTCGATAAGTGGCTAACGGCAATGTGGCTGATCGCCAACTGCAAGAACGGAATCAGCAGCTATGAAATCGCACGCGGTCTGGGCGTGACGCAGAAAACAGCGTGGTTTATGGACCATCGTATCCGGCTCGCGATGCAGGAGCGCGGTGCCGACCCTTTTGGCGGAAGCGAGATTGAGGCTGACGAAACTTTCATCGGCGGTCTCGCGCGCAACATGCACAAGAACAAAAAAGCCAAAATCACTGGCACAGGCGGAGCGGGCAAAGCGATTGTGATGGGGTTGCTGGACCGCCATACGAGCAAGGTTCGTCTCCGCCATGTTCCGAACACCCAGGCGGCTAGCCTGCAACCGTTTATCCGACAGTACGTGCGGGGCGGTTCGTATGTGTTCAGCGACGCATGGGTCGGATACCACGGCCTTGAACATGACTACGTGCACAACGTGATCGATCACGCAGAGAAATACGTGGATGGAAACGTGCACACGAACCGAATCGAAAATTTTTGGTCGCTGTTGAAGCGAACGCTGAAAGGCACCTATGTCAGCGTTGAGCCGTTTCATCTGTTCCGATACCTCGACGAACAAGCGTACCGATTCAACGAGCGCAAGCGGAACGATGGCGAGCGGTTTATCGGTGTTGCGCAATCGGTGGTCGGTCGCCGCGTCACGTATTCGGAGCTTGCGGGCAGGACCGAATCGGCGGCAGAACCCTTACTGGCGTAAGCAATGGCGGGGACGACGGCGACGTGCTAGGCTCGCCGTCGTGAAGTCCGCCAAAATCGAGGATTTACGCTTCGAACCCAATCAGGCGTTTGAGCAATTCCGTCAGTTGGCGCGGGAAGTTCTCTCGGTTACGAAGTCAAAGACCGACCAGAAATCTCCGAAACGACGCAAGCGACAGCGCCGCAACGCGTCGATTTAGGCCCCTGCTCGACAGCTTGACAATTGTGCTAATCTCTGCGTAGGGAACCCGCACCTGTGGCAACGCACAACGGAAACGGCTTCAAGATTTATGGCGGTCGCGACCCGCGCGAGTTGCCTGCGTATCCCCTCGACTTGGCGGCGCGTCTGCTCCTATTGCCGAGAGATACTCTTAAAGCATGGGTGTTCGGCAAAGTGTGGTTTGACCGAAAGGAGCAACGCGAGCGCACATTTTTCCCACTCATAACACCCCCAGAAGATAGTGACCAATCGTTGTCGTTTGTTAACTTGGTGGAAGCGCATGTACTGAAGTCCATTCGACGCAAGCACTACGTACGAATGGAAAATGTCAGAACTGCGCTAGCCCACTTGAGAGATCTCCATCCGGAAGCGCGGCATCCGCTGGCCGATATTGACCTGCTAGCGGGCGGTCGCGACGTGTTCATTCGCGAACATAGCGAATTGCTTAATCTCAGCATGGGTAAGCAGATCGCCATGGAATTTTTGGCTCTCTACCTAAGCCGTATAGAACGCAATGTAAAGGGTCTCGCGGTTAAACTGTTTCCGTTCCTAGCTCTGCCGGTTCGGGTAGGCCAGAAAGTCATCGAGCCAGACAGCAATAGAGTAATAGCCATCGATCCTTACGTGTCATTTGGCCGACCGATAATAAATGGTACGGGTATTTCCACCGATGCAATTGCAGATCGTTTCTGGGGCGGCGACGATATTGACGTTCTAGCGAAGGACTTTGACCGGCCACTACCCGAAATCCAAGCCGCCTTGAGATACGAACACGCGCAATTAGAACGGGAATAGGAATCGCAACCTAGCGCGCTTGCCATCTGCTCGCGCAAGCGGATTCGCTGAGCAGGCGCGAGTGCTTCTTCTAACTTCTCGAATAGTCTTCTTCGCTGACCAGAATCTTTCGGGAGATGCGATTCCACAGGCGTTGATTGATTCTACTGGTTATCCTTGTCAAAAGCACAAAGATAATTTCGCGCTGGACGCACAGGATGTTGATTGGCTGCCGAAAATTGGTCAGCGTGGATGGATTCTCGTAGCTAAGGATTGGCGAATGCTCACCCGTCCCATCGAACGCCAAGCGATCCTAGCTGCGAACGTACGTGCATTTATATTCAGGGAACGCAGCCTGAAAGGCGAGGTAATGGTGGAAATTATCAAAGTGGCGGCACCGCGCATGATCCGAGCGATTGACCGGTATCAGCCGCCCTTTGTGTTCAGTCTGGAGACAGACGGTCTGATCACTGCAATTTCACTGCTCACTGACATTTGAAAGCACAATTATCGCCGACCTGTCACGTCGGCAGCACTTTATCATGGTTGGTCAGTCAAGTATATTAATGCCCTAATCAGCTCCACCACCGGCTTATTCGCAAGCGCGATGCCCTGCGGATGCGCGTGCCACTCAGTTGCACTTCTGAGCCGCGCACCACAGCATCCCGCCTGCGCGAGAGCGTCTTCCAACGCTTGCGCATCCCATCCGCCGACCGCGCGCGCTATCGCGCTGGTGTCGTCAGTGCAACCGAGCACACCCAGCGTGTTCTCTCGCGAGCGGAAACCGCCATGCAGATGAATCCATTTGCCGTCGCGCGCGCGAAATAGACCGGTAGTCGCACGGGTCTCGCGCGCGAGGCTGGGGGCATTCTCGACGATCATGAAAGAAAACGAGGTCAGCGAAGCGGCGGCGGCGCGCAAGTTAACTTCAATTGTCTGCGGAGAGCCGCCGCGTCGGCACCACAACTCGGCGCTCGCCAGCGCTTGCGCTCCGAGGACCGAGGCGGCTGCTTCACCGGCCCTAAATCGCGTCGCGATAACCGGATCGTGATTGAAGATGCGGAAATCGTGCCGGCGAGCCGATGCGTTGTCGCATCCAAGCATCGCCAGCAGATCGTAGCTGCAGGCGATCGCTTCGGAGGAGATGTCGTCGATGCCACCATCTTTCATGGTAGCGAAAGTATCACGACAGGTAGGCAAATGCGCAGATGGAGCAGAGATTCCCGGCCTCGATCTGCCGCCCTCTTCAGAATCTCTCTTATCAGGACCGCTTATGGACCGCTTCCATCGCGACTTGACGAATCGAGGCCCGCGCGCGACGTTACAATCATAGTCCACTGCGGAGGTGCGACGTGGCTATCACGCTGAATCACACTATCGTTCCGGCTCATGACAAGAAGGCTTCGGCCGAGTTCCTGGCGCACCTGCTGAACCTGCCGGTTGAGGAGATCAGCCATTTTGTCGCGGTTCGAATCAGCGACTCGCTGACGCTGGACTACGACAATTGGAACAAATTCGAATCTCATCATTACGCTTTTCAGGTCAGCGAGGATGAGTTTGACGCGATCCTTGATCGAGTTAAGCAGGCCAGCCTGCGCTACGCCGCCGATCCGATGCATCGCAAAATCGGCGAGATAAATCACCGGCTTGGCGGCCGCGGCTTCTACTTCCTGGACCCGAACGGGCACAATTTCGAGGTGCTTACACGCGCGTAACCATTTTGACCTGCAGGGAGGGCACGCCAAATGGACAAAGTAATCGATTCCGACGGCCATATCGTTGAACCTCGCGCTGTCTGGGCTGAGTACACCGAGAAGGAGTTTCGCGATCGGGTGATCCAGATTCGGCCTAACGCTGACGGGCAGGACGAGCTGTGGATCAACGGCGAGAATCGCAGCCGCGCGGCGCTGCCGGTCGCAGCCTCGATGATTCCGGGCGGTCTTTCGGATCTGGAACGTGCGCGCAAGCTCAGATGGGACGATGTGCCGCGAGGCGGATGGGATCCCGCGGCACGGCTTAAGATCATGGACGCGGAGGGTATCGATATCGCGGTGCTCTACCCGTCGCTATGGCTCCTGTACGGCGATCTAACCGATCCGAAGCTGGCGGCTGCAGCCTGCCGTGCCTACAACAACTGGATGTATGACTTCTGTCGGCAATCCCCCGAGCGCCTTTACGCGGTCGCACCGATGCCGTTGCAGGACGTGGATGCTGCCATTATCGAGATGCGGCGGGTCGCGCGCGATCTGAATTTTAAAGCGGTATTTGTAAGACCGAATCCCTTCAATGGGCGACGGCTGAACGATCCAGCATACGAACCATTCTGGCGAACGGCGCAGGAATTGGGCGTCGCCGTCGCTGTGCATTCGAGCTTCGGCACTCGGATGCCCACGATGGGTGCGGACCGCTATCGCGATCCATTTTTCTTCCACATGGTTTGCCATCCATTCGAGCAGCAGGGAGCCTGCATGGATATCATCTGCGGTGGTGTTCTGGAGAAATATCCGGATTTGCGAGTCGGATTTCTCGAATCCGGGGTAGGATGGCTCGGCTACTGGCTGGACAGAATGGACGAGCACTTTGAGGGCATGCACAGCTACGTGCCATGGATGCGGGTGCGGCCGTCAGAGCAGTTCCGAGAACATTGCTACGTGACACTCGACCCGCACGAGTCGATGCTGCGGGCGACCAGCGTGGATTTTCGGATGGATCGCAACATTATGTGGGGATCCGATTTTCCGCACTTTGATTGTACTTATCCGGGCATAGTTGGCGAGGTGAGAGGCGCCTGCGCAAGTCTTCCCGAGACCGCGCGGCAAGCGATCATCAGCGATAACGGAAAACGCTTCTATCGCTTGTGAAGCCGAGCGCGCCCGTGCACTGGCAAACTCGCGCAACGGTCCGGGTTCGCCGCCATACCGCGCAAGCATCGTTCGGTGAATAGGACTATTGATCGCTGGAGCATCTCGATCGCATCGAAAATGTTCACCACGGCGGCGGACTCGAACACATTCAGATTCAGCTCGCCGCGCTCGAGTGCCAGCCGTGCGGCACGCTCGCAGCCGAGTACCTGAAAACCGCACTGGATAAGGGTTTCCGGTATTACCGGATTGATCTTGCCTTTGAAAAACGAAGATCCTTCCTGCACCGCCGGCAGCACTATCTCGCCAAAGCCCGCTTTCGGACCTGAGCCGAGCAGGCGCAAATCCTGCGCGATTTTTATCAACACCTCCGCAAGCAAACCGAGCTGCGCAGCTACCGCGGCAAGGTCATCGATATTCTGCGCCGCATCGTAAAGGTCTTCGCGCAGGACAAGTCCCGGTCCGGCGGTCTCGTTCAGCCGCTTTATTATTCGTCGCCGGTATGTGGGCGGCGCGCCCTCGCCCGAACCTATTACGGTACCGCCCAGGTTTACTCGCGCAAGGGCCCCGACCGCGCGCTCGAGTTCGGCGGTGCGTCGTGAAAGCGCAGCGCAGTGACCACCCAGCAGCGCACCCAGAGAGGACGGCATCGCATCCATCAGACAGGTCCGTGCCATCGTCATCACGCGGCGCATCTGGCGCGACTTCGCGTTATACACCGCAATGCACGCCTTAAGCGCCGCGCCAAGCTCGCTCCACATTTCCAGAATCGCGATTCTCGCCGCCGTGTGACAGACGTCGGCCGTGGATTGCGATGCGTTCACGTGCAACTTCGGATCGATTAGATCGCGGTTGTCTCGTCCTGAGTTCGCAAGACCCGCGATGACCTCATTTACATTCATGTTGACGCCAATCCACCCGCCGCCCCCGAGTAAATCCGCGATAAACTGGTTGGCATAATCGCCGCGTATCAGCCGTTTACAGGTAGATTCGATTGCGCGCGATCTCGCGGCGTCCAGCACGCGCGCATCGCGATTCGCGCGGCAGGTCGCGAGCTTCACGGCGATAAGGGCACGCACCAGCGAGGGGTAATCGCCCAGCTTCCGGCCGGAGAATGACAAATTGTCAACCGAACGCGCGGTTTGAATCCCGTATAATGCACCCGGCGGTATATGCACTGCGCCCAAGCTCTCTCGCTGGAGTGTGGAGCGATGCGAGCCTTCGGCGTCCTGTGCGCGGCGACTACTCGCTGCGGCCATAGCGCGCCATCTGCAAATGCCGGGTGCTTCGCGTGCCTGGCTTGGTGTCGTACGCGAGCAGAGCAACCAGCCGCGTGATGGCGCCGCCGATCGGCGTGACGCGATGGATAGAGTTTCGACCTTCAAACAGCAGGAGCGTGCCCGGCGTCATCGGCACCCGCACAACTCCCTCGTTTGAGCCAAGCAGCAGCTTTTGCACTCGAGGATAATTCTCGTCGGCAGCGGAACGAATGAGCGGCACGTACTCGAAGTCGCCGCCTCGCTCAGCCGCTCTGAGAGCGATTGAAGTGACAAAGTCGGCCATATCGTAGTGCCAGTGCAAACGATCGCCCTCGCTCATCACGGCCAGGTTCAAAGCGCCGAACGGATCCGCATAGCGGTACAGGCGGCGCTCGTGGAGCGCGGCTCCGATGAATTTCATCAGTGGATCCCACTCGTATAATCGCCGCGTCGCGGACTCCGGAGGGAACAGATCATACGCGACGACCCCTACCGACGTGTTATCCATGATGCGCCGCGGATGATCGGCCGGCAGCGACAGATCGGGGGTCGTGAGGTATGGCGTTCCCGTCGCGACGCTATGGAATGCGCGCGCCGCGAGAATATCACTCTCTCGAACTAACAGATCGACCGCACTTCGGGTAATAAATCCCGGAAGTTCGCAAGCTCCGGTTGCGTCCAGTTGCGCGCGGCATCGGCTGGTGAGTGCGCACGCGGCATCACTTTCGAGATCGAGAATCGGATAACGTGCCAGATCGATCAACTCGGATGGCGATAGTCTGGATGTGTCGTGCACGCGTTTTGCTCCCGGCGCCCGCGGTTTCTTAGCTCCGGTCACTCCAGGCGAGCCGCTCCTGGCTATAGGGATCGTTCTCGACGCGGCAGTTCACGTCAAAAATCATCGTGGGCCGCCGCCCGACCGAGTATGCGGGCCAATCGGGAATCGAATCGTTGTTGGGATCACCGGTGCGCGCGAATGCGATCCACGTTTTGCTCATTTTTCGGGAAAGCTCGAAGCGTTCGGGCGCTTCGCCCGTAAGACCGGAGCTGCCCAAATTATTGAAGACGAATGGAATTTCAAGCGCGTGCGGCGACTTGAGACGCCCGCCCAGCGCCGGAGTTTCGTACGTAAACAGATAGACATAGGCTGGCGCGGCATTCTGCATAGCTTTGCGGTCGGCGGTTACGAGCGAAGGCATCCGCATCGCGAGATCGGTCGCGATTGCGAGCACGAGGTCGCGAAGAGAATCGCCCGGTCGTGCCCGCCGATATGCGTCGAAAACCGCATCTCCCCTGTCACCAACGAAGATGCGGACGCGCTCGCGAGCGCTCGATTCGTCGAGCGAATCGAGCCACGGAGCGAATGCCATGAACAATGTCATCTCGTCCTTGTTGGTTCCGATCATCAGCGGTATTCGCGCCGAAATCTCAGGTGCGGTCGGCGCGAATGGGCCAGAAGGGAGATGCTTGCCGTCGACGATTGGATTGAATCCCACGTGCCTACGGTTCGCGAACGACGTCATCCCCATCCCGACCTTTTTCAGCACGGCGTCCTGCGCCGCGACGATTCGATCGGCGTCGATGCTGCGGATGTCGCTGATCCGCGCAAGGTTTAGCTCTGCGAGCAACTGCCGCGCGGTTTCGCTCCCGTCCTCACGGCTCGCCATCTCGACCGCGGGCCCGCTCTGAATAATCGCGCGATGAAAGAGGCCGCGCGCTTCCGGCATCGCCATCAGCACGCTGACCTTGGCTCCGCCGCCAGACTCGCCAAAAATCGTGACATTGCCCGCATCACCGCCGAAATTGGTGATATTGTCGCGCACCCACCTGAGAGCCGCGATAATATCCAGCATCCCCGCTATGCCCGATGAACGGAATTCCTCTCCAGCGAGATCCTCAAGATGCAGATATCCGAATGCGCCGAGGCGATGATTAATCGTTACCACGACGACGTCGCCGCTTCGGCATAGGTTGGTTCCATCATACCACGGCGCGGATCCGGACCCGGCAATAAATGCACCGCCATGGCACCAGAACATCACCGGGCGTTTGCGGCCATCCTTCAGTGCCGGGGTCCACACGTTGAGCACGAGGCAGTTCTCGTTCATCGGTTCAAGCTCGCGGCCGCCGAACAGCTTGAGCATCTGCGGCGGCATCGCAAACGCATTGTCGGCCTGTATCGCGCGAGGGCCGTATGCGATAGCGTCGCGAACTCCGGTCCACGGCTCCGGCGCGGATGGCGGCATGAATCGCGCGGCGCCATCGACACGACCGGCGTATGGAATGCCCCTGAAGACGTTGATCTCGCGCTCGACGAACCCGCGAATCCTGCCGGTCGTCGTGTCGCCTGATACGTAATCGCTCATGGCTAACCCCTTGGGATGGCGTTGCGCCCTTTGAAAAACACTCCCGAAAACGTTGTTATGATAACCGCTCCAGAATCAGGACTGGAATCTGGCGCGATGTCTTACGGCGATATTCGTCAAACACCGGCATCTTCGCGACCTGATTGTCGAACAGACGATCCCGCTCCGCTCCCGACGCAGGGGTGGCAAGCGCCTTGAATTTCTCGCTGCCAATCTCAACATTCACCTCAGGATTCGCGAGCAAATTGTGGTACCAAGCGGGATTTTTCGGCCCGCCGGCGTAGGACGCGATTATTACGATGCGGCGGCCATCAGTCGTATAGACAAGCGGTGTCGTGCGCTGCTGTTTAGTTTTCGCGCCGGTGGTCGTCAGCAGGAGCATCGGAGCGCCGCTGAATTGGCCACCGACCTTGCCGGCGTTGGCGCGGAATTCCTCGATAACCTTTCGATTGAAATCATTGAAGCTCGGCATATTTGCCTCCGAATGCGGGACCGTCTTGCATTCCGAATTATCATGAGAGCGGCGTGCTTATCCATCGCGAGAAAACACCGTGCGCGATGATCGGGCAATACTCGAATCTTGGATTCCGAGCGACTCAGACGTGGCAATCGATCAATTCAGGATGAGAGGAATTACAGACCAAAGGAACGCGAGGCCGGATGCAATTTCAGCTTGTATACCCCTTTGAGACCAACTATTTCAGCGTCATCACTGGCGATGAGAGGCGTGAGGCCGCTTTTGCCCTGCCTGCTCATTCATGTAGTCTTCCAGCGCGGACCGGACGATTCTCCAGTCCTTCGCGAGCCGGAAGGCGCCAGGGAAACCCGTCGTTTTAAGCAGACGATAAATCGTGCTCGGATGACATTTGAGCATCTCGGCGGCTTCTCTGACAGTGATGATCCGCTGACTCGAATTGGCGATATCCCGTTGGGGCATGGACCACCTGTTTGCCACGCCCCCCGAACTGCCGGCGTGGCGGTCGAAATAGCTATTTGAATCAGCGCATTCTCCAGATCGACTATCCTACCGCGTCGGCCAAGTCCCACAGCCGCTTAGAGCTGTGGGACTTACCGCGAATACTACCTCGAAGACTAATCAGCGCTTCATTTCTTCTTCTTCGTTATCTTTACGTAGCCAGTACCTGAGACTGGAATCGTAATCACCGGGTTTGCGCTGGCGTTATCTATTATGGTCAGTGATCCTCCGAAGGAGCCTGCCGCGGTCGGCGCGAAGCTCACCGCGATTTTGCACGCGCGCTTCGCTGCAATTGAGCTGCCGCAACCGTTCACCGAAACAAACGGTGCCGTGACACTAGCGTTCTCGATCAAAACCGAGACTGCATGCTTCCGCTTGTTGGAAATCGTGATGGCCTTCGATTTGCTTTTGCCAACGATAACCCTCCCAAAATTAATTCGCTTGGGACTAAACGTCAGCGCATCGACCACGGGCGTCGGAGTAGCTGTCGGCGTAGGCGTCACTGTCGGCGTAGGCGTCGGCGTCAAGGTAGGTGTAGGCGTGGGCGTATTGGTTGCACCGCTGGTCGGAGTCGCAGTCGGTGAAGGAGCGTTGGTCGGTGTCGGAGTGGCAGAGACCGCAGCCGCCAATTCGAACACCCCTCTGCCATGACTGGCAGCGAAAATCGCGCCCGGGCTCTGACTTTGCTGCTCCAAGTCGAAGATGGGAACCGTCGGAATAACACCTTGGTTGAAAGCAGTCCAATCGTTACCACCATCGGTGCTCTTGAAGATGCCGACATCGGTACCAGCATAGAGAGTGTTACTGGTTGGGTCATTCCGATCGACTAAGACTCGAAGGACCGGCACATCCGGCAAGGGATTGCTACCCGCGTAGCCATCCGCCTCATTCCAGGAATTGCCAAAGTCAGTGGTCTTATAGATGTGGCCAACACCAGTAGCAGCCCTGAACCCCGACAAGCTAAGATATGCCGTTTCAGCATTAACTGGATCGACCGCAATGCCGGTCGCCTGGGTGCTGAGCTGGTTAGCCGGAAGCCCGGTAGTAGGATCTGTAGTACTTCCGAAAGCGCTAACAACGTTCGCGGTTACGTTGGTCCACATACCTGTCGTGGGGTTGTTCAGATAAGGAGCCGGGCAGGAGGTTTGGTCCGGACATTCAGCCAATTGAGTGTTGGATACTGCGAACCCGGAATTACCCAGCGAGTAGTTGAGGTAATTGCTCATTGCGAGAGCCCAAGCTTTAGTATGATCCTCGGGTACGAATTCGACATCTTCTAGCGCACAGGACCCGTCCTCACAGGCCGAATCAGTCAGCGCATCGAAAGTCTGAGACTGAAATGTTGACATTTCGTCGGTCGATACATATATGGACTCCGCGCCGAAGAAGACACGTCCTTTGACATTCGGATCCGCAGCGATAGGCGCGTAGAAGCCAGCACCGGTATCGTCATTATCGTTCAATAGATTGGTAAGATCCGCGAAGCTCTCGCCTGAAATCCAGCTTCCGAGCCCGCCAGCGTTAGTTGAAGTCATGAGGGTTGGGATCCCCTCCTGAGACTCAAGGCTGGCGTACGCGTACTGCGGATCCTGAAGGTCAAATGTCGCAAATCCAGCGTCGCCCGCGGCAGCGACATTCCAGGGCTGATCTTCTGATGATGGCCCGATAAGTTCGGCGCCATGCTCCTGCACTGCGGAGATAAGCTTTGTCGAGTCGCTGGGATGAGGCCCGACGGCCTGAACCAACGCGGCGTCGATTTGCGTGTTCAGCGCGGTAAATGTGCCAGCCGATATGTTGTATTGATAGAGGCCGCCATCATTTCCGATCAGCAACGTCTTGTTCGTAGCATCATTCGCATCGAAGGCGAACGCGTGCTGATTGCCAAACGTGCCTCCATTCGAGGCGAGAAAATTCCATGTACCACTACTTCCGTTGTTTGTTGACTCGTACGGACCCACCCCGCCGAAAAACACGGTATTCGGGTTGCTAGGCGAGACGATGAGCGCCTGATCGTAAAACGCCTGAGAATAGTTGGTTTCTAAGTTGCCGTCGATTATGGTGCCGCTATTGTTTACGTTCTCTTGCGGCACCGTTTCCTGCGTCCACGTGTTGCCGCCGTCCGTGGAAAAGAAAAAGCCGTCGAATTGGACAGTGCTGTTGTCGCCAATCATGGCGTAGACAATTCCACAATTGCTCCCGCCTTCGATACACGTTCCCTCATTCTGTCCAATTGCTATCGAAGCTCGCCCGATCGTTGTAGGAAAAGCCGAGACCGGTCCGTTAAGACTCGAAAAAGAACCGCTGGAGTAAGAACCCCAGGTCTCGCCCTCGTCAGTCGATTCGTAAACACCGCCGGTATCGATGGCGGCATAAGCTATATTGTGATTGACTGGGTCAATCTCGACGTCATCGCCAGGGCACGGTACTTCGAAGTCAGGAACTTCGCAGCCATCAAACGTAGGAATAGTCTCATTGCCCTCCTGCATCGATGTCCCATTGCCCACCTGCGTCCATGTCATCGCGCCGTCAGTCGAGCGCCATATACCGTTAGCATCGCCACTGCTTTCGATAATGGAAGGATCGGCGCGCCCCGCGCTCATACCCATGGTAACCGCTGCAAGCAGGATGGGGGGACTCTGCGAAGTGTCAATCGCAATTCGGGTGAAAGCCTGGTCGTCAAAGTTACTATTCGAGTTGGAGGCCGTCCAAGTCGCGCCGAGCGTTCCAGAGATATACAGGCCCGCGCCGTAGTATGACTCGACATTGCCGTTCCCCTCTCCTGTACCTACGTAGAGGGTTGGAGGAGTTGTGTTATCATTCACGGCTATCGCACCGATAGCCAATGAGGGGAGGTTATCTCCAATCGAGGTAAAGTTGACGCCGTCGTCAGTGCTCATCCATAGTCCGCCGCCGGCGGCGCCTACGAAGATATAGCCGGGGACAGAGGCAATCGCGGTAATTCTGCCGGTTACGTCGGCCAAAGTGGCCGCGTCATTCGTGTTGACGCCGCCGAAATATGCGCCTTCGTTGTCGATAGGCTCCGGGCCTGCGAATTGCCAGGTCCCAGTCGAAGCCGCCGCCGGCCGGGTGGCGCTTGCCGCGGTCTCGCCGCGTTGCATCGCAGCTATCGCGGCCTGCCGCGCTCCAGATGGAACGCCAAATCCATAGCCCAGTTTGCTTGCCCAATACGCTGCTTCGGCTCGGCGCGAGGCGGGAGTCAGTGGCTTGCTTGCCGGCAGCACGAAGCTTTTCGCTCCTGCACTCGGCAACTGGACGGTCGTCAGCAGCGTCGTGGCTGTCAAAGCCAGAATGGCTGCCAGCGCTCCCTTTATTGCACCTGAGGACATTCGCGGTTGGCTCATATACGTGACCCCCTTTGCTCGTGTTCGTTAAAATTCGCGCTGAGCCAGTAACTCGTCCCGTCACGACACAATCGCCGGCCACTGATGTCCCGCCCTGCCCTGCTCCTCCCAAATAGCGATCGTTTAACTCTTACGAACGCTCCGCTCCCAGCAATCGGTGCGTTCGCCCAACGCTAATTCGTCAATTACTCAGTCTCTTTTCAATTTGCCTCTCTGTGATCGTTCAGTCTTATGTTCAGCTCCCTAATCAATCGCTATGTAAGTCACGATGTTGCTTGTAACCAGATTGACCGCCGAATCGAGTATGTGAGCGCCTGTCCGCGCGGCAGCCATAAGAGCAGCCAAATCCACGAGTGCCACGTAAGTGCGCTGGCGATTAACCAGAACGCCGTAAGCTTTGTTGTTATTCGGACTTACGTACGCGCTTATGAAATGAACGTCGTATCCGTTGAGCCATCCCTTACCATCGGGAGTGGACGGCAGGTTCCCTACTACCCAGTCCTGAATCGCAGGCGTGCCCGTACCCGATGTCGCCGGCAGTTGGACCGCGCCGAATGCGGTGGTTCCAAATGCGTCATCCAAAATTGCGAGATGCTGCCCCGACGCGACCGCGATTTCTGTGGTGCCGGTAAGGCTTCCACCCTGAGTGAACGCGGTGAACTCGGGCAGTGTCTGGAATTGTTCTGGCGCGCTCCAGAGACCAGGCGATCCTGCTGTGAACGTGGCCTGGGTCAGATCCGCAATGTAGAGGCCTGGATGTTCTTCATCCGAGGCTAGAATAATCCCCGTCGAACACTCTTCTGCCGAGGAATCGAATTGAATTCCGGTTGGAGTACCGATGTAGTTGTTGTACACGGCCGGTGTCGTCGGATCAGAGATGTTGATCAACTCGTACATTGGAATGTCTTCACTCGGCGAAAGGATAAGGTTCCGCCCTGAATCGACGCCGAAGTTTTCTGCGATCGGATCGGGAGTCACGAACGGAGTGCCGAAGGTATTGCTCGAGAGATCCAGAAGCTGATAGCCGGATACACTGGACGATGTTGAGCTGAGCGACTCGCTGATGATCGCAAGATCAGTCGTCGGGTCGATAGTGACTCCGCAATTCGTGCAGTAGCCGTCGCTGAATGTATGCCGGCCGATGGCTCCGCTGGCGAGAGTATCGGATACAGTCGTTCCATTGATTAGATAGAGCGTTGTGTCGTCTCCGACACAGGCAGTCTCTCCCGTCGAGCCATTCGCGCCGCATGAAACAACCAACTTGCTAGTCGGTATGCTCGCGTTTGTGCCGGAACCCTCGAGCACCACCAGCTGGACTCCGGTGGTGGAATACGGAGCAGGACTTACGAAGCCGCTAGCCTCTGACACGCTGCTATTGGGCACATAAAGATCAACATTGTTTCCCGAGATCAGCAGGCCTAGAGCTCCCTCCTGTGTACAAGCACTGTCAGTCGACAGAGGGTTGGAAGGCGGAGGATTAGTCGGATCGCAGGTGCAAACTCCAGTTCCGGTCCCGTTGGATTCGATCTTCGCGCATTCGGCCACCAGATTCGTAAATTCCTGCGCATCCGTCGGCGCCGGAGAGTAGTTCAGGATCGAAACATTTTCGATCGTTCTGGTGACTGCCACACTTGGCCGGATGGCCGACCCGACCTCTCCCTTGTCCTCTGCAGATGTCTCTTCGGCATGCTCACCCCACTCGCGGAGCGTGGGTGTTGGAGTCAACGTCAATCCTGGATCGCAGACACCCGCAACACTGGTGTTGGGCAGCGATGACACAATCTTGATTACGCCGGTGGGAAAGTGAGCGGCGCCACTTGCGGGATTCCCCGTCAAATTGTTCTCGGTGGAAAGGGAGAGAAACCCGTCCGCGGTAATCGAGCATCCGCAACACTCCTGCTGCTCCTCAGCTTCATCGAATACATAGATCATCGCGCAGAGAGCCGGTTGCGAAGTAGGATTGACTATCCTGACAAGGCTATCGCCGGCACCGCCGACGCCTTGACCACCGATTCCAAGCACGAAGCTGGGAGTTGTAGCGGTGCCGGTATCGAAATAACTGACTCGGAATACATCATCAGGTAAACCATCGGCCTGGGGACCGCTTGCCCGTTTGATCTGAGCCAAGGCTGGCCCTGGCAACAGGACCAGCAGCGCTAACGCGGCAACTGCAAATGATGTAGTTCTTTGCTGTAGCCGTTCTAACCTTACAGTCTGCATCACGAGTCCTCCCACGTAACGCGGCCCGCTTCCGCGACCGACAGGCGTCGCCTCCCACCAGCTTATGCAGAGGAGGCGACGCTCGATCGGAGACACTTGGCGGACTAGCCGGCAACGTTCCAGTCGACCGGCCGCGGCTTCGTGACTGAGGACCATCGTGAGCGGAATGCTTCGCGCGCCGTTATTTGCGGCGAGCGGTTTGCATTTCCCCTCCTGCGGCTTCCGACTCACGCACACCGGAGTCCGCGCGTATCTCCTCGCGGACGACTTCCTCCAGCGTTTCGTAAGCGACCGCACCGCTCACAAAATGCCCGTTGATAAAGATCGCGGGCGTTCCGGTCAAACCGATCGCGCTGCCTTCGTCCTTGTCTTTCTCAACGGGAGACGCCTCATCACCGGAGTCGAGGCATTTGTCAAATTTCGCGTTGTCGAGGTGTAACCCCGAAGCTATTTTCTTCAACTCAGGCACCGTCAGATCGGTGCCGTTCTCGGAATACAACTGATCGTGGTACTGCCAGAACTTTCCCTGAGCCTCGGCACAATGCGAAGCTTCCGCCGCTTTCTCAGCGTATGGATGCATCGGTAGCGGAAAGTCCTTGAACGCGATGCGGAGCTGGCGGGGAAATTCCTCTCGCAGTTTATTCAGCGACGGCTCAATCTGGCGGCAATACGGACATTGATAATCAGCGTATTCGATCAGTGTCACAGTCGCCGCGCTCGGCCCCTCGGTCGGAGCATCGCCCACGGCGACGTCGGCCACGGGTGGCAGCAACGTGATAGTCACCTTGTGCTGCGCCCGCAGCTTGTCGATATACGCTTGGCGCGCCTTGGTCTTCTGCAAATCCATCAGATGCTTCAGGATGCCCGCGCGAATCTGGCTGTAGGGCTGGGTTGTCTCGACGCCGAGATAGTAGAAACGCAGCGCCTCGTCGCTAGGTTGCTTGATTTGTGCGTACGCGTGCCTCTGTAGCAACTGATCAACGGTCAAGCTTTCTTTCTTGGCCTCATTCTCTAGAAGTTGGTTGTCGACCGCTGGTCCGATCGCTTCGCGCTCGGTCAGGTAATAGCGATAGCGGGCATTCAGCATCTTGCCTGGATCCGACTGATCCAGGTCGCGACTGGTGATATTGGTGCCATCCACACGAGCAACAACAGCTGGACGACCCCCCGGATTGGAAGATTGAGCAGATACCGGAAGCGCAATCGCGAAAAACGCCGTCGCGACCACCATCCCGGTAAGTGCATCTCGCAATCTCATCTCAGCTCCTCCTTTGTTCTTTGTGCCTTTGCAGACAAGAGAACCGCGCCGGCGCCGCAACACTTCACGGCAACCGGCGCGGTATGCCTTAGGATCACTTACTCAGGTCTTAGCGCTTTGCTGACGCAGTCTCCGGAGTATTGTCGCCAACGCCGCAGCTGCAGATGCCGTGACCGCTCTGGTTCGTATGAATGAACGCGCAGTCGGCAACCATCGCGGCCTCGTTGGTCGCATCGAGAGGAGCATCCTGGAAGTTCTCAACTGATACACTCACGGTCTCTCCTGACGATTCCACGTGCGTGATCGACGAACGCAGCGCGGGTGACAGCGAGAGCGCAAGAGCCGGATCGCACTCGACCGGGGCCGGTGCATTGGGCAGCGACGAGATGATATCGATCGTGCCGTAACCGAAGGCCGCGCCATTGCTTGGATTCGCGGTCAGATCGGCGCCGACGGCCTCTACGCGCAGCCCATCGTTAGTCACGATGCAGCCACAGCATTCTTGCAACTCTTCAGACGCATCCCAGACGTACACCATCTGGCAGAGAATCGGCGTCGACGTCGGATTGATCGTGCGCACCAGTTCCTCGCCGTCACCGCCAACGGGCTCGAGTCCGCCGAAGGGATTCGTTGCCTGACTGTTGATGTCGAAGTAAGCGACCTTATAGACGTCGGTCGCGACAGCACTGCTGGCCTGCGCCGACGAACGCTTGATTTGAGCGTTAGCCGGTGTCGGCACGCTCAGCACGGCTCCAAATGCAGCGACGAGCGCCACAAAAGCCACGCTCTCGATCACTCGAACGAAATAGCGATTCATATCTTCCTCCTTGGTTCCGAATTGCTCTTCGTAACTAGGTTTTCTCTGACTGTTGAAGTTTATGGCTGACCTACCAAGATCCTGTTTTCTCTCTCTTTGTCTGATTCTTCCTCCTTTGGTTGACCTCTTTCTGACATTGCTGGACTGCTGCAGCGGCTTTGAAATGCTACTAGTGAGAGCTTTTGTAACACGCGCTCGTTTGAACGTGACGCGATTCGCGTTCGTCATTCACCCTCGCGCATTGGTAACAGGTGAATAGTCACAAATCGCGCGTGAGTGTCGTGGTTCGCATCTGAATTGAGCAAAGAACGCCAGATTAGGCTGGTCTGCTCTGTCGGAACGCAGATGTATACGAATGCAATTCCATCGTACGAAAATGTCATATAGCTATTCGAACGCGGGTGAACTCGTACGGTGCAACTGAGGGACAGTCGCTGTTGCGCATCGCGCTTCTGCGACAGTGGATACAAGTGCGCCGGCGCCGCGTGATGGCTGCGGCACCGGCGCACCCCAGGAAATCGAATTTCTAGCGGCGAGCGGATGCGGTGGCTGGTGCCCAGTCACCCACACCGCAATTGCAAATGCCCGCGCCGGACTGGTTAGTCTTGATAAATGCGCAGGTGTTGACCAGATTCGCCAACTCCGTCGCATCCAGCGGCGCATCCTGAAAGTTCTGCACTGATACTCCGTAGACGCCATTCGACTCTTCCGTGTGGGTAATCGAAGGGCGCAGCGCCGGTGCGAGCGAAAGCGCCAGCGCTGGATCGCAATACTCGGGCGCGGGGGCGTTCGGCAGAGACGAGATGATCTTGATTACGCCTGTTCCGAATGATTGCCCATCGCTCGGATTGCAGGACAGGTCGGGAAATACTGTCTGCACGCGAAGACCATCGTTTGTGACAACGCAGCCGCAGCATTCCTGCTCTTCCTCATGCGCGTCGAATACGTACGTCATCTCGCACAGTTGGGGTGTTGAGGTGGGATTGATAGTCCTGACCAGGCCGTTACCGTCACCGCCGGCGGGATCAGCCTCTTCGGTATCAGTTTCATCGTCGGTATCCTCCGATGTACAGCTGTTCAGGTCGAAATACGCGACCTTGTATACGTCGCTTGCTACCGCTGTTCCCGCTTGCGCGGACGAGCGCTCGATTTGCGCATGAACTTCCGGCGGCGATCCAATTACGGCCGCTGTTAGAGCAACCGCAAAGGTCGCCGCGAGACTTCCAACTAGAGTGCAAACATTCCGTGTCATTTGTCCCCTCCCTAAACAGGTGTCAGCTGATTTGCTGGTAGTCTTCGACAAATCCTCATCACAACCGATCGCCGTTTCCTAAGGCATAATGCGAATTGGCGATGTATTTGTTTACATGAGCGCCACAGCTGTAATAAGGCATTAAAGTTCCCTCCTCACGCACTTGCTCGATTAACGTGTGAATAGTCATCACGAGAGAGAAAACTTCGCTGCTACGCACTTGGGGCGCGTTTCTGTTGGCAGCAAGGCGACTCCTCGCGACTGGTTACAAGATCGTCAAGGAGCGACAAAAAAGATGAGATCCGGACCGGGTAGTCCGAAGCTCATCTCATTCGCGGCTGCGTCGATTAGCGGCTACGCTGAACTCGACCAGCGTCCGTTCGAGGAATGTCTGGCAGGGCTCGCTTGCGGTGGCAGCGGCGATTGTTTCAGACCTCGCCGATTCACCTGCGCAACAGCGGCGCGCTCGATGAATAGTTCTCTGCCACGGACTAGGACATACCGCTGTTGCTGCGCCGCGATTACCGCGCCGCTCCTCGTAAGTTCTGAAATCAGCCGCGTGACCATGGAGCGCGAGCAACCGATCATCTCCGCAAGATCCTGATGCTCAAGTCTTAACGCTATAAACGTTCCGCGCTCGTCGGGTACGCCAAATCTGCTACCCATCTCGCGCAGGACATATTTCAATCGATCCTTCATTGAAAGCCCAAGTAGCGCGATCGCGCGGTTGACCGCAGCCGACCACGCATCGTTGGCTCGTTCAACGAGCGACACCAGAGCTGAGTTCTCAACGCTCAACAATGCGCGCACGACAACCTCTCGCGGCACGAGCGCGAGATTGCAGTTGGTAAAAGCTCGAGCCTCGCATGCTGCGCTCCTGCGTCCTTGCCCATCGAGAGTTATCATGTGCCCTAGCATCTCTCCCGGCGTAACCAACTCCATCGTGAGCGCGTCGCCGTTTGGTCCTCGATGACGGATTTTAACCACACCTGAGAGGACCCAGAACAGAAGATCGGCGGAGGATCGATGAGTATAGATTAGCGACCCGCGAGGATAGTTGACGGGGGTGTGATGTTCCCCCAGGGCTGTCGCAAGAGTTTCTGGAATTCCCGACTTAAGCAGTTGCTCCTGGAACCTTTTCCTCGAATCGCCCTCCTGTAATATGTCGACCTGCATTGATACCCCCACAAGCAGATGTGTTTTTATGTACCCTGATGCTCTCTCCCCTTTTCTTTTGCTCTTCGATGCATCAACTGAGCAATGGACGCAACACCATTCGCTATACTATAGAGCAACAATGAATCGCCGATTAATCAGCAATATCTCATCCGCGCTTCACTAGTATTAGTCGGCGCAATTTACGTCAAGCGTTTTTATATTCGATTTATTAAACGCGCGAATCGCTTTTAATGCAGACTGCCGTCGGGCATCACACTCAAGAACAGGCAATGAGACTGTTGAAGTGAGTAACGAACATTAGAGCGTCCAGTTAGTAGGTATATTCTACTTGGCAACCGACAGTCTGTCCCGCATAACCGCTCCACGAGATGCAGCCAAGTTAGTAACGAACTAAGGACTATGGCTGGAGTTCAGAGAGAACTTCTATATTGAAAAGCAGAAATTAATGAGCTCGTCGGCAGATAGACTGTGTTCAATTGGAAATTTCGCCGCCGCTTTTCGCAAAAGCGGTCAAGGAAGTTTCTTTGCCCAACCGGTTTCGTAGGGAGCTGACATTCGGCCAATCGCGCGGAGATGCTGAAATTTCCATTCGCCGTTGATTTTTACGTAGTCTTCCTCATAACGGGCGGCCAGCCATACTGCCCGATTTCCGCGGCGCATCGTGAAAGGCCCGAGCAAATACCATTGCCCCTTCGCAGTGCTGCCATGAACTTCGATATTCGGATTCATGACGTTGTGCTGTGAAAAGCTGATCCGTTCCCGAAACCGTTCGAATAACGCTCGGATCTCAGCGTGCCCACGATGAACTCCGATCCCATCGCCTTCCCAAACTCCGTCGGGCGCGAACAGCTTCGTGATTTCATCCGGGTTGTGATTGTCATCGCAGATCGCGCAGTAGCGCGCCTTCAACTTCTTGATCGACTCGATAGCCTCGAGCAGCGTGATTCGCTCTTCGATTTCGATCGGATTCACTTGATCACTCCAATTGTTGCGATTATGACGGCGGTGGAAAACAGGGCAGTCTGTGAGCTACCGCGTATCGGTATTCGCGGCCGTTCCATTCAAAGGTTCCGGAGACACTGCCGAAGTTAGCCGCGATCACGTTCATCTGGCCTTCATCGACCCATGATTGCGGCTTCGCGGGCGCATACGCGAGATAGTTGCTCCCGGAGTCTGGCACCGCGCCTGTAAGCGGCGGCACAAAATCCATCTGTAGAAAATGCACCGCGGGCTGCCATCCCGCAGAATCGCTAGAGCCATCGGTGATCGGGATCCACCGCTGGGCTTCATCCGATCCTGTGAGTTGAAGTTCGCGATATTCGGGGGAGCCTGCCACGCTCTTGCGCAATTCGATGACGCCGGGCATCTGCCGCTCAAGGTCGTCGCAACGCGCTTCCTTCTCGATCGGTTTTTCGCCTGGATGGTCTGTGTCAATATCGGACTTCTGATGCGTCATCATGACGCCGCCTTCCGCGACATCAACTACGCCCGATCCAACGTCAGCCGCGGCGCCCGCAGCCAGCGGTGCGAGCGCACTCCAGCATCCCTCCAAAGCAGCCACCAGCATCCCAGCCAGGATCACCGCCGCGACCGCGTGTGCGAGCGTTCCCGCTCCTCCCTGATTTTCCACCGGCAGCCCCTCCTCGTGGCGCCGAGTTTAGCACGCGCGGGAGCAACAAACCGCAAGGCAGGCGCAGCCGAGCGCAATAAACCAGAGGAAAGCGACTATATGCTGTCGGAAACGCCCGCTATGAACAGCGGCTGCATTGCATAGCGCGCCACGTCGGCCTCCATCTCGGCTGTCTCGGGCGCTCGCACCTCTGCGCTTGCGGCCTCCAAGGTGGCACGCAGCAGCGTCGCGTCGCTAGACGAATTCAAAAACAGACCGGGACGGCTGAGTACGAAGTGAACCGCACGGCGGATTGCCTCGGGATCGCGCAGCGGCTCGTACCAACTGAATTTGCGCTCGCTGTCGCTAAGCCATCTGCGGCGCGCGACCGATTTGATTGTCTGAACGGCAATGCCGCGCGATTTGCAGAACTCCGCAAGTTTATCGAAGTCGGCGCCGTACTGCGCGCTGCGCATCATAGTGAAATTGTATGGACACAGAACTGAATCGAACGGGAACCGCTCCAGGCTGCGCCGATGCATCGCCGGTGCGCCTGTGCCGTGGCCTGTCACGCCGATAAACCGAACCAGCTTCCGTTCGCGAGCTTCGACCAACGCCTCGAGCGCTCCGCGCGGTCCGAGAGCGGCTTGCCATCCGTCCTCGTCCACCAGGTTATGTAGCTGAATGAGGTCAACTTGACTCACTCGCAGCCGCTCCAGCGATCGATGCAGGCTCTCGCGCGCGCCTTGATACGTGCGCTCTCCCGTTTTGCTCGCGAGAAAAAACTTCGCGCGATGCTCGCGCATCCAAGAGCCGATTCGCAACTCGGATTCCCCATACGCGGCGGCGGTATCGATATGATTGATCCCAAATTCGAGCAGCAGTTCCAGAATCTGATCGGCTTTCTCCTGCTTGACCGCACCAAGAGCCGCGGCACCGAAAACAATCGGGTACTCTGATGGCCGGTGTTGCCGAATGCGATTTTCTCGATCATGTTTCACCTCCGCATCGCTAATCAGACAACCGACCAGCCAACCGAAATGCAACAACGCAACTGGCGCGGCCTAATGGCCGCGCCAGTGACGAAACACATTCCCGCTGAATCGATCAGCGGTTACTTGCATAGGGTTAGTTGCGCGCGACGTTCACCACCTGGATTTCAGTGAATCCCAGAAGGCCCCAGGTTCCATTCTCCACGCCAATACCGGACCACTTGGCGCCTCCGAACGGAAGATTCGGGGCGATCGCCAGATGCTGATTTACCCATGCCGATCCGCATTCAAGCTGCGCGGCGACCTCAGCTCCTCGATCAGGATTCGACGACCATACCGATCCGCTGAGTCCATACGTGGTCGCGTTAGCGCGCCGCACCGCGTCGTCAACATCCTTGTATGGTATTATCGGCAGCGCCGGACCGAATTGCTCCTCATCCACCAGACGAACTCCGTCGGATATTCCGCCCACGATCGTCGGCTGAAAGAAATATCCGTCTTTGCCCATCCGTGAGCCGCCGGTAACAATCTTCGCTCCGTGCTTCTTCGCGTCCTCCACCAATTCGGTCACGCGCTCAAACTGCGGCTTGTTATTGATAGGGCCGAGTTCCGTGCCCGCTTCCAAGCCGTCGCCAACTTTCACGTTTTTCGCCAGCTCACCAAGCTTCTCCAGCATCGATGGATACATCGCCTCGGGCACATATACTCGCTTGATTGCGCTGCAAATCTGACCGCTGTTTTCGAAAGCTCCCCAGAAGATTTTCGGAGCGACCGCAGACAGGTCGACATCCGCCAACACGATAGCGGCATCGTTTCCGCCCAGCTCCAGAGTGAAACGCTTCAGATCGGGCGCTGCCGACGCGGCGACTTTTTTGCCGGTCTCGACCGACCCGGTGAACGAAATCTTGCGCGGAACCGGATGACTGGTCATCCAGGCTCCAAGTTCGTCGCCACCCGAAACCACATTGAGCACTCCCGGCGGTAGAATTCCGCGCAAAACCTCGCCCAGCATCAGCGAGGTGATGGGCGTGAACGGCGATGGCTTGAGAACCACCGTGTTGCCGGCGAGCAAAGCGGGCGCGATCTTCCACATCGCAAGCATGATCGGGTAGTTCCAGGGCGTAATCGCCGCGACAACCCCGACCGGTTTGCGCCGGATTTCCACTTTTCCCGCCGCGTTGTCCTGGATTACCTCATTTGGAATATCCAAGCTCGCCGTGTACTGGCACCACAACGCGGTGCCCATGATTTCCTGGCTCGCTTTCGCAAGCGGCTTGCCCTGCTCTTGCGTGAGCATCCGCGCAAGACCCTCAGGAGGAGATTGAAGCGCGGCGGCGCATTCATTGAGCAGGTTCCGGCGAGCCGAAAGATCGCGGCTCCAGGAGCCGAAGGCGCGTTTTGCGGCTTCCATTGCCTGATCGAGTTCGGCCCTGGTGCAATCCGGCACTTGCGCGAACACTTTCCCGGTCGCCGGATTCACCACTCCGACCGTCTTCGAACCTTTCACGCCTTTGCCGTCAATCGTCATAGTATATTCAGCCATCTGTCACCTCTTTGAGCGGCGGATTTTGGGGCGAGACAAGCAAGCGCAAGCCGCTCGGGCCTGCATATCCCACCAACGTCAACTACAATGGCAAATGCCCGATGCGCAAGGACTGGAACCTCCGTGCAGGCAACTCAACGCGAAATCGTCATGCTCGATGCGGTCGCGTTATCATGCGCGATTCAGCAGCGCGAGATTTCGTGTGTCGAGGTGATGCTTGCGTATCTTGAACAAATCGAGCGTCTCAATCCGCGGGTCAACGCTATCGTCTCGCTCCAGCATCGCGCCGACTTGCTCGAACAGGCGTCGCAGCGCGACTCAGAGCTTGCGCGCGGAGATGCGCGAGGCGTGCTGCATGGGTTCCCGCACGCGATCAAGGACCTTGAGCACACCGCCGGTATCCGAACCACTCTTGGTTCGCCGCTGTTCAAGGACTTTGTTCCCAAAACCGACGCGATAATTGTTGAGCGGATCAAACGGGCCGGCGCGATTATCCTCGGCAAGACTAATGTTCCCGAATTTGGACTCGGTTCACATTCTTACAACCGAGTCTTTGGCACCACCTTGAATGCCTATGATCAGACGAGGACCGCTGGCGGCTCAAGCGGAGGTGCTGCGGTTGCGCTTGCGCTTCGGATGGTGCCACTGGCCGATGGCAGCGATCATGCCGGATCGTTGCGCAATCCCGCCGCATTCAACAACGTGTTCGGGTTCCGGACCGCGGCGGGCCGAGTTCCTTCCGATATTGGCGACCTTTTTATGCCTTCGCTGTCCGTGCATGGTCCGATGGCGCGCTCGATTCCTGACTTGGCCATGCTGCTGAGTGTGATCGCTGGATATGATGCGCGCGCGCCGATCTCGATTCGGCAGGACGCATCGCAATTCGGGGCTTCGCTGGAGCGCGACTTCAAAAGCACACGCATAGCATGGACCGGCGATTTTGGCGGCTACCTTCCATTCGAACCTGGCGTGCTCGGTCTGTGCAGCAGCGCTCTCAAGGTATTCGAGCGCCTCGGCTGCGTCGTCGAGACTGCATGGCCCGATTTTCCGCTCGAGAAAGTATGGCTTAGCTGGCTCAAACTGCGCGCCTTGCAGGTCGGCGCGATACTCAAAGACGCCTATGCCGAACCCGAGCGGCGCGCGATGATGAAGCCGGAGCTTCAGTGGGAGATCGAAAGCGGGTTCAAGCTTGGCGCCTATGATATTGCGGATGCATTGGCGATGCGCAGCGCCTGGTATCGAGCGGTGCTTGAATTCTTCAAGCACTTTGATTTCCTGATAGCGCCATCCGCTCAGGTTTTTCCTTTCGACGCCGAGATCAATTGGCCGCGCGAAATCGCCGGCTGCACGATGGACACGTATCATCGCTGGATGGAGGTGATGATTCCGATCACGATGTCTGGCTGTCCCGCGCTGAACGTTCCGGCGGGTTTCAGCGATGCTGGCTTGCCGATGGGAATCCAGATTGTCGCGCCCAACCACTGCGAATTTTCATGTCTACAGTTGGGCCAGGCCTACGACCAAGCGACGGGATGGGTTCGCGACAGACTTTCACCGCTTCTCGATCAATAGCAAAGCCGCGCTCATCCGCGGCTGAAGTGGTCGGCCAGCACCTGCGCTACGGCAGCGCTGACTCGCTTGACCGTCGGTATATGGAGGAACTCGTTTGGTCCGTGAGCATTCGCGCCCGGTCCAAGCACGCCGGTAATCAGAAATTGCGCATCTGGGAAGCGTTCACCAAGCATCGCCATGAATGGAATAGTGCCGCCCTCGCCCATGTACGCGGCCGGCCTTCCGAAATGTGCTCTCGACGCGGTGTCGAGCGAATGTTTCAGCCACGGTGCCAATGCCGGCGCGTTCCATCCTGTAGCAGCCCAATCGGATTCAAACGTGATCTGCGCGCCAAATGGAGGATCGGTTTCCATCAGCCTTTTAAGGGCGAGCCGGGCAGCGACGGCATCACAGGTGGGAGGCAGTCTCAGTGACAGGTTGAGCCTGGTCAGCGGACGAAGAACATTGCCGGCATTCGCTGCCGGCGGCAACCCATCCGCGCCGATGATGCTCAAGGCCGGGCGCCAAGTGCGGTTCAGAACGAGTTCGACCGGATCGTCGCTTTGCGCGCGGGTGGATCCGGCAAACGGAAATCTCCCATAAGCTTCTTGACCCAAAGTTGCCGCGGCGGCGCGTGCCTGCTCGACGCGTTCAGCGGGAATGCGGCTATGAAACTCGGGCGGCAGGATTGCGCCGGTTTTTTCATCTTCGATTCGGCTCAGCATCATCCGCGCGATCCGAAAACTCTCGGGCACCACGCCGCCAGCGTCACCGGAGTGCATTCCTTCTTCCAGAACCTTCACGGTCAGCCGCCCGCCGACCAGACCGCGCAGCGAGGTCGTGCACCAAAGCTGGTCGTAGTTGGCACAGCCCGAATCGAGCGCGATTATCAGGCTCGGCTTACCGATTCGCGCCGCGAGATAATCGATGTAAGGCGGCAGATCGAAGCTGCCACTTTCCTCGCATGCCTCGATCAGGATCACACATCGCGCGTGCGGAATTCGCTGCGCCTTGAGTGCGCCGATCGCGCCCAGGCATGCGAACATCGCGTAGCCATCATCCGCCGCTCCACGGCCGTAGAGCTTGTCGCCTTCGAACACCGGCCGCCATGGATCGAGACCGTCGCGCCATCCCGCCATTTCCGGCTGCTTGTCCAAGTGCCCGTACAACATCACCGTGTCAGGCGACTCGCCGGCAATTTCGATGAATATAACCGGCGTGCGTTCGCCAAGCCGTACGACTTCAAGCCTCATCCCGGGAACCGCGCGGGCACTGGCCCAACTGGTAAAGCGTTCAACCACCCGGTCCATGTGTCCGTGAGACTTCCAATCAGGATCAAAGGCTACTGACTTGTTCGGAATCCTGATGTATTCCGCGAGCTCAGGTAGGGCCGATTCGTCCCACATTTTTTCCAGGTATGCGGCTATGGCTTGCGAGTTCATGTGCAAAGGCTACGCGAAAAGTAAGCGCAGGTGCAAAACACCCAGGTTTGTGAATCGGCAAAGCGTTTGTCCGGCGCATCCGCATTCTGCAACAATCCGCGTGCGTGACGAAGAGATCGCAGCCATTACCGGGAGCAGCTACATGAGCACGACCGTATCGACCCGATCAGGCAAACTCGAGGGTGAACAGCAGGGCTCGCTCAGCGTGTTCAAAGGAATACCGTTCGCGGCGCCCCCGGTTGGCGGGCTCAGATGGGCGCCGCCGCGGAATCCTGATTCGTGGAATGGAGTGCGCGACGCTCGCCGTTTCGGAAACGTTGCTCCGCAAAACTCGATGATGAATGGCGCGCTTGCCGCGATGGTGGTGGAGGGAACTCAATCAGAGGATTGCCTTTACCTGAATGTGTGGACTCCGCGATGTGACCAAGCACGGCGGCCGGTGATGGTCTGGATTCACGGCGGAGCCTTCGCGATCGGATCCGGATCGCAGCCAATCTACGACGGCTCGGTGCTCGCCTCGCGTGGCGACTTGGTCGTGGTCAGCGTCAACTACCGGCTGGGGCCGCTTGGATTTCTGCGCCTGCACGATCTGACCGGCGGCAAGATTCACGCGACTGGAAACGAGGGCATTCTCGATCAAATCGCTGCACTCGAATGGGTTCGCGACAACATCGAGCAGTTCGGCGGCAATCCTGAAAACGTCACGATCTTCGGTGAGTCAGCCGGCGGAATGAGTGTCGGCACATTGCTGGCCGCTCCCGCCGCTCGCGGACTGTTTCACAAAGCCATTCCGCAAAGTGGCGCGTGCCATACGGGATCTACAAAGGAACGCGCGACCGAGAAAGCCGAACGCATTGTCGCACGGCTCAAGGCGTCGGGATCGAATCCGGATTCGATACGCGCGCTCACTCCGGCCGAGTTGCTTCGAGGCGCGCTGCTCGACGACGGAGTCACGCCGGACCCGGCGCTCGCGATGGCTTATCAGCCCGTCATCGATGAAACGGTCTCTTCGAAACGTCCGATCGAGATGGTCGCGAGCGGTTCGGCCAAGGGCGTTGCGATCATGGTCGGCTCGATGCTCGAGGAATGGAAATTATTCGCTGCGATGGATCCCGGGCTGCCAAAGCTCGACCGAGCCGGTCTCGAAAAGCGTTTTTCTAGACGGCTGGGGGATGAAAATACCGCCGGATTGATTGAAGCTTACACCCGTGCTCGCAAGGATCGCGGCGAGGACGCCTCTGCGCAGGAACTTTTCTCGGCTATCGAGACGGATCGTATCTTTCGGATGCCTGCCATTCGCTTGGCTGAGATTCATGCGCGCGCTGGCGCAAGGGTGTTCAGCTATCTATGCACCTGGCGTTCACCCGCGATGCGAGGGGCGCTTGGATCCTGCCATGCGCTTGAATTGGGATTTGTCTTCGGGACCAATCATGCGCCTGGGATGGCGCCATTCGCGGGCAGCGGACCCGCGGCTGAGAAACTCGCGACTGAGATGCAGAATGCATGGATCGCGTTTGCGCGACATGGCGATCCCGCCTGCAAATCGATTGGAGCATGGGCTCCATACAGCGAATCGCAGCGGACCACCATGATCTTCGGCGAGAAAACCGGCGCCCAGAATGCTCCACGCGACGCCGAACGCGCCGCATGGGAGAAGTTGCCGGATGCGGTGCTCGGATCCCTGTAAGTTTCGATTCCGGTCCAGCCGAATCTATTTTTCGGGCGTATGCGCGAGAACGAACTCGCCGATGCGATCGATCGCGCGCTGCCCTTCGGGCAGTATTTTTGCGAACACGTGCCAGACGTGAATCATGTCCGGCCAGACCTCCAGATCCACCTGCACGCCCGCGGCTCTAGCCCGCTCTGCAACCCGCCTCGAGTCGTCCAGAAGAATTTCCTCCGCGCCGACCTGGATCAGCAACGGCGGCAATCCGCGAAAATCTGCGTGTATCTGCGAGATCAAAGGATTTTTGGGGTCGTTGCCAGCGCAATACATGGCCGCCGATCCGAAAAGACTCTCCGACGTCACCATCGGATCCTGCTCTATCTTGAGTTGGTGCGATTCACCCGTTCCTTCAAGGTCCGTCCACGGCGAAATGGCGACGCCCGCCGCCGGCATCTTCTCGCGCGCGTCGCGAAGCCTGAGCAGAGTCGCAAGAGTCAACCCTCCGCCCGCCGAATCACCCGCGATCACTATTCGGGTCGGCGAAAAATTCTCTCCACGCAGCCACCGATAAGCCAGCGTCGCGTCCTCCAACGCGGCGGGAAATGGATGCTCCGGCGCAAGCCGATAATTCATTATCAGAGCGCGAGCTTTCGAGGCTCTCGCAATCCGCGCCACCATCGCGCTATGAGTCCGGATTGAGCCCGCGGTGTATCCGCCACCGTGCAGATACAGGATCACGCGATCGACCATCGAACCCGGCGGTTCGATCCATTCGCCGCGAACCCCGCTCACGTCAACCGGCGTGCAGGTCACGTCCCTGGCAACGTGCTCGCTGATGTTCTCCATCGCGGCGCGCTGTTTGGTTACATCGGCGCCCGAATTTCGCGGCTGGCTCTTGATGAGCTGAATTACTTTTTCGATTTCCTCGCTCGCCATCGGAAGCCTCCGGCACCTCGATATGCGACATTTACCTATCTATACACCAGCGCCGCTGCTGTGCACGAAGAAAAGAAAG
>JASHOJ010000251.1 GCA_030041155.1 Candidatus Binataceae bacterium | reverse complement strand
CGTTGATGAACTGGCGCGACTGGTCGAATGAGGCGCCCGAGTCGATGTAGTCCTGCACCGCCTTCCGATACTCGGGCCCGTAGTCAGAGAGGCCATAGAACTGACGGTAAAGTTTGCGGCCGGGGCCTGCGATATCGATCGCGAGTTGCGCCGGATTTGCGGAACGTGCGAGGGCGCGGACAGCGCCGGGTGTATCGCCACGGGCCGCCTTCTGCAGGGCAAGCGCCAAGTCGCTCACACCAGCGTTCGCGGCGGTGGTCGTGACGTGGAACGCGCTCATCCCGAGTTGAACCATATTCGCGAGGTTGGATGCGTCGCGGATGGTGTCATAGGCCGACAACGAGGCAACCCCGCCGCCGCCGGCGGATCCGCTCAGGCCCGGCGACAAGTGGTTATTCAGGATGCGCGCAACATCGTCCGGCGCGTAAACGGTGTAGGCTGGGAGAAACGCCGGATGCGTCTCGTGGACCGTGACGCCTTCAGGCTCGTACATCTCGCGCTGATTAAGGGTCGCTTCGCCGATTTCCTTGCCGAGTACTTCGACCGGTCGATAGGCGCGCGCGAGCTTGTCATCAATTTTCGTATAGCCAAGTGGTGCGGGCTCCCCGGCGCGGACCTGCTTGAGCAGTCCTAGCTTGTCGAGGTCATCCATGATGCGCACGCCGGAGATGAACTTCGCCATCTCGTAGTCTTTCAGCGCGACGAGTGTAACTGGATTATCGACCAGCGGCTTGAATCCGGCGGCTTTTGCTTCGGCGTAGTAGTCGAACGCGCGATGCTTGAGAAAGCCCCCCGGCCCCGACAGCGATCCCCGTGGTCCGGTCTGCGTGCGGATGAAGTTTTCAACTTCGTTAGGCGATTTCCATAGGTGCGGGAAGTAGTTTTCGTAAAAGCGTCTGAGCAGCGGGCGTTTGATCTCGCGGCCCAACGCTTGAACTTCAGCGCGGCGGTTGCCGAGGATGGTTTCGAGCTGCTTCGCGATGGCTTGGAGTTCCGGCGTCGCTTGCGGGCGGCCGCGCTCGTAGCGGTCGATAAAATCGTCTCGCTCAGCTTCGGGCAAGCCGGCTGCGAACCGTTCCGCGTTTTGAAGCGCGCGGCTAGTCAACACCTTCGCGGCTGCGAGCTGTCCGCGTCTTCTCGCCACAACTACCGCCGTGTCGCTGGCTTTCTCGCTCATCGACGCGGGAGCCATAACGCGTTTGATGGCCTGCCCAGCTTCGCGCAGTTGCTTAGTCACGTTGCTCGCCGCCGGCGCGATGTCCTGCTCGATGAACTGGCGCGCACCCGGCATCAGCGTCGATTCGAGCGTCGTGCCCTTGCCGGAACCAACACCCCCACGCTGTAGCTCAGGTTCACCCGCGCCGCTCAATATTCTTGCCAAGGCGTCCTGTCCTGATCCGGCTTCCGGGGTGGTGCCAGCGAGCCTTGCTTGCGCGCCGAAGTCACGCTCAAGCGCGTCGTAAACCTCGCCGTAGGCGTTGTGCATGATTCCCGACCGCGCGCCGCGGGGAGAATTCGCAAGTTTGCGCGCATAGCGCCTGATGATGTCGTTGGTCTCTGTGCCTGCGCTATAAGCCGTCGCGTCGAGCGCCGCCATCCGCGCCGCCGCGCCCTGGCTGATGCCTGTGGCCGTTCCCACGTCGACTTGAGTCCCGCCCTGTTCAAGACGGCCCTTTCCGCTGACCACGGTGTCGAATAAACGCTTGTCACGGCCAAGCTGCGAGCGCACAAAACCGATAATCTCCGATTGCTGCGGCGCGTATGATTTCTCGATCGCGTGCGTGCCGAAAAGGTCGGTCTGCATCTCGCTTTCCGTCGCGCTCCCCTTCGCGACGCGGATCATGTCGGCGAGTTTTCCGTCGCTGATGGACTGTCCCTTGTGTTCGAGGTCGCGAACGGTTTTGAGGATCGCAGCCTGAGCGGGCTGGTTGTCGGCAAGCTCGCGGCCAATCACCACGCCGCGTCCCGGCTTCATACGTCCGGTCGTGACGTCGCGGAAGAGCGGGTTACTCAGCTTCGAGAGCGCTGCTGCCTCCGAGGTGGTCGTCTCTGAAAGATCGATGCCCTCCGCCGCGAGTTGCTCGGGCGTGGTGCCGGTGTCACGCATAAACTTCGCGGCATCAAGCGCAGTGCCGCGGCCTTCCGCGATGTTGACTCGCGCGCCGATGGCGCGGGCCTGCTCGAAGGTGGTGCCTTCGGGGAGAACCTGCGCGTGCATCGAAGCCTCGCCGCTGCGCCGCGCCAGTGAGAGCCGCTGATGGCCGTTGACCATGAGAAAATCGCCAGGATTATCGGGATCGTGCATGAGCGTGACGAGCCCGGCGAAACGCGGGTTAAAGCGTTTCGCTTTGGTGAGCGCCAAGCCCGCGCCCTCTTTGCTAGCGCCGATTTTATATTGCAACCGCTCGGGCGCGGTGCGAATTTTCTCAACAGGAACGTCCCTGACTTCAGCGCCTGGTAACCGCTCCAGTTCGGCGAGCGTGTTTTCGCTTGCAGGCTGCTTGGGCGGCTCGATCTCGTCAAAGTCCTTGAGTTCGACAGCCGGTTCGATCGAAGTAGGACCGCCCACATACTTCGTAGCCGCAGCGGCCTCCAAGGGCTTCGCGATTCTCCCGCGCTCCGCGAGGCCCTGAAAGACGCGGCCGCCGACGCCAAAGATGCTTCCCAGCGTGCCGCCGGTCAAAATGTCTGCTAGCGCCCGGCCTGCGGTTGGTTCGCGCGCGGCGCTTGGTGCCGCTAAGCCCGCGCCCACAATCGCGGCAGTCGGTATCGCGCCGACGATGGGGTAAAGCAACTTGCCTAACTCGCCACCGACTGCGTACTCTGCGGTCGTCAACGGCGCTGCGGTCGGTTGTAGGGCCGCGAGAATGCCGCTTTCCAGTGGATGCTTACGCGATTCAGCCGAGAGTCGTTCAGGGGTCAGTCCTTTAGTGGCTAATGCCCTGGTAAAAAATCGGCCATTGATTTTTTTTTCCTGTTCGGGCGTTAATCCGTGGCGGTAGGCTTGTGCGAATTCGGGCTCGCCGGGAATCATGCCTAGCGCCGCTCGCCCCGGATGCTTAACCAGGTCAAGGAGGTTCTGTTTGTATTTTGTTAGAGCCTGGTGAAGCAGCCCGGGCGGCTTTGCTTTCGTTGGCGGGGCGATTTGCTCGAAATCCGCGAGGCTAGTGGACTGAGTAGTCGGAGGCGCTAGCTGGTCGAAATCATCGAGACTCAGATTGGTAGCCATTAGCCACTACCTCGTTGCGGTGCCCACTTTACCGACTACCCATTACGCCGCGTTTCGGTGTGAGCTTCCGTCCATCGGGAAATTGATAAATGGGTCTACCGTCTGGTGTGCTGCCGATCCGCGTGCCCACACCGACGCCGGGAATATTAATCGTCGCCGCAGGCGATGCGGCCGAACGCGAAACACTCGGCGTCGATGTCGGCGCCAGCAGCTTAGCCAGCGAGGCCGGTGCGTTCGCCTCCATATATTGCTTCACGAATTGCTCGGGCGAGATCGGCTTGCCGTCGAGCACGTGAGTGCGAGTAATAAATCCGTTGTCATCAACGGTTTCCGTCGTCGGCAACGCTCGATATTCGGCGAGCGCCTGGGCGCGAAGGTGATTGCTGCGCTGCTCGGGGCTCTCTGATGCTCGCGGCTTGCCCGCTGTGACGCCAGCGCCAAACGCGGTGAATGTCGGCTTGCCCACGGCGCCAGTGCGTGAGCGCGGAATACTTACATAACCGGATACTCCGCCTTCCGTCGCCGGTACTATTTTCGGGAGCGGCGAGGGTTCGCCCAAAAACTTGTCCTGCGCGACTTGCGCGGAAATCGCGCGAGCTTGCGGCGCGGTCCATTGTGCGGGGTCAGTGCTCAAGCCGAGTTCCCGCGCGGCTTGGATGTCAGCAGCGGTGCCCGAGGCCACACTCGGTTTCACGTAAAAAGTTTCGCCAGTCGGCAATGGTCCCGCAACTTGCGGGGCATACCCCTGTCCGCCACCCTTGAAATTTACCTGAGCCAGCGGCGGCGCCTTTATCGCTTCAGCTATCTTGTCGTACTGCCCCGCATCGATGAGCGTCATCGCCAGCGTCTTTTGCCCCGCCGAGAGTCCCGGCGTTTTTGCGATCTGAGCCTTCAGGTTGGCCTTCAGCGCCGCTTCCTTTTGACTCTTCTGGTTATCCAATAGGTAATCGCCAAGACCGCCCCCAATCGCGAGCAGCGGTCCGCCGAGCAGCCCCGCGCGGCCCGACGCTGCCGCTGGCAGGTTCGCGAGGATGTCGCCCGCGAGCGGCGCGCCGCGCTTCGCGATCGCTTTCATTGTGTTCCCGATGCTGTTGAACCAGTCTGGATTAGGCATGAGTTACCTCGATATCACGAAATTCTTTCATAATTTGTTCGACAGCGTGGTGTGATGGTTCCCGTTCCGATAGATCGGCGCATCGCTTGAGTGGTAAGTCTCGTCACGGGCTGCACAATAAACCAGCCCCAATATCCACCGCTTGAAAACAAATCCGGTGAAACGATGCAGGTGCGGCTTTCCTTCCTTCATCATCGCGGATTGATGTTGTTCTCGCGCGCTATCGAATGGTGCGCCGAAAGCTACGTCGACGGTTGCGATACGTCTTGGTAGTATCGATAAAACAAAAGGTTTCACGCGATTCCTCTCCCACATATTCTATCTGAAAAGCTACCGTGGGCCGACTGATTGACTATTCAAATTACACACTAAAATACCAAGTACTCGAATAGGTGCTTTCGTGGGAACGGGAAGCGGGAGCCTCTATGATCTCGCGCGTTAGTTCGGATTGCAGTTAGTCGTCCAATACGAGCCTCTCTGGCTACTCGTGCAACTGGACGCAGTGGACGTAGGTCGGCTGGCCACCGCGCTCGAATACATCACAACACCCGCGAACACCACCGCGGCCGCAACCAGCGCTCGATTCACATTGGCCTGATGCTCCGCCTCTGCCTGGTTTTCTTGCGCGCTGGCTTCCGCCATTGCCTTGCTCGCCTGCTCGCACTGCCCCGGAATGTTAATCAGTCTCTCGCCGAAGGTCTCAAAGGAATTGCTTAGGGCCTGCTGTTGTTCAGGGTTAAGATTCGACGACGGTTTATTTCTAAGCCCAGCCGCCATCGCCACCATCACTCGACCCACACGCGGAGCAGCATCCTTCCGCGCCGGATCGCACATCGCGAAGACCGCGTTGGTGAACCCCGCATCCGTCCGGCTATCCGCGATCGCCTGAAGCCCGGCGCTGATTTCGCCACTGTACTCGGCGAAGGATATGGCGCCCTGCTGATCTCCGCCAGGAGGCTTCTTCACGAACGCAGCCGCGAGAGTCCTAAGCACCTCTGCGCCTTGTCGGGCCTCATCCTTAACCTTTGGCACGTCTCCGATTGATTCAGTCGCGAGCGACGCCTGTCGGGTTGCGGCTTCGGACATCACCTGGTTTCGGTTGGGTGCGCAGGCCGCCAAGGTCACTAGGGTGACGATCGCCAGTGCAACGATTACCTTTCTCGTAAGGTTCAAGATGGCTCCCCCATTTACGTATTCTCCGGCGCGGCGCTGTGATGATTTTCATTTCCACTCGCCGGCGTCTCAACTTGGTAATGGCCGCCGACCGGCGAATGACATCGACATCCACATCCTCTCTGATTGCAAGGATTTTTCACAAGGTAAT
>JASHOJ010000250.1 GCA_030041155.1 Candidatus Binataceae bacterium | reverse complement strand
TTACCGGCTGCGGGGCCCGCCAGCGCAGGTTCCCCACCGGCGGAGCCGCGAATGGGATGCCCTTGAACGCGGTGATGCCGTCGGCCGTGACGCCTTCCACGCGCCCGCCCGTCACGGCGACGATTTGCGCCTGCGCGGCGGCCGGCCTGCCGCACGCGAGCGCGATCGCCGCGAGCGCTGCACCTACCCACGAGTTCCTCATGTCAGCCCTCCTTACTTCTCGCCTTCATACCTGTTGTCCCGCGAGCGCTGGAGGCTGTAGGCGATAGCACTCCCCCTTGCTCGAGACCGCTATGCTCGGCGAGTGAACTTGCTATTCTTAGCAGGTCGTACGGGCCGCGCTTTCCCCAGCGTCTCAAAGGCGCTGAAGGCCGTGGGGGAAACCCACCTACTGTGGACGGTGAGCGATCAGCAAGGTGCCGGCGGAAGGGCCCGCGTCCCGCGGTGTGGCCACCCACACTGCGGGCATTGCCTGCGCGTCCGCAGTGGCCAGGAGTGATCACTAGGAAATGCGTTTGACGTCCCGCGGTCCGCCGGGGCGCACGCAAGGTCTTATTGGGATAGCGCCCGACTGGATTCGAACCAGCGATTCGCATCTTCGGAGCAGCGGCGGATCATTCGTTCCGCGACGAAGTTCGAGCGGACGGTCGTCTATCGCGGCATCAAGATCCCGCCCATCAGCGGCAAGCCTTCTGCCACCGCTCTCGCCATTCGCGACGCGCTGCGGATGAAATCCGAGCAATCGCGTGGCGACGCAGCGCGCGGCTAAGCCGCCAGCCTCCAAGGCCGTTTTCATCAATTGCCCGTTCGACGACGGGTTCAGGCCGATTTTTCGCGCGATGATCTTTGCGATCATCTCATCGGGCTATTACCCTCGGTGTGCACTCGATGCGACAGATGGAGCGGAAGTACGAGTCAGCAAAATCGCCCAGATGATTGGCGAATGCGACTGGGGCATCCACGATCTGTCGCGAGTGGAGATCGGTGCGGCCGGAGTGCCACGATTCAACATGCCCATGGAGTTGGGCCTTCATCTCGGCACTCGACTGTTCGGAGCAGGCCGTCACCGACGCAAGCGCGCTCTGATCTTGGAAGCGCAACCCTATCGCTATGACGCTGCTCTCTCGGATATCAGCGGCCAAGACATTGAAGTCCATTCTAACGATCCGGGCGAAGCGATCCGCTGCGTGCGTAATTGGTTATCGGAACATCGCTCGGCGGATGAGCCACCGCTCCCCGGTGCGGTCGCCATGCTTTCTGATCATCGCTCGTTTCAGACAGAAGTGGGCGCGCTTCTCGCCACCCGGCGCCTCGATGCGCTCGATGAGCTGACACACAGCGACTTCCTCTTCGCGGTGCGATATTGGATTGCATCGCGGGGCCGGGCGCTCGATTTCCGCTGATGGTACCGATACTCTGTTACTCGGCGCTTGCCTCATCGGCGATTGCAATACCACACCGACTGGGACCGCCGCACTCGCGTGAGCGCCGAGGGGGTGCCCCGCGTCTGGGGTTACTCCAGCCTGATCGACCCCGAGCTCAAGGGACGCGACGCAGACCCGATCTGGCAACCTGATCCACCCGCCACCCTGCGGCTGATCCGCAGGCCGCGCTCGGGCGGCGCCGGCGTCGAGCTCGGCGAAGTCGTCGCCCCCGTCGGACGGAAAGCCGTCGCATCCCGACGAACATTTTGTTCTTTGACCACTCCGACCCCACGAAAAGAGTGACCTAAGGAGTGACCATTCTCGGGTACGGTCGTGGTCCCATTGACCTGGCGACGAGCGCGTAAGCCTAAGATTTTTTTAAAAAAATTTGCGCGCCCGGCGGGATTCGAACCCACGACCCCTAGCTTCGGAGGCCTAGCGAAGCATTCCGCCCATGTACTCTGGGGCACTCCGACCCGGTATTTCAAGCACTTATGAAAACCGAGCGTCTCACGTTCTTGCGACATCCGTCGTCTCTCCGGGTGTCCTGGTCACTCCCTGGTCACTCCGTTTTGCAGGGGGCACGGAAGAAGGGCTTGGCACCGCCCCGATCGGCACCCGCGCGGCTGCGTATCGAGTCCTTGCACCGGCTCACAAACGCCCTCACCATACTCGGACCATGAAGAAAAGCTCCCCAAAGAAAAAGGCCACGCGGAACGTGAAGTTCAAGCGGCGCCCCATCGGTGGCTACCTGGGCCGAAGCCCCATTACGGGGGCCCCCGTTATGAAGCCTGTCGCCAAAGGCGCCTCGATCTCCTTGGATGAGGTCCGTCGCGTGGTGCGGGATCTCAAGCCCCTGGCGCTCGATTAACGATTGGCCTCACAGTCCGCCTCCTCGCCGGACAACGTATTCGTCAATTGCCCCTTCGACGACGAATACGCCGCAACGTTTCACGCTCTGATTTTCGCCGTACGCGCCTGCGGCTTCTTGCCGCGATCGGCGCGCGAGCTCGATGACGGCGGGCAGCCGCGAATCGAAAAACTCTACTCGCTCATCAAGGACTGCCGCTACGGCATCCACGACCTCTCACGAACTGAACTTGATCCGGTTCATCAGCTCCCTCGCTTCAACATGCCCCTGGAGCTGGGGATTTTTCTCGGCGCGAGACGTTACGG
>JASHOJ010000249.1 GCA_030041155.1 Candidatus Binataceae bacterium | reverse complement strand
CGAGGTCATCGCTGTTGCGGCGGGTCTGTTCGAGAATGTAGCGCGTGACCAGCTTCTCGCCCTCGACCTCCCGCTCGACGACACCGACGCGCGACTCGAATTCTTCGCGGGTCACCTCGGAAGCCATGGTTTTGTCCTCGCGGCCGATGGTTAAGTTAGCATATTCGCCGGGAACCTGCTCGTTAGGGAGAGACATTATGGTACTGTCCGAATTAGGACAGGCGCAGAGGGAAATTAGGACAATCCACCGGCCTTTAGAAAAGAACGCTAAAGTTGGATAGGGCATAACGGTTGACGGCGCCATTTCGTAATTTTTATGCGGCGCGCAATACCGATTGCGCAGATAGCGCAAATTATAAGCCGCTTTCAAGCAGCCATGCGATTTCTGGATAGCTCGATTTTGCTGTAAGTGATTCGTCAACCGATGAAAAATCGATTCATCTCTCCACGGGCGGGTGAAGCTAATGCCTTCATACACAACCAGAAACGGCAGCCGTCTTGCGGTACTCCCCGGCGCTGGGCATAACACCAAGTGGCCCGATGAACCGATTCGCAGGGGCGAGAGGATGTACGCAATTTGCTTTGACCTTGAAGTAGAGGCGCTTAAGCGCCACTACCCAAATCCAAGCTACGGCAATGCTTACGAGGATATTCGGCGGGCATTGGAACAACACGGCTTTACGCGCCAACAGGGCAGTGTTTATTTTGGTGACAAGCACGTAGATCCGGTGCGCTGTGTCGTTGCGGTGCAGGCGGTGCAAAAGTCGCATCCCTGGTTTGCCAAGGTGGTGACCGACATCCGAATGCTTCGGATCGAAGAGCACAACAATCTGATGCCGGCGATAGCGCAGCAAGAATTGGAACTTGGCGGGAGCGGCAGCGCGCCCGCCGTTGGGCAGTAATTCTACTTTCGGCCTCCTTCGATTACGCGGAACCGACGACGCCGATCCGGGGCCGTTTCGGTCGGGTCCGGTGTCGCGACCGCCAGCGCGGCGTCCATAAGCTCGCCAATCGACCAAGCGTGATCCGTGAGGCCAAGGGCTTCCGCTGGCGTGCTGCGGATCGTTTCATGGTAGCGACAGAGGTTGTAGTGCGCGACGTACAGCGACACGGCCGCCGCGTGGTTTTCTAGCTTCTTACTGAAAGCGTTTGTGAGCCGGGCGAATCGTCGCGCGCTCATGCGGATCGAAAGGTTGCTGCGCTCCGCGTAGCTCGTGCTGATTTGCGTGGGCAGGCCGATTACCGCCTCGCGCTCTACTGCTACTACGGCGGCCGGCGAATAGCGGTGCGCCGCATCCTTCCGAAGATCGGTTACCGCATAAGTCTTGTTGATAACTCCGTGCGACACGCGCGAGCCGAACGCATCGCGGATCGCTGGCCGGTACGGGTGAAAACCGTCCGTCGAAATCTCTGGCGTGCCGAGCACACGCTCCCGCAAATCGTGGATGAACAAGTCCGTATTTTCGCTGTCCCGCTTGCCGGTGCGGTAAGCGATGATGGCGCGGGTGGACGAAGCCAGGCCGATGAAGGTGTATTGGTCGCCGCGCACGGCCAAGTCTTTGCGTTTCACATTCTTTTGCTTGCAGCCGACGTACTGCCACAACTCGTCGCATTCGATGCGGGGCACGCGGAGTCCTACCATCATGCGGTCGTGCAGCTCGGCGCAGCCGCGCCCGACGCGAGCGCCAAGGCGCATGATCGTGTCGCGGTGAACGCCGGTTAGCCGTTCGATGGCGCGGATCGACATACCCTCACTGAGGGCGGCGATAATCTCAATCTGCTTGTCGCGGGGAAGGTTGTTCATGGGCTCGATCCATATCTGCGGATCGGCCTGAAGCCGGACTCTGGAAAAACAGCGTGGAATCCGCTATATTTCGAAGAGTGGTCATTGCTTCGGGGCTCGATCCCGGGGTTCTGATCCGGGGCCGGGCTGCTCCAACAGCACGGCCCCACTGGTTAGCTTGGTTCGGGGCGTCGGATTCGGACCGACATTTCCTCACTGGTAAGGGCGGGTGTCCTACCGTTAGACGAGCCCCGACCGTTCGGAAGCCGATTGCGAGGCCGCTTTTCCCTGGTTTTAGCCCCTGGGAAAGCGGCTTCTCCATTTTCCTCGCTCCCTTTGCTCGGCTAGCGCGCCGGGGGCTCCAACCCTCCTAGTCATGGCTAATCTCCAAAAGCAGCAATACGGTAACGCGCTTTTTGGATAACGTCAACCAGTTTTATGAGAAAAATGGATAAAAGCCTTGACATGGTGGATAGGCCACGATAGGTTCAGCCTGCGAGCAAACCGCTCACACGAACGGAGCTATTCCAATGGCAGGCGAGAACGTGTCCAGCGTTTCGGATGCCGGTAAGGCAAAAGCTGGGGAAGAGGCGGACGCCCGCCAGCGATCCACGATTGGATTCCCCTATGAAGACTTGAACAGCGCCTTCGAGATTGCGCAGGCGATTCACAACCACGTCGGCCTGGGCGACTGCGAAGATGATCAGCTTGCGAGTTGGACGAAGCAAAGCCCAAAGAGCAGCGGCTATCGAATGCAGCTTGCTGCCACGCGCATGTTCGGCCTGATGGAGTCAGTTGGCGGTCGGTATCGCCTTACCGATTTGGGCCGCGCGGTTGTTGATCCCCAGCGCGCGCGTGACGCGCGCGTGCGGGCCTTCCTCAATGTGCCTCTCTATGTTGCTGTGTTTGAGAAGTATAAAGGCGGCGTGCTGCCGCCAACGGCTGCATTCGAGCGCGATATTCAAAGCCTCGGCGTTGCCGAAAAAATGAAGGATCGCGCGCGGCGCTATCTTGAGCGTTCCGCTGAGCAGGCCGGCTTCTTTGAGCAGGGGCGTGATCGCTTGGTGCGCCCCGGCGTCCGTGAAATGGCCGAGGCCCCGCCACCGGCAGCCGCCGAAGAACCGCATGTGCAGGCCAAGGGTGGGGGCGGCGGTGGAGACATGGAAGGGTTTCACCCGTTCGTGCAGGGGCTCCTTAAGACCTTGCCCGAGCCCGATACGGAATGGGCATCGAGCGCGCGAGTGAAGTGGTTGCAGACAGCAGCCAACATCTTCGATTTGATCTACAAAGGCGACGGCGGCGGCATCGTAGTCTCCGGCGCGCGAGCGGATCGTTCACCGCGACCGCATGACCACGAATGAAAGAGGCCGCCAACTGAGACGGCTTAAAAAACGAAAGCCCCGGCGACATATGCGCGCGCGCCGGGGCTATAACGAACCCCTCTCACGAATCTGCAAACCTAAGTGGGGGGCAAACGCAGCTAGGTTGCAGTGCCAGACAGACGCGCCGGGTCTAGCTCCGGTTTATTCTTACCGCCTTGTTTGTACATCTCACCAGAGGGCTGACGACACTCCTTAGAGATACCTTTGGCGGCCAGCCTGCCATTGAGCAGAAACCTTATCCTTCCCTTCGCTGTCAGCCGCGAACCGGGGAAGAGGCCAACTCCCGCTTAGGAGTTTTCGGGGGGTTGCTTAAGCAGCTTCAAAAGAAGCCACATGGCGAACCTCCTTTCGTGCAACCCTAAGATAAATTAGGACACGCCAAAAATCAAATTAGGACAAAGGGGATGGAATTAGGACAGGACCGACATTATCAGAAGAACAAAACAGAAACAAGCGTCCACGAGGCGTGCTTGGCGACGCCGTGTGTGGCCTCAGCGCCAGCCGAGCGCCGGGGCGACGTGCTTGAGCATCGCCTCGATGACGTGGGCGTTGTAATCGACGCCGAGCTGGTTGGGCACGGTGAGAAGGAGCGTATCGGCCTCGGCGATGGCCTCGTCGGTCTTGAGCTGTTCGACGAGCGCGTCCGGCTCCGCGGCGTAGGTGCGACCGAACACGGCGCGCCGGTTGTCGCCGAGGAAGCCGATCTGGTCTTCGCTCTCGCCGCCGCGGCCAAAATAGGCGCGGTCGCGATCGTCCACCAGCGCGAAGATGCTGCGGCTGACCGAGATGCGCGGCTCGCGCGGGTGTCCGGCCGCCTTCCAGGCCTCGCGGAATTTCCGGATTTGGCCGGCCTGCTGGATATGCAGCGGCTCGCCGGTCTCGTCATAGACCAGCGTCGAGCTTTGCAGGTTCATGCCGACCTTGGCCGCCCATTCGGCCGTGGCGCCTGACCCGGCGCCCCACCAGATGCGCTCGCGCAACCCTTCCGAATACGGCTCGAGCCGCAACAGGCCCGGCGGATTGGCAAACATGGGTCGCGGATTGGGCTTGGCAAAACCTTGGCCGCGCAGCACTTCGAGAAGGACTTCGGTGTGGCGCCGCGCCATGTCGGCGTCGGTCTCGCCCTCGGGCGGCGCGTAGCCGAAATAGCGCCAGCCGTCGATCACCTGCTCGGGCGAGCCGCGGCTGATGCCGAGCTGCAGCCGGCCGCCGCTGATGATGTCGGCCGCGCCCGCGTCTTCCGCCATGTACAGCGGGTTCTCGTAGCGCATGTCGATGACCGCGGTGCCGATCTCGATGCGCTTGGTCCGCGCGCCGACGGCAGCGAGCAGCGGGAAAGGCGAGCCGAGTTGGCGAGCATAGTGATGCACGCGGAAGAAAGCGCCGTCGGCGCCCAGTTCCTCGGCAGCAACCGCGAGCTCGATCGATTGCAGCAGTGCATCGGACGCCGTCCGCACCTGCGACTGCGGCGAGGGCGACCAATGGCCGAACGAGAGGAAGCCGATCTTTTTCATAGGCGTAGATGTAGGGCGGGTTGGCCAAAGGCGTAACCCGCCGTTGGCGTACAGGCGGCGCCCTCGATATCGGCGTGCCGTCGGGCCGCATCACCGACATTCTCAACAGCCGGCGGTCGATCGCCGCCGATACTGCCGTTCGCCTCGGCCGTTACTTTGGCACCAGCGCTCAATTTTGGCTCGATCTGCAAAGCCAGCACGACATCGCTGTGGTGGAGCGCGAACGC
>JASHOJ010000248.1 GCA_030041155.1 Candidatus Binataceae bacterium | reverse complement strand
CCGAGCGCATCGCCGCCCCCGAGCGCCGCGGGCTCTGGCGCACCTCCGAACACGCTCACCGTCCCATCAGGAAAACCGGCTGCGCCGTAAGCGGGCGGGCAGATAACAGCGCAACCGGAAGACAGGCCACAGGGAGACCGGGGCTACAGAGAGACAAGCGCGACAGGCAAATGGACCATCCACGATTGACCGAATACTTAAAACGCAAAATGCCGCAGGCGTCGGACCTGCGCGTAAGCGGCCTCAAGCGAATTTCCGGAGGATCTTCGCGCGAAACCTACTCCTTCGATCTCGAATGGCATGAAGACGGCGCCGCCCAAAGCCGCCCGCTTATCGGACGGCGCGATCCAACCGGCGGCCTGCTCAAATCAGACCGCGAACGCGAATTCCGGGTGCTGGAGGCGATGCATCGGGCCGGAATCTCGGTTCCCGAACCGCTTCATCTCGAACTCGACGAAAAGGTGATGGACCGGCCGTTTTTTATCATGCATCGCGCGCCCGGACGCACCTCCGGAGGAGCATTTCCGGAGAACGAGCCCGCGCCATTGCGCGAAAAAATCGCGCGACAGTTTATCGATCAGCTCGCAAAGCTGCAGTCGCTCGACTATCGAGAACTGGGCCTCGAATTTCCAGGGCCGCCCCGCGACGGCGCCGAGCCAGCGCGTGCTCAGGCCGCGCACTGGAAGGAAATCTACGATCGCGACCGGATGGGCGAGCGCTATCCGGTGCTCGACGCCGCCTTTGCATGGCTTTCCGCGAATCCGGTGGTGAGCGATCGAATCGTCGTGGTCCACGGCGATTATCGATCAGGCAACTATCTCTATGATGACAACGGCATGATCGCGATGCTGGATTGGGAGATGACTCATCTTGGCGATCCGATGGAAGACCTCGGATGGGCGTCGATGAATTTCTGGGGACGCGGCGAAATCGCCGCCGGCCTTGCCGAGCGCGAGGAGTTTTACCGCATGTACGAGCAGGCGACCGGGACCTCGATCGACCGCGCGCGGCTGAATTTCTACCAGGTGCTCGGCAACGCCAAGATGGCGACAATCTGCCTGACCGGCGTGTGCGATTTCGTTGAGGCACGTACTGCCGACGCGCAGATGCCGTTTCTTGAGCAATTGCTCTCGCCCCTGTTCGACGATTTGGCGGCGCAACTCAAACTGGTTTAGGTGGCCGGATGCTACGCCCGACTGTTAACGAACTGCTCACCCGCCTGCAGGGCACCGTCGCCGGAATCCTGATGCCGGAGCTCACGTCGCCCTATGCGCAGGGACAGGCGATGTACGTCGCGATGATGCTCGCGCGGGCGGCGGACATCCATTCTCGAGAAGCCGAATACGATTCCATCGAAGTGAAAGAACTGGCCACCACCTTAACCGCACTCTCGCGACTTGCGCCAAAGCATCTTGGACGCGGTCTTGGCGATCTGAAAAAATCGCTGGCCGTCGGATTGCGGAGTGCAAAGAAAAATCCGGCGGATCGCCGCGCGATGGAGGCCGCGCTGTCGGACTTTACGGTCGCGCTGGCGCTCGGAAGGCTCGATGAGGCCGTCGCTCGGACGATCCGCGCCCACATGCGGCGGCATCTCGATCGCACCCGCGCCTTCCTCGGCAACATCAACCTTGCGGGCTAGCCACGCACGCTGCCTCCTATCCCGCTCTGAAATACCCTCGCCCACCGGGAGAGAGAGCGGCGCGATTCCTTCGGCTCAGCTCAGGACAACCTAGCGAGGACGCGGAAAGATCGCGCCGGATCGCGTCCGCTTCTCCCTGGTTATCAGCAGGCTACGCGCAGAAAGGTAGCTGTCAGACAGCCTCTCTCATCGTTGGAATCTTGGCCACCTGGTTGATCAGCTTCCGCTTTGCGTGCCAGAGGTCGAACTGCTTCTGGAGGTTGAGCCACAGGTCGGGCCCGTTGCCGCACAGCTTACCGATCCGCACCGCCATCTCGGGAGTGACCCCCGCCTTGCGCTGGATGATCCGATAGAGAGTCTGGCGCGAGACGCCGAGCTTCACGGCCGCTTCGGCGACGCTCAGCTTGAGCGCCGGCAGAACCTGATGATCGAGGATCGAGCCCGGATGCGTGGGTTCGCGCTTGATGTTGGTCGGTGCGGGATATTCGTGCTTCATAGTTTTCCTCACTATGTTTCGTTCGGTTGCCGCGGCCATGTCAGAGCCGAGCCCGGCAGAATGATTCGATTCGCTTAATGGTACTGCTCTAGGTCGACTCGGAGCACCTCGCGTCTTGTCTCATCCCATTTAAACGTGATTCACCACGGACCGTTGACTGATACGGCGTAGCGGCTGGAGGATTTGAGCGGATGAAAGTCCAAGCCCGGCACATTCATGTCTCTTTATGTCACAAGGCTCGCCTGAAATACCCTCGCCCGCCGGGAGAGAGAGCGGCGCGATTCCTTCGGCTGAGCTCAGGACAAGATTTGCGCTCTTTTGTCGCAAGTAGCGTGACGCGGGGGTGAGGGCGATCCTCCGCGCGCTCGTCTCTCAGATCACGTTCTTGCACGTCCGCACGCCAAGTGGCCATATTCGCGCCTGGACTACCTGCATCATGAAGGTGCTTCTCACCCAACTCTCCGACTATGCTCCGGACCCCCAGCGGAACTTCGATCAGGTGCGGCATCTCATTCGGAAAGCGCGATCGAAGTTCACCAGCGGCGATATCCTGGTCCTGCCCGAATTGGCCGGCGGCGAATCAAACCGAGGCGATTACGAACGCTTCGTCTCTGATCTGGCCATCGATACCGGATGCTACGTCGTCGGCGGATCGCATCACGAGCGGCGCGGCAGAGGCCGGGTAAATTGCGGCTCAGCGGCAAGTCCTGCGGGCAAAATAATCTCACGCTATGAAAAGCTCCGGCCCTACGGCATCGAATCGAAGCTTGGGATCGTCCCGGGAAAACTGACCGGTCAATTCGACGTCAACGGATGCCGGGTGCTGGTGCTGATCTGCGCGGATTTCTGGTACTCAGAAGTTTTTCTGAGCCGCCTGCAACCTCGCCCCGCCCTGATTCTGGTTCCAACGTTCTCGATCAGCTCGCGAGCGGCTCCGGTTGCGGCCAGATCGCTGTGGCGGAGCATGGCGGTTTCACGCGCCTATGAGTTCGGGGCATACGTCGGCATCAGCGATTGAGCCCATCCGTGCGAATATCACGGCTTGCGAAGCAGTTCAGTTGCCGGATTGGCCGATCCCCGGCCGCGGCGGCACGATGCGTTCTTCTCAAAACTCGGGCCCCGGTCGCTGCTGAGCTTCGAGATCGATCTCGAGCGGCTGAGCGAGCTCAGGGAGTATCGTTCAAGTCACGCTTTTCTTTCCGACGAGTCCCTGACCGGCAATCATCGCGCCGCACACGATTCTAACACTCGCCTACGAGCGCAAGCTCGCGTGAAATAAACGCGCGCGCCCAGTCTGCAATGCTGTCAACAACCTGATGTCACCATTCAAAACAGCGCTGCTGTGCTTCATAGCCATTGTTGGGCTTTTTGGTCCCACCGTTTTTGCGCAGGAGTCCTCTAGCTGTCCGCCTCCTCCGGACCCCAGCGTGAAGTTCACGGCTATGCGCACCGGACAGACGATGCAACTTCCGCCGCGTTTCAAATATGAATTCGCCG
>JASHOJ010000247.1 GCA_030041155.1 Candidatus Binataceae bacterium | reverse complement strand
CACGCCGATGTTCGCGGCCCATATTCTTGACCGGCTTGCGGACAGCCACGATGAGCGCTTTCAGGTAGTCGCCGCCGTCACACGCCCGGATGAGCCGCGCGGCCGCGGGATGGGATTGTCGCCTTCTCCGGTTGCGGAGGTTGCTCACCGTCGCGAAGTCCGGTTGTTCAAGCCGGAGAAGATTCGCACCCCAGCTTTCCTTGCCGAGATTAAAGCCTGTGAGCCCGACTTCCTGGTGGTTGCGGCGTACGGAAGAATTCTGCCGCAATCGATTCTGGATACGGCTAAAATCGCTCCGCTGAACGTTCACGCGTCACTGTTGCCGCGTTACCGCGGTGCCGCGCCAATCGAAACCGCAATCCTAGGCGGCGACAGCGAAACCGGCGTGACTATCATGCGAATCACCGCGCAGATGGACGCCGGCCCGATCGTGCTCAGTCGATCGCTCACCATCACGGCTTCCGATACTCAGGCCACGCTCAAGGATCGGCTCGCCGAGCTTGGAGCGGCGGCTCTGATCGAAGCGCTTGACCTTTATGCGCGCGGCCAAGCGGCCGAGACGGCGCAGGACGAATCCAAAGCGACCTATACAAAGCCGATCGAAAAAGCTGACGCGACGATTGATTGGAGCGCCCCTGCCGCGGCGATCGAGCGGATGACCCGCGCATACGATCCATGGCCGGTCGCGCGAACGACTCTCGATGGAGCGCCGATCCTGGTGTGGCGAGCGCGGGTGGAGGAGACGAGCTCGCGCCGCGATGCCGGCGCTATAGTCGCTGTAAAACCGGTGCCAGTCGTGCAATGCGGACAGGGGACGCTCGCACTTCTGGAAGTTCAGGCACCCGGGCGCAAACGGATGGGAGCGGCGGATTTTTTCCGCGGCCGCAAATTGGCCGCGACGCCGCGCCTGGGCGGATGAAGCGGCTCTCAGCGCCAGCGGCAGCATCCGCGCGCACGGCCGGTCGCGACGCGGGCCTTGCGGTTCGCCAAATCGCTCTCGAGATCCTGCTCGAAGTTGAGTATCGGCGCGGTTACGCCGACGCGCTTCTGGGAACGCGAATCAGAGCGCTTTCGCCGGCGGATCGAAGGCTTGCAACTCGATTGGTGCTCGGCACGCTCGCATGGCGCGCGCGCCTTGATTACGAGATCGAGCGACTCGCCGAGCGAGCGCTGAAATCGATCCAGCCCGAAGCACTTGAGATTCTCCGGATGGGTCTGTTCCAGATGCGAAAGCTCAACCGGGTTCCGATCCACGCGGTTGTGTCGACCGGAGTCGAGTTGGCAAAGCGCAGCAGTGGCAGCAAATCCGCCGCCGGCTTCGTCAATGCCGTGATGCGGCGAGCGGCACGCGACGAAATTGATATTTCCAAGAGCGATTTGTACGAGGCGGACTATCTTGCGATCGCGTACTCGCATCCGAGATGGCTCGTCGAGCGGTTCATCGAATCGTACGGACGCGAGGGCGCGGCGCGTCTGATGGCCGCCAACAACGAGGCGGCTCCGAACGCGATTAGAATCAATCTTGCTCGCGCCACGCGCGCGGACATTATCGAGCGGCTGGTAAACGAGGGCTTCCAGATTGGCGCGTTTGGCCGCGCGCCTGAGACGCTGGTGCTGAAGAGCGCGCCCCGGTTCGACAGCGATGCGCATCGCGATGGCCTATTCGTTGCGCAATCGGAAGCTTCGCAGCTAATCGCGCGGATGCTGTCGCCCGCACCGGGTGCGACGGTAATCGATCTGGCGTGTGCGCCTGGCGGCAAGAGCACCCATCTGGCCGAACTGGTTACCGAGAGGGGCAGGGTGCTTGGGATGGACGTGAATTTGCGCGGAATCAGGAATGCACGCGCGCTCGCCCATCGCCTGAGGCATCGCAAGATCGAATTTGCGTGTGCGGATGCAGCCGGTGCGATCCCGCTGGCTGAGCGAAGCTGCGACTTCGTGCTGCTCGATGCGCCATGCACCGGCCTTGGCACTCTTAGAGAGCATCCGGAGATAAAGTGGCGGCTGTCGCCCGACGACCCCGCGCGGATGGGTCTGCTTCAATCGCGAATGCTTGCCAATGCTGCCGCCATCGTGCGCGATCGCGGCGCGATCGTGTATTCGGTGTGCAGCATCGCTCGCGAAGAGGGCGAAGAGGTGATTGGACGATTTCTCGACGCAAATCGCGATTTCGAAATCGATCGCCAGTTCGACAATGCGAGCGAAATGAGTGATCTAATCGCGCCTGACGGATTCTTGCGTACCCGGCCTGATTTGGATGGTCTCGACGGGTTTTTCGCCGCTCGATTGGTCAGAAAAACCCGCGTTTGATCCTTTCGGTACCGAAGCCCGATCCATTAGTCGCCTAGCGGCATAGTACAGCTATTTCCACTATTCTTGCTCATCCACCATATTCCTATGGCTTTTTCACGGAATCTCGGTATTGACAAGCTTAAAACCAACAGCACTAAATATTGGACGCTGAGGTAAGCTGCTTAACAGATGAATCGAGAGATTAACAAGGTTATCGCGTCCACATTGGCTGTCTTCATGTCATTGCTGATGGCTTCGCAATCGCAAGCGCAGCAAGCCGTGATCGCAGGCAGTTTGGTGTCCGGAGTAGCGGCAGGAATCACCACGTCGCTTACCGGCTATGCGATGACGGCAATCGGGCTGAACACGCAGTCAGCCTATCAGACGAGCGTCCTCACCCAACTGTCGGAGATTAACGAGCAGCTCAATAACATCTCCGATCAGCTAGCGGACATAGAAGACGAGATCCAGACGCAGATCTGCGACAGCGAGCTTTCAAGCACCGCGGTTCAGAACGCGCTTACCTCGATCGAAACGGTTTCTAACGAATATACCCAGTTGTTACAGGCTGGAGAGACTACCGACGGCACGATAACTACCAGTCAGATTGAGACCTTCGTGAATGACGTCAACGACGGCCCCTCAGAGGGCTACCCATCGATGAGCACCGCGTTGAGTGCGATCAATGTCGCCTTGCAGTCCACCAACAACGCCGGAATCATCGGAGCCTGTGAAAGCGCAGTGACATCACTTCCCACAACCGGCAGCTTCGGCGCGGACCTGAGTTTTTACAGCGATCCGATCAATTTGCTCCAGTATTTTGCCGATTTCGAAACGGTAGCTACGTTGCTTATTGTCGAGGCCGACCACTACGAAGCGTTTTTGAGCTCGCCGTATTACTCATCGACTGTCATTTCGAACGGACTGTCCGCGCCTGATGCGGCGGACGTATGCAACAATCCCAGCGGTTCTACCCTGACGGAGTGCGACTTTGCTCGGGAGGCGATGGAAGAACTTTATGTCTACCTCCAGAACCAATATACGGCCAACGGGATTCCGTACTCGAGTGAGGATAGTTCCGGGAATCTGCTAACTGGTCTGTATTTGGCCAGCAACGGAAGCAATTATCTGTTTGCGACCTCAATCGAGAATTTCACCAGCAGTGAAGATCCTGGCGCTAACTGTCCATCGACAATGACAGAAAGCACCGGGTGCGGGCTGGCCTTCAGCAACGATCCGTTGTTGAGCCCCTTCTGGAGCAATCTCTCGACCTACCAATACGAGACGGCATGGGAACCGGCGACGGCGGAAATGTGGCAGGAGGTGCTGAGCGCCTGGGCGTCGGGAAGTTCCAGCGATACGGTGGCTCAGGGCTTAACCTCGCTCGGTTTTCAGAACGCGACAGGCAAGATCATTCTTACTCCGACGACTTACTACGCCGATCCGAAAGTCCCCAATTCGGGCGGAACCTTGTACCCGTTTCCGGCCAACACCGACGAGGCGGTCTGCTTCGTCGATACAAACCTTGATCGCTCATTTTCTCTCCAACCGTTCTGTTACAACGGCGAGAACGACGACATCGATTACGGAGACCTGGGCTCCACGCTGTGGCTTTGGAGTACATGGAACGGCGGCGGTTGCATGACGTTTCGAACCAACGACACCGTGCTGGACGCAACCGAAGACAACGGTTTCTATGGCGCGGATAATACCTACGACTCTTATTTGAACACCGATGGAGATCCCTCTGGCTGTCCGTCCGGCTCGTGGGAGAATGGACAGGCCGCCGGTTGGGTCGTCCAAAGCGGTGGCACTGAGAGTGGCTATGAGACCGGAAGCGGCTTTCTGTGGCCGGCGATCGATGTCACCAGCCCAACCTGCGGCACGAATTACAGCTACGGTCTGCTTCAGCCGGCACTCACTCGAACCTCGACGAATTTCCGCGGCGTTCCATCGATGTGCGGAACTGATTTCGACGCTTATTTCACCGGAATCGCGCCACGCAATCCGTACCTCCAGGTTGTTGTCACGACTGCCGCGAAGTCCGGGCAAGCCGGCTCCGACTCAACGATTGGCCCGATCGAGATTGAACTAGAGGATGTCTCGTCGGGAACGGCCGTGGAGACAACGCTAAGCACCGATTTGACGGTCGCGCTCAGTTCGACGTCGTCCACCGGGTTCTTCTCGGCAGGGTCTGCCGAGGACGGTATCGACAAGATCACCAGCGTGACGATTCCAGAGAATAATTCAACAGCGGAGTTTTACTATGGGGACACGACCGCCGGAGCGCCCCAAATTACCGCCGATCCGGGAAACATGGTGCCCGCGGTGCAGACGGAAACGATCACGTCCGGTACCACGAGCGCAGAGGACGTGTCCGGGACTGCCGAGCATGTTGGTTCCGGCGAGCCTAATGGTCTAGTCAGACTGTCTGGAAAATTTGTTTTGCCGGATGGCATTCAGCTTAACCGAGCACTGCTGACGTTTCCGAAGCTCCTCAGTGAGGATAGCGGACTGGGAGAGTTGCTGCAGCAAAGCAATGGATCGGCACCTCATTTGCCGGTCACGCTGGTTGCGCTCGCTCATAGCACCGCCCGCGATGCCGTTTACGTCACGCCCACCGGAGTGACTCCGAAACTACACGTGGAGATAACCGCTGGCGGCGGCAAATCAGGAAAGGGAACCTTCAAAATCGTGATGGACGACGCGAAGATTCTAAAACCGTCAGCTTGCTCGAAGGCCCGTGCGAAGGCGAGCTTGCACACTACAATGCTGGCCAACGATGGCACTCACGGACCGGCGGTTTTTGACGAGACCCTCTCCTGGACGTGCCGAGGCGGTAAATTGACTATCAGGTAGTGTTCCGCGGCATTCGCGTTCACGAACCGCACGCAATGGTGCCTGCCTTTTCCTTGCTCAGGCGGCCCCGTCATCAAGGACCTCAGCAGCCTGGCCTGCACCCGAACGATTTCCACTTTACGACTAAACCAGGGCAGGCGATCCTAAAAGCGGGAGGCGGAGGAGAGCGTGTTCTCGCAATGTTCCGATCCGGCTTCCCGGAAATCATCCGGCCCATAATCTGTTCATTTGCTCTAAGGCCGCTTCTCGCAATACTGCTGGCGGCGCTCACCGCGATTTATGGCTGTTACTCTCAAAGCCGTGCCCAATTGCAACCGCCGCTTCCGCCGTATGTGCCGCCAGCGCCGGTTGCTTACACTCCGCCGCCTCAACCGAAGCCGCCGAGCGAGCACGTTCGTGCCTCGTGGTACGGGCCGGGACTCGAGGGCAAGAAAACCAGTAGCGGCACGCGATTTCATTCTCGTGAGATGACGGCGGCATCCAAAACCCTGCCGCTCGGCTCGAAGGTGGTGGTTACCAACCCGAAAAATGGCAAATCTGTCGAAGTCAAGATCACCGACCGTGGGCCTCATGTCCGCGGCCGTTCCATGGATCTATCGAAGGGCGCCGCGAGGAGAATTGCTCTGATTCATTCAGGCGTCGCCGATTTGCGCGTGACCCGGGTGGACGACGATCGCAAACAGCCGAAAGCTAAAGCCAGTCCGGCGGCAGTATCGCCGAGCGCGGCCGCATCGCCATCATCATGGGCGCCGCCATCCGGTAGCGCCGCCAATCCTTAGATATTTCCAAGCCTTGGGTACTCAGGCGCGGACGGCTCGCCGGCGAACCGCCCGCGCCCGATTGTGGGGGGACTAGAACCGCTATTGATCAGAGCTCGATGAAGAAGAACTGGACGAGCTCGTCGATGAATTCTGATGCAGCAGCGAGTGGATCTGGCTGCGCAGCGACTGTATCTGGGTGTAGGTGCTGCTCGCCTGCGAGAGCTGCGCCGAGGTAAGCACCGCGCGGATCTGAGTCAAAGTCGAGAGGCGCGCCGCGTTAATCTGAGCCTGGATAGCCTCGTTGGCGGTAACCTGCGAAGTCGGATCACTCCCGGCCAAGTATGCGGTCGCGACGGCCTGCCTGCCCTGATGCAGTTGCTGCACGAGCGGCTTCAGGGTCGACCATTGCGACTTCATGATCGAATGGATTTGCGACCGCTGCGCGGACGTGAGATTCGCCGAGTGCAGTATCAAGCCAATCGGGATTCCCAGCGAGTCGCCTCCGTGATGTATCCCCCGCGCTGAGGCGGGTGCGGCGGTTAGCGCAAGCGCAAAAATAGCGGCCGCTACTCCAGTCCATCGTGCTTTCATGTTTGAATTCTCCTTCTGCTGCTCCTCTGCTAATTTACGGGCGGAGATCGGGAACCGTTTCGGCACCGGAGGGGTGGAGTGTCGGGCGCGAAATTACGCCATATTCCGGCATCGGCTGGATCCCAATCCCCGCTCCTTGTGCCGGAAGACGCCGCCCTGTGCGCCGAGTTGCGCGTCGTAATGTTTCAGGGATGCCACCTTCGCCGCCTGCGGATTCGTGCGGTCGTGTCGGAAAATCGGTGCGGTTATGGACCGGAGCAGGAAGCTCGGGCAGCGGTCCGATTTGAGCCTATCGGAAAAAGGAGGTTTGGGTCATATTTTACCGCTACAACGGCGCCGCAACTCTCGAAACCAGCGCCCGTCTGCCTCGTATAGGGGTGTAGTGGGAATTCCTTGTCCCAAACAGGAAGACTCATCCGCGCTGGTACTGCGCGTTCAATCGGGAGACGAGGCAGCTCTTGCCGCGCTGGTCGAGTCGTACCAGGAGCGGATCGCGGGCTTTATCTATTCGCTGTTGGGCGATCCCGAGGCGATACCAGACCTTTGCCACAGCGTGTTCGTGAAGATGATCGTCGGCTTGCCACGCCTGCGCGAGGTTGCGAGCTTCGAGGCGTGGCTGTTCCGAATCGCCCGCAACGCCTGCAACGATTATCTGCGCCGCAAACGGGTTCGCCAGTTATTTGTTCCGCTGGAAAATCATCACGAACAGATCGCGGCGCCCGCGCCGCCCGATCGCGATGGGCGAATCGAAATGATGCGCCGCGCGATCGCGGAGTTGCCGGCACGACAGCGCGAGCTGATTTCTCTACTGCAGGATCAGGAATGGAGTTACGAAGATCTGGCGCGGATAAGCCGCACCACGGTGGCATCGGTGAAATCGCGCCTGTTCCGCGCGCGCGAATTTCTGCGCGAGCATATCGGCCGGCAGGAATCGCAGCGGCGCGCTTCGGAGAAGATGTGAACGATCGGGCGGCGGAAGAGGAGACCGGAAAACGATTTCTGGATAAGGAGATCCGAACCAGGAGATCTTAACGATGGTGACTGAACTGGGCCGCGCACAAAGACGCGAAGCCGGACGCCGCCTGCCGCCGGAGTTCTCGCGACTGGTTATTGCCGACGCACGCGCCCTCCGCCGCGGACGCCGAGAGCGGCGCCTCATGGCGATAACAGGCGCGGTTTGTATCGCACTTGCGGTCGCAACCCACTGGGTGATGACGACCGCGACAACCCGTGAGAATCTGCAACAGTGGTCGGCGACCTCGAGCGAGATCGTCGCGATGGAAGAAAATCTGTGAGCGATCGCCTTTCAACAATTTTTATTACGATTGTGTTGTTCGTGGCGGGCCTGCTGGTCGGTATTTGGACCCAGCGTTCCAAGCCGGTGCCGCCCCCTCCGATGGCTCTGATGGGCGAGGTTCCGCAGGTTCTTGGCGAGATTCCGCATCGTCACCATCACTATTTTCATATCGGAGACGAATCGCGCGTCGATCCCGAACTGATGCGACGGCGGCTCGAAGAACTGGAGCCGCAAATACGCGCGTTTCAAACCAACGTGTCGAATATCGAGGGTGATTTCCGAAAGCAGCTCAACCTGGTTCTGACGCCCGCCCAGCGAACCGAGCTTGCCAACATGATCTCGGAACATCACGTCCGACATAGCGACGGACCGATGCCCGGATGCGCCGGCGAACTCGGCAGGCCGCTGGTCCCGCTCGTGATTTATCGTCCCCTGCTCGACCGGATGACTGAGCGGCTGAAGCTGTCATCATCGCAGCATGATCAGGTGGAGGCGCTGCTCAGACAGCGTCGCACCCAATTTCTGAGCTTCGTCGACGACAATCCGCCGCCGACGTTTCGTCTGCGGGAATTGTTCGCCAACAGCGAGAACATGCCTAACGCCTCGGTGCCGACTCCCTCGCGATAAAGCGAAGGGCTTTGCCGATTCATCCGCGCTGGCGAGCGGACTGCGTCAGTCTCTCGCTGTGTCCTGCGACGGACGCTATGTTGGACTGATGGAGAGAGCAGACAGGATCGCTCCCTCGATTCTTAGCGCCGACTTTGCCCGCTTGGGCGAAGAGATAGCGAAAATCGAGCGCGCCGACGCCGACCTGATTCACTTCGACGTAATGGACGGGCATTTCGTGCCCAATATCTCGATCGGAGTGCCGGTTCTTGAATCGCTGCGAAAAGTGACGCGGCTGCCGCTCGACGCGCATCTCATGATCGACAATCCGGAGAAATACGTCGAGGTCTTTGTAAAAGCGGGGGCAAATTCGGTTTCGGTTCATGCTGAAGTGTGCCGAGATATACCCGCGCTGGCGAGGCGGCTGCACGATCTTGGCGCGCGCGCATCGATTGGCATCAACCCCGAAACCGATGTCGACCGTGTTCTTCCCTTCGCCGGCCATCTGGACATGATTCTTGTGATGAGCGTGCATCCGGGCTTCGGTGGTCAGGAATTCATTCCAGAGGCGCTCGGTAAGCTGCGCGCCATCAGGACCGAGCTTGATCGGCGGGGACTCAAGGTCGATATCGAGATAGATGGCGGCGTGAAGCTCGCGAATATCGCCGAGGTGAAAGCCGCGGGCGCCAATGTTTTCGTTTCAGGAACGGGAATTTTCGGCGAGCCCGACTATACCGCGGTTATCCGCGAAATGCGCCAAAGAATCGCCCTCGCCGAAGGCCAAAGGTGACTCGATTTCGGGTCTTTCCTGGTTATTGGCGCTTCGCCGTTCGCTCTCGCGCGGGTTTGACGGCGATGCTATAAGGAAACTTCTTAAGTGATCCCCTGCATCGCAATCCGACAGTCGGGGTGTAGCTCAGCCTGGCCAGAGCACTGCGTTCGGGACGCAGGAGTCGCTGGTTCAAATCCAGTCACCCCGACCATCTTCCGACCGCCGAACTGACCGATCTTGCTGATCGTAATCATCCTGATAATCGCCGCATATCTGATCGGATCGATTCCGTTCGGCGTGATCGTCGGCAAGCTGCGCGGTTTTGACCCGCGCGCGGTCGGTTCAGGCAATATCGGTATGACCAACGTGGCGCGGGCAGGCGGGGCAAGCGCCGCGATTATCACTTTTGCCGGTGACATTCTGAAAGGATTGCTGCCGGTTGCGTATGCCCGGTTTGCGGGATTTGCGCCGCAGATTGTCGCCGGCGTCGCGTTCGCGGCATTTATCGGGTCGATCGCGTCGGTGTTCCTCAAATTTCGCGGCGGCAAGGGCATCTCGGCCGCACTCGGAATATGGCTCGCTATTGCGCCGCTTGCGGTCCTGATCGCGCTAATCGTGTTCGGAATCGTGGCCGCGCTTTACCGAGTGATGTCACTGGCGTCGATCACCGCCGCCATCGCGATGCCGCCCGCGGTTGCCGCCCTGCACGAGCCGAATGCGTATCTGCTGCTCGCAATCGTGATCACCGCGCTGGTTATCTGGCGTCATCACCAGAATATCGCGCGGATGATGCGGGGGCAGGAACCGGTAATAGAACTGAGAAGGACGGGGAATCGTAAGTCAGGATGAGATTCCGGCGACAGGCTCGATTGCCCGCGGATTCAGCTTTCGCCCACTAGGCAGGCATCCGCCCATTTGGAGATTGCGAT
>JASHOJ010000032.1 GCA_030041155.1 Candidatus Binataceae bacterium | reverse complement strand
TCGCGCGGCGGCAAGTTCGACGACGCGAAGCAGCCGGGTGTCGGCGCCGCCGCTTATCCCTATACCGGGCCGAGCGGCTATGAGTGCATGCCGCAATATCTCTCCGACGAGCGTGGACCGTTCGGGCGCAATGCTTCGCCCACCGCGGCGATCCGTGCGGCCGTTCGTGACGCCGGCTGCGGCATTCCCATCGTCTGCACCGGCGGGGTGCATAATTTCGCGATGGCCGAGAAGCTGCTTGAAGATGGCGTCTGCGATATCGTCGGCGCAGCGCGCCAGTCGCTGGCCGATCCGGATTGGTTGCTCAAGATCGCACAGGGGCGGGGCGAGGATGTGCGCCTATGCGAATATACCAATTACTGCGAAGGTCTCGACCAGAAGCACAAGCCGGTGACATGCCAGCTTTGGGACCGCGAGGGTCGCGATGCGCCGGGCGTCAAGCTCACCGCGGACCGGAAACGGCGGCTGGTTGCCCCGGAGTGGAGGCCCGCGCCCCTTCACCCGTCGCGCTGACGCGCGGCGCATCGAAGGCTTCGTGGGAGGGGAACCATGCTGCGGCGTTGTGCCTTGCCTTCTGCCCGCGCTCGTGCTGCAAGCCGCGAGATTATTGCCCCGATGGACCGCATGGCCGAGTCTCGCGCCGATTCGCTGATCGCCGTCGCCGCCGAGCGCGTGCTGATCCTGGATTTCGGCAGCCAGTTCACCCAGCTTATCGCCCGGCGAGTGCGCGAATCCGGCGTCTATTGCGAGATCTGGCCGTGCAACGCCAATCCCGCCCGCATCCGCGACTGGGCGCCGCGCGCGGTGATCCTGTCCGGCGGTCCGGCCTCGGTGCATGAGCCGGGCGCGCCACGTGCGCCGGCGGTTGTGTTCGAGCTCGGTGTGCCGGTGCTTGGCATCTGCTATGGCGAGCAGCTTCTCTGCGCCCAGCTTGGCGGCGAGGTTGTCGCGTCGGAGCGGCGTGAGTTCGGCCGCGCGGTCGTCAATGTGACCGCGCCTTGCGCGCTGTTCGACGGCGTCTGGCCGGTGGGCACGCGCGAGCCGGTGTGGATGAGCCACGGCGACCGCATCATCCGTCCGCCACCCGGCTTTCGTGCGGTGGCGGCGACCGAGACGGCGCCGTTCGCGGTGATCGCGGATGAAACGCGAAGGCTTTACGGGCTGCAGTTTCATCCGGAAGTGGCGCACACCCCGCACGGCGCGGCTCTGCTGTACAATTTCACGCACCGCGTCGCCGGGATGCGTGGCGGGTGGACGATGGCGGCGTTCCGCGATGCGGCGATCGCTCGGCTGCGCGTGCAGATCGGCAATGGCAGAGTTGTCTGCGGCTTGTCCGGTGGCGTCGATTCCTCGGTTGCCGCGGTGCTGATTCACGAGGCGATCGGCGAGCAGTTGAGCTGCATCTTCGTGGATCACGGGCTGCTGCGCGCGGGCGAGGCCGAGCAGGTCGTAAGTACGTTCCGCAACCAGTTCAATATCCGCCTGGTGCATCGCGACGCGTCCGCGCTGTTCCTGGCGGCACTCGACGGCGTCAGCGATCCGGAAGCGAAACGCAAGACGATCGGTCGGCTGTTCATCGAAGTGTTTGAGCAAGAGGCTGCGAGGCTCGGCGGCGCGGATTTCCTCGCGCAGGGCACGCTCTACCCGGATGTGATCGAGTCCATCAGCCCGAGCGGCGGGCCGAGCGTGACGATCAAGTCGCACCATAACGTAGGCGGGCTGCCGGAGCGGATGCACTTGCGCCTGGTCGAGCCGCTGCGGGAGTTATTCAAGGACGAAGTCCGCCTGTTGGGCCGCGCGCTGAGCCTGCCGGAGACGATTGTCGGCCGGCATCCTTTCCCCGGTCCGGGGCTCGCGATTCGCATTCCCGGTGCGGTCACCGCCGAGAAGTTGGCGCTGCTGCGCCGGGCCGATGCGATCTTTCTGGAGGAGATTCGGGCCGCCGGCTTGTATGACGCGATCTGGCAGGCCCTTGCCGTGCTGCTGCCGGTGCGCACCGTGGGCGTGATGGGTGACTTGCGCAGCTATGACCAGGCCTGCGCACTGCGCGCGGTCACCAGCACCGACGGCATGACCGCCGATGTGTATCCGTTCGACGTGGCGTTCCTAACCAAGGTGGCGGGCCGGATCGTCAATGAGGTGCGGGGGATCAATCGGGTGGTCTACGATGTTACCAGCAAGCCCCCCGCCACCATCGAATGGGAGTGAGGGGTGGGCGGTCGTCGCAAATTTATCTCTATAATTCAACGGCTTATTTGGTTCTGGATATCATCTGCGATGCATCGTTCACAGTATCTGCGCGACGCGATAATTTGTTGATTCAGAGAAGAGATTTTGTTTGATCGCCAGCAATTTGGCCTCCCAGTAGCTGGTCACAATGACGGTCTTTCTGACGGTTCTTTTTTGAACGGCACACCAGCGGAAACAAAAGACCGTCATGTCGAGCAGGTCGCGTTGACGGTCTTTTCCGAAGGACAGCAGACGGCCCAGATTGGACAGGCGCGCCAGCGGCGATGTGGCCATGTTACACGGGGATAAAGCAGCGTACTTTTGGCGACGGAGACATACGATAGACGTCGATTGTGGTCGCGATCTCTGGCAAGCGCTGCTCATTTGTTGTGGAACCGCCGTACGAGTCGCGACAATAAAAAGGTTCTTCTTGAATGGCGCTACGCTCGTTGGTCTCGGTCTGTTTCAAAACGTGTGTAGCGAAGGCATCGCGCATTAGGATGGTCTAGCAGCCCTTCAATTGCGCCTCTGCTGGTGCGCGCGTTCTGGAAAGGATGATTGTGGCCAGGGTCTTTACGCGTGAGCAATTCTATGAACTCGTCTGGTCCAAGCCGATGACGCACTTGGCGAAGGAGTTCGCCATCTCCGATGTTGCGCTACACAAGATCTGCAAAAAGCATGGCATTCCCAGTCCACCGCTCGGGTGGTGGGCAAAAAAGGCAGCCGGAAAGAAGGTGAGGCAGACGCCACTGCCAGAGGCTAAACCCGGCGCCTCTGACAAGATTACCATCGCCGACGGGGACCTCAGCCGTGAGTCTTCGGCATTGGCCAGTGTGCGCGAGCACGCGCGCATTCGTGCATCTGAAGGCGATGACGATCAGGCCGCGCCGCCGTTCCCCATCATTGACCGCACGCTGGATAGACTCAGGAAGGCGAAGCCGTCCGATATCGGCATCGTCGCTGTCAGCGGCGCTGGGCTTATCAAGTGTGAGGTCGCGTCGCCATCGATCGACCGTCTCGCTATCATCCTTCCGCGGATTGCACACGCTGTGTCGTTGCAGGGGTTCGAACTGGTGGCAGGTGACGGATCCGCGCAATTCAAATCTGAAACTGAAGCCATTGCATTCTCGGTCACGGAGACGGTCAGGCGTGAGAAGCACGTTCTGACTGATGCCGAGCGCGCCAAGGAGGAAGCCTGGCAACGAAAGCGTGACCGGGCGGCGCGGCTGAATTCTTGGGACAATGTATTCTTCGACAAGCCGCAATTTCCAGAATGGGATTTCCATCCGACGGGCCAGCTCTCATTCGAGCTTGAGCAGGTCTACGTCTTTGGGAGAGGAAGTTCTCCACGACGCAGCTTCCGCGATGCGAAAGTCCAACGGCTTGAGAATATGGCCAGTGACATTGCTGTGGGTCTTGCAGTGCTCGCTGCAGCGAAGACGGAACAACGCCTCAAGCGCGAGGCAGACCAGCGAAAGATCGAGGAGGAGCGGCTGCGGCGCGAACTGGCGGCGCGCATCAAGCACATCGAAGACCGTCGAGCTGCCGG
>JASHOJ010000246.1 GCA_030041155.1 Candidatus Binataceae bacterium | reverse complement strand
TCGCGCATCCGGTCTTCGGAGGGCGGCGCGTAGCTGCGCGCGTTAGGTATCGGACCGTGATCCGATTGGCAATGCGCATGAGGATTGGACGCGATGCTCTCGACCGTCCATGTCAGATCGCGCTCGCTTTCCGCCTTCGACATCTCCTTGTGGACGGCTTGCGCCGCTTCGATCGGAAAAAAATAATCGTGACTCTGCCAGAGAATCTCCGCCACGAGCGCGGCAAGATATGCGCGCGCAGCATCTAGCGAGGGCGGCACGAAGTCCTTATGCCACAGCGGCGACTTCCCGTCTTTGCCCTCAGTACCGATCACGATTGCGCGAAACCTCGGCGCGTCGAAGACGTCAGCCGCCGAAAGCACGATTGCGTTAAGGTACAGCTCTAGAAAATCGCGAGCGGCGGGCGCGGTGCGAACGATACAACGGCATCCAATGTCGAGGCCGGGCGCTAGATACCCCAGCGATCCATGCAGGCTCACGATCTTGAACCGATTGCCGGCGGGCGAATCGGGAATCGGAACGTGCAGCTTGAGCGGCGGCAGCACGATGTCGCTCGGATTCGAATTCTCCGCGTGTCCGATACGGACGACTTTCCACTGCGCCAGATTACCGGCTGCCGAGCGCGCCAGCTTCGACCACGATGCAACCTGGCCGATGTCGCGCTTGCGTGCGGCATCGGCAAACGGCCCCGTTGGCGAGCGACCGCGCATCTGCGCGAGCTCGATCGCTTGCTCATACGCGGCAGTTTCGGCTTTTTCGCTCACTTGTGAGCGCCAGAAGATCTCGCGCAGCACGATGCTTCGATCGAGGATCGATTGCGCCAGCGGCTCTTCGATTGTGGGCTCGCTTTCGTCATCGTCCTGCATCCCGAGCGCGTGGCGAGCGGCGCCCTGAAGCGGGCACTCAAGAAAATGCCGGATCGCCGAGAGCGGCAGCCTCAGGTCTTCATCTTCCGAAAGCCTGGAGTGCGGCGGAATCGGCTCCGCGAGCGCAAGGCTCGTCTCCAGTTGCGAGCGCACCGCCGGTGGCATCCTGGCAAGTAATTCCGCGCCGGCGGCGCCTATGCGCCGCGCCATATGCGCTTCCAGATCGCTTCGTAGCGCGCTCATCCTGGCCCCCGTTCGCGCCGCGGAATCAAAGCTGACGAGCCGTGAATCCTCCGCGCCGGCTTTGCCGGTGGCGCGGCGCAACTCGGGAAAGTACGCGAGGTCATATCGGCTCGCGGGATGAGTCACGACCAGCATTTCCAACGCCGGCTCATCAAGATATGCGCGCAGTATGAACTGCAGTTCGCGAATTATAGTCGAGGGCTCCAGAGAATCGCCGGTCTGTGAGTCGCGCGCGACGTAGGAGAGCGTCACCCGCTCGCGAGCGGCGAGCATGGACTCCAGGAAAAGGTACCGGTCGCGATCGGTGGCGCTTACGTCGCCTGCGCGGCGCCGCTCCTGCCGCAGATCGAGCGGCTCGCGTCCCGCCCGCGCGGGAAAGATTCCTTCCCCAAGCCCCATCACGAAAATCGCGCGAAACGGCAGCGAGTGCATCGCGCTCATCGGACCGGCGGCGACCCCGCGGCCGGTCAGCGTCGTGCGCCGAAGACCGATTTCGTCGAGGGCCGCCGCCACGCTTTCACGCGCGACCTGGTACGAAACTTCGCCGCAATCGATGCCGCCCGCGCCGACCGCGTCGATTGCGCCGCGACAACGCTCAAGCTCCTGCTCGTCATCCGGATCCGACACATCGATGTAGCGATCGACCATCAGCGCGAGAATCCGCGACCACTCCGGAAGAGTCATCCGCGCGGAGCGGATCGCGAGCGCGTCAGCAAGCAGCGCGCGCACCTGCGCCACAAGCAATGTCGCGGCGGGCGCGTCGCTCTCGCTTAGTTCGAGCCCAAGCAGGCGGCCACCATCCGCAAGGGCAAAGAACGGATTTGGCTCATCGCGCTCGCTCGACATGAAGACGCCAAGCGCGACGCGCTTCAGCGCCTGATCCCAATTGAACAGATGGGGCGGAATGTAGGTGTCCGCAAGATCGTCAGCATCAGCGCCGAGGAAGACTCCCAGCTCGTCGCACCATCGGCTAAATCGCTCGGTGTCCAGGTCCGGATCGCTGCCTCTGGTCGCGGGATGGCGTGCGATGCGCAACAAGTCGTCGCGCGTAAAGCGCGAAAGCGGCAGTTCGAGCAGCAACCCAATCGCCTCAGCCACGCGGGTTGGTCCCATCGCAGCGCGGCCGACGAATTCGACCGGTATCGAGTGCATCGACTCGAAGACCGCTTCGATATGCGGCCGGTAACCGGCGTATGCCGCATCGGGAATAAGAATCGCGATTTCGTGAAAGCGGATCGGCGCGCCGATGCGCGAACGTCGCTCAAGCAGCGCCCATATCTCGCTCGCGACAATTTCCGCCTCGCGCCGGATTGTTGGGCAGGCGAGAATCCGGATGCTCTCGTCTGCCGCTGCATCTCCTGAGCGTTGCGCATGTCCGCGGCCTTCGGGAGCGCGCTCCAGGATATCGAGCTTCAGACGATCGAGCAGCGACAAGGAATTGCCGTCAGGCCGGGCGCTGAAGCGCGCATCAAAGTCGCAGTCGCTTATCTCGTTGAGCAGCCGGACGTATTCGCGGCCGGGGCGGCCCCATAGCTGAAGTGACTGATTGTCATCCGCCGAAAGTCCAAACGGATCTTCGCTGTTTTCGAGCGCGGCGCCGGCCCGGTCATTTCGGCGCGCCCAGCCGTTGAATTCGGCGCGTCGCGAGGTGTCAAGATCTTCCCAAAATTCCCGGCATGGATTGAATGCGTAGACCGACAGATCGATCAATCTGCCAAGCCGAGCGAAGATTTCCGCAAACGCCTGGCCCGGTGACGCGATTGCGAAGACATGCAGCTCTTCAGGCAGCGAAGCCAAAAGCGCCGCGTCATCAACCTGAGCCAGCGCAGCCGGCAGAAGACGCCATCGATTGTCGCCGTCACGCGCGAGCGACGACTTCGCGGCTCCTTGGGAGTCAAACAGCAGATTCCATAAGCGGCGCTGCCATCGTTCAGTCCGAATGAACTCCGGGTCGGATGCGAACGCCCTCGCGTGCCAGTTATGCACCATCGCGGATCGCGAAATCGAGTACTCCTGGAACAGGCGCGCGACCTGGCCGGCTAGCTGAAAACATTTCAGCTCGGCCAAATTCGGATCATCGCCGGACGCGGCGCCAATATAGTTGCGGACCGCTTTCAGCTCGGGGTCATTCTGATTTTCGGGCAGGCGAATGCAATCGAATAGCAGGAGTTGCAGATGCGCCGCTTCGAGCACGCGCTGGCGCGGATCGGCTCGCTCCGCGATCTGCTTCAAATAGCTCCGGAGGAAGGGAAAGGTAAGGTTTGCCGCCACTCCCAGGCGCTCCGCCAGCGCGAACTTGAGAAAGTGCTCGACCGCGCGGCTGGGAACAATAATCGGGATCGCCCTAAGCGGGTCGGCATCTTGCGCGGTCGCGATCGAAGCCTGAAGCGGCTCTATCAGGTCCTCAAGCCGGTTCGAATAATGTAGCCGAAGCATCCGACTGCCTGCCTTGATCCCCTCAGTTCGCGACGGTTGAAAAGATATGTTTTTCGCTCCACGCCGTCCATTCGCGCCGCTGATTCACCGGGTCTCCATGCCTTTGTGCGAGGTTGCTCATGCCGAATATAATATCCGCGAGTTAAGACAACGGTTGTCTGAGGGTGCGCGGACCATTGCGCGCAGGGGCGGGAAATATCGCGATGAAGAAGCGGCGCAATCAGGATTCGAGAAGGCCCAGCTACGCGTCCGGAATCAGGTACGCGCGGATCGCGATGATCCTGTGCGAATCGGAATCGGGAACCACGCTGACACGGCTTGCCCGGGAACTCGCGGTTAGCGCTCGCACAATTGATCGTTATGTGGCCGAGCTATGCCAGATGACCGACCCGCTTGGCCGCAGGATGGTTGAAGCGGTCGGGGCCGGCGCCCGCCGGCGTCTGAAGCTCGTTCGCCGGCAGCAGAGTCCCGATGCGAGTTCGTATCGGGTCGCGACGCTGTACTTTGCGCTCTCGGTGCTGCGGTTTCTGGAAGGGACGGTGTTTGAATACGACTTCGCGGATGCGCTGGCGGGTCTTCGCTCGAAGCTCGGCAGGTGGCAGGCGAGCCGGCTTCAGGATTTGGATCGCAAGTTCTTCGCCGTTCAATACGCGCCGAAAGACCTGCGCAAATTCGAGGACCAGGTCGATAAGGCTTTCCGCGCGCTGATCGAAAACATCCGAGTGCGTATCGTCTACACTCCCATCTCGGGCGTGGAGAGGGTGCACGAATTCGATCCATACACGATGATCGCGTACAAGGGAGGCCTTTACTTGCTCGGCAAGAGCGATCATGCGGATCGCCTGCTGTATCTCGCGATCGAGCGGATGAAATCGGTTGACTTCGTCGGAAATGAGAGCGGCGGCTTCGCTCACTTCCGGATGCCGGCGAAATTTCGTCCAGGCGACTTCGTTGAGGGAGTGTTCGGAATCGTGGACGGCCCGTCCACCCGCGTAATGCTGAAGATTCGCAGCGCCGAAACCATGACCTATCTGCGCGCGCGAATCGTTCACCCGCGGCAGCGCTTCCTGAAATACAAGGGCGCCGACTGCCTGGAGATCCCGGTGCGTGGAACCGAGGAACTGAAGAACTGGATCATGGGCATGAGCCCGTATGTTGAAGTGGTCGAACCGCAATCATTGCGCAGGGAAATCGCCGACAAGCTCCGCACCTCGGCGAACCTCTACCGCTGATAATCACACGCCCTGAAGTTGCCGCCGATTGCAGAGTAGCGGCGCGAATCATTTGGCCGCGGGCGGCAGCGACTGGATTTCAGCCGTAATTGCCCGCGCCAGATCAGCCTCGGCGGCGCTCATTGCGGCTACGACCGCGGTGGTGTTCCCGCTCGAAGCGGCGGCGGTGAACGTCGAGTCAGTCGCATATAGGAGCTTGCCGCTGCCGTCCAGAATTTCCCAATGGGCGGTCAGATTCACCGTGCCCTTGGAATTGGCCTCGAAGCGGTAGACGGCGACTTTGATCTGGAAATCGATCTGCGTCGTTCGATACCACGGATAGGTCGTGATGCGGGTGGTACCGAGTGTCGCGGTTAAATCCTGAGCCAACACCTGGGTGAAGTTGCTCTCCAGTCCCTGCGCCCACCTGTCGTTGCTTGACAGGAGCAGCCGGTTAGGCGCGACCCGAGTGACAATCTCCTGGCGCTGGAGATATTCTGGAATAGTTATCGGACCAAGACCAATTGTGAGCGGGCTGGCGGCCGCCGCTGGAGCGGCGATTGGCGACAGCACGAAAAATTTGGAGTGGTCGGGACGCGGGGTCAGCGGCAGACTGCATCCGCCCGCCACCGTCGCGAAAGCGGCCAGGATGAAGATCGAGGAAGTGAGGAGCGAGGAGGGTCGGAACCGCTTCATCGGGAATCTCCGGACACGTAACGACCGCGCACGATCGCGCTCGGGTTGCGCTGAAGATAATCGGCCAATTGCTTGAGCGACCTCGCCGCCGCCGCGGTATCCTGCAGGGTTTGGGTAAGTTCGTAATCGACCGGCGCGCCCGGACCGAGCGTCGTCTGCACCGCCGCGAGCGTATCCTGGGTTTGCTTAAGAGTCGCACGCGCCTGTCTGGTGGTCGCGTCCAAGTCGTTCGAGATCGGAGTGATCCGTTCGTTAATATTATCGGCAAGACGCCGCATGCTCTGGCTGCTGGCGGCGAGGTTGGTCGCAGCGAGGTTCAGCGCGTCTACCGCGTTGCCGATCTTCTTCGAGGTTACCAGGTTGGTAACCGCCTGCGAGGTGCGCGTCAGCTCCGAGACCAGTGCATTGAAATCGATCTTCTCCAGCGCGGCGAGCACCCGCTGGATCGCGGTCTGCGCCTGCTCCAGCGTGGTCGGCATTGTAGGTATCTCCGGATATGGCGAGTTCTTGCCCATGTAGAATTGCGCCGGCGACTGCGGATGCATGTCGAGTTCCACGTATTGCAGACCGGTCAGGATGCTCTCGTTCGCAAGTTGCCCGCGCAGACCCATCGCGACTGCCCGCTGCATTTCCGTGGGATCGTCGAGATTTATTTCGATGCCGCGGCTGGTCAGCTTGGCCGGATTGATCTCGATCACGACCGGGATGCGGATCTGATTGCCGCTCTGGGTGAATCCGCCTTCCATTCCCGGCACGCTCAACATCACGGCAACCACCGATCCGATTTCCACGCCGCGAAATTTCACCGGCGCGCCGACCCGCAGGCCGTTTACGTCGCTGCTGAAATAGAGCACGAACTTATGCTCGTGGCGGAAGAAGCGGCCCGATCCGATCACGATTATCCCAATCACGACAAGCGCAAGCGCGCCGAGCACAAAGGCGCCGATTACGGCCGGAGTAACGCGTTTTTCCATCTTTTCCGTCCTTTCAGCCGGCCGCTGGCTCCTCACGTCCGCGGGTCAGAAATCGCCGCACGCGCGGGTCGGTTGAATGTTCAAACAATTCTCGCGGATTCCCCGTCGCGATCATGGTATGGCTTTCGGCGTCGAGAAATACGCTGTTGTCGCCAATCTCGAAGATACTGGCGAGCTCGTGCGTGACCACCACCACCGTCGCGCCCAGAGTGTCGCGCAGCTCTAGGATCAACTTATCGAGCAGGCGCGAACTTATCGGATCCAGCCCCGCCGAGGGCTCGTCGAAGAACAGAATCGACGGGTCGAGCGCGATCGCGCGGGCAATCCCCGCGCGCTTCTGCATCCCGCCGCTTATCTGGCTTGGAAAATAGTCTTCAAATCCCTTGAGCCCGACCAGCGCGAGCTTGAGGGATGCGATGTCGCGGATTTCCGCGCGTGCGAGATCGGTAAATTCGCCGAGGGGAAGGCCGACGTTCTCCGCGAGCGTCATCGAACTCCACAGCGCGCCGCCCTGATAGAGCACGCCCACGTTGCGCAGCACGCGGTCGCGTTCGAGCGTGTCGGCGCGGGTGAAATTGAAATTGCCGTATAGCACCTCGCCGGTTGCCGGCTCCTGCAATCCGATCATGTGGCGCATCAGCGTGCTTTTACCGCATCCGCTGCCGCCCATGACGATAAATACGTCGCCGCGATTGATCGCGAAATTGAGATCGCGCATCACCACGAAATCGCCATAGGCCATCGTAAGGTTACGCACGACAATCACCGGCGCACGGGAGTCGTCGCGCGGCCGCGTCGCGGAGCCGGTTCCGGTATCGCTCAATCAGAAACTCCCGTGCTTTGCAGTTCGCATCAAATCCCGAGAATATTGAACAGCAGCGCAAACAACCCGCATGCCACAACCACGTATACGATTCCTGTCACCACCGCAGAGGTTGCCGCATCGCCGACCGAGGAGCTGCTGTTGCCGCACTGGAAGCCGCGCAGGCATCCCGCGATTCCAATAATGATGCCGTAAACCGTCGCCTTGAAAATTCCGCCGAACGCGCTGCCCAGGCCGATCGCTGCGACCGTTTCACGCATGTAGTTGCCGGGCGTGATTCCCAGCATCCCCGCTCCCACCACCGCGCCGCCAAGAATTCCGAGCAAGTCGGAGTACACGCACAAGAGCGGCATCATCAGGATCAGTGCGAACACCCGCGGCACGACCAGGAATTCCATCGGCGACAAGCCCAAGGTCGTGAGCGCATCGATCTCCTGTGTCACCTTCATCGTGCCAAGCTGAGCGGCGTAAGCTGCGCCGGTGCGCCCGGCCATGATAATCGCCGTCATCATCGCGCCCATGTCGCGCACCATCCCGATCGCGACAAGGTCGGCAACATAGATTGCGGCGCCGAATTGCTGCAACTGCACCGCTCCCATAAACGCCAGGATAACGCCGACCAGAAAGCTGATGAGGGTGACGATACCGAACGCGCGAGCACCGCAATCCTGGATCGCAATCATCAGATCGAGGCGCCGAAAACGGGCCTGGCCGCCAAGGAATCTGGCGAACGCGATCACCAGCGCGCCCATGAAGGAGACAAATGCGCTCCCTCCCTCGGCGTACCTGATGGTCGCAAGGCCCACCCGATCGAGCAGCGGCGGCCGGCTCACCCGAGCGCGCGCACCCCGGTTCTCGGGCACCGCCTCCGCGAGCTCGACCAGGCGCTTTAGTCCCGGCGCGAGCGCCGAAGTGTCGACCTCTATTGATCTGGCGGCGCAGATCTCAATTGCGCCGGTGATAAACGCCACCAGGCTTGAGTCCCAGTGGCGGAGATCGGCGGTCTCAAACGCGACCCGGCGGATTTCCGGCCCGAGCTCGTATTCGATTTCCTCGGCACGCGTCTGTCCGCGCCTGAGCGTCCACGATCCGGAGCAATGTACAGTCAGGATCGAATCGGCGCGCTCGAACGATACTCCGGGAGCCGGCAGCGCGGCTGCACCCCCCTCAGGCCGCATCGCGCGCTCTTGCCTTTGCGCTGATAATCACCATCTGCTCGGCAATGTTACCGGATATCGGGGATGAATGCGCGCATCGTCCGCGGAGCGCGCGTCGCACTGCCGTCGCATCGCAGGAGCACGCTTGTGGTGCGGCAGCTTCGTCTATGCGCGTGCGGTCACGCTCGCCAGAAACTCCGCGACCGCGGCGTTGAACGCCTCGGGTTGGTCGATATTCGAGGCGTGACCCGCCTTCGACAGAATGATCTTGCGCGCGCCGGGGATTTTCGCGCCCATGTAGTCGGCGGATGCTCGAAAACGCTCATCCAGCTCGCCGACCAGCACCAACGTCGGAATTCTGATTTCGGGTAGCGACTCGATCGCGCGGCCATCATTTTGCGTCAGCATCCCGCGCGCCGCATTTGCGAGTCCCTGAGCGCTGCGATGCTGCGCGACACGGGTTTCGGGGCTGCCGGTTCCGGCGCCGACGCCGTTTTTCTCGTAGTTGCGCGCCATCGCGATAGCCATCCGGTTCCATTCCTCGCGCGGTACATCCTTTTTGTAGCCTGGACCGGTGTCAAACAACATCAGAGCCACGGTGCGATCGGGATGCGCCAGGTGAAAGGCCAGCGACATGTATCCGCCCAGCGACAGCCCGCCGATAACCGCGCGGCGTTCTCCGCATGCGTCGAGCAGCGCCGCCATATCGGCGACAGTGGCTTCGTGAGTGTAGAGGGCCTGCTCCTCCGGAGAATCGGATCGATCATGGCCTCGCATGTCCCAGGCGATAATGTGATAGCGATCCGCGAACGCGTCCATCTGGCCACGCCACATCCGGGCGCTGGCGCTGTAACCGTGCGAAAGAAGTACCGCCGGGCCTTTTCCCCGCTCTTCGTAATATATTTTCACCCCGTCGCGATTAAGATACGGCATCGTCCGATCCTTCTCCGATTGCTGTCCAATACTCAGATGATTAGTAACTCAACGTTAGCCATTAGCCAGTCCAGTTCGACTATAACGATAGACTACTGTCACTCAGGTCGCTGGCAGCCTCGGCGCGGCGCTTCCGCCGTCAGCCCCAATTCTGGGTACTGATGGCCGACTTGCCCCGCGCGCCTGTGCGTCCTGCTTTCGCCATTGCCCAGCGGCATTCTAGCAGCCGAGGACGCATAATTATAACCCGCGTATGATTTCGCGTGATTTTCGGCGGTCAAGATGATAAGCAAAGGTAAATCGAAGCAAGTATCGACGGAGGACCGGACAATGGGCCTGCCGAATGGATTGCATCACATCGCAATCTGCACCAAGGACATCAAGGGGCAGATAGAGTTCTACACCCAGGTCGTGGGAATGGAGTTGGTCGCGCTCTACTGGATGCATGGCGTCGAGAAGACGTTTCACGGGTTTCTCAAGATGGGCAACTCGTCGATCGCGTTTGTGCAATCGCCCGAAACCGGCGAGATACAGGGAATCAAGGGCGTCTCGCACGCGAGCTGGACAGCGGCTCCTGTAGCGCCCGGCGTGATGCAACACATAGCTCTTAACGTCGATACCGAGGCCGACCTGCTCGCAATTCGCGATCGTGTCCGCACCCACGGGCGATGGGTCCTGGGACCGCTCGATCACGGACTCTGCAAATCGATCTACCTGGCGGCGCCCGAAGGAATCATGCTCGAGTTCGCGACCTCAGAGGGTAATCCGATTGACGCGGAGGCGTGGATCGACCCCGAGGTGGTGCGACTGGCGGGAATCAATCTGTCGGAACTGCATCGCTACAAGAATCCGCCAAGCTTCGAATCGCGCGGCGGTTCGGTGCTGAACCCTGATATCGACGCCCCGCAGATGGAGTTTCCTCCGGGCAGATGGGACAGAATTCGCAAGCTGAGTGACGCCGAAGTCACCGCGACGATGAGCGAGCCGATTCCGCCGGTAACGCCCAAACGCTGAGACGCGGTCAGCTCGAAGAGCGCGCCGGTTCGCTCCTTTCTGCGGTCGCCTGGTCGATCTGACTGGCTTCACCCACCGGCTATTTGGGCGGTGGGCCGAAACCTCCTGCCTCCGGCCGATGTCCGTATACATCTTCTAAATAGTATTCCGACTGATAGGTGGCGGGACGCGCTCCCCATCCGTATTCAAGCATCCAACCTGATGGGGTCTCGAAGTAGAACGAGTACATGTGATCGTTCGAGTGCTTGCCGAGAGTGATATGGACCGGAATTTTTTCACGGCGAACCAGATCGTGCGTCATTCCGACGTCGTCGAGATTATCGACTTCGATCATCAAATGATTGAAGCGCTTGGTGTGCTCACCGCCGCCGATACCGAACGCAACTGAATGGTCGCGTTCGTTGCAGTGCATGAAAATCGGCGCGATGGTGCGATTACCCGCATGGAATTTGTACTCGACGCCGCCGCGCATCCCGAGTTGGGTGTAGAAACGGCACGCGGCCTGCGGGTCTTTCTCGCGAATTATGCAGTGGCCGGCGCCACCCACTCCGGTTTTGAAGCCGCCATGCATCCTCCTGCCCGGATAAAATGGCCTGGTGAAATCCACCTGTGGTCCATGGAAGATCTCGATCGGATTTCCCTCCGGATCCTTGAGCTTCATCAGCTCCAGGACGCGGCGCTCCTCCGCTTCTTCTTCCGCCGCGACCTTGAATTCGATTCCCGCACCCCGAAGCTGCTGCTGCATCTCGTGAAATTCCGCGGGCCCCGCGACTCGGAATCCCAGGTACAGCAGGTCGTCTGATGGATCCGAGTGCAACACGATGCGGTGATGCCAATAATCCATGCGCAGGTAGCATCGGTCGCGTTCGCCGTCGTCCGCGACTTCCAGGCCCACGATTTTCGAGGCGAAGTTCTTCCATGCCTCCAGGTCTTTCACTCCGAATCCGAAATATCCGAGTTCCGTCACCTGAACCATTTTTCTTGCCTCCGGCGTCTACACGTTATCGGCGTTCGCTTGTCGCTCTAACCACAACCCTATCGCGATTCGGTGCGCACCCAATCGGAGCCCAGCGCCACCCGCCGCACCGCATCGGTGTCGGTCGGCTGATGTCCGACCTTATGCGGAGGAGCAGGAGTTTCAACAACGCGATTCGAGAGCCGACCGAGCCCGCTCACTTCCACCTCTACCAGGTCGCCAGGATTCATCGGGCGGGAATTTTTGGGCGTGCCGCTCAGAATCACGTCTCCCGGCAGCAGGGTGATGAATCGGCACAGGTCGGCGAGTATATAGTCAATCGGAAATATCATTTCGCTGATCGCGCCTTCCTGCACCATCTTGCCGTTTATATAGGTGCGCAGAGTCGATTTCCTGATATCTACTCCACTGACTATTCCGGGTCCGACCGGGCAAAAGCCGTCCTGTCCTTTCACCCGCAGCATCGATCCGGCGTCAGTCTCGCGATAGTCCTGGCATCCGACATCGTTGGCCGGCGCGAATCCGGCAATATAATCCCACGCTTCTTCGCGCCCGACATTGCGCATCGGCTTTCCGATTATGACCGCGACTTCGCCTTCATAATTAAGGAATTTGTGCCCGGCTGGGCGGGCAACGGACCCCCGATGCGCATTCAGCGCTGTAATTGGCTTCTGAAAGTAGGTCGGCGTTTGTAACTGGGGGGCACGAAATTCCACCCGGCGCGATTCGTAGTTCAGGTGGATACACAAAATCTTGGTCGGATCGCACGGCGGCAGGTAAACCGCCTCGGCCTCGGCAATCACGCGGCCGTCGCCCAGGATCAGGCGATCACCGGCGGGTTTCACCCATTTAGGCTGGCCTTCGTGAAAGATACGGCGCATTTCCTCTCGCGTACCATCGAGAACGCTCATGATGACACCTCTATGAGTATTGCTTTTGCCGTCGGAGTAATAAGCCGAAAGGCGGCATGTGACTATCAAATGAGATTTCCAACGCCTTACTTCCGTGGTATGTTGCGCGGCAGACCAATTACCGCCCGAGGCTCATCCGGTTCCACTCTGAGAAGGCGTGGTACGAGGCCCAGTATCTGTTCCACCAGGCGCCGGCCGCGCTGCTTGGGCGCAAGCGCGTGAGCAAGCGAATAGTTGCGCGCGCCCGAAGCCAAATAGAAGCGTTCGTAGAGTTCATTGCGGCCGGCAAGCGCGCTGCCTACGAAATCCCAGGCGAGGCGAAACACTCGCGATCGTTCGGGCGCCGAAACATCTTTCGCGCCGCGCAGATAGATGCCGGCCAGCTTCGCCAACTCCGGATCGCTTAACTGTGCCTCTGACGGCGTGGCGAGCAAATTATGCGACCCGATGAGCGTCAATATCTCCCCGACCCGCGGAAACCAGCTCGGCAGAATCGCACGTAGCGCCGCTAGCGGACCGCCATGCGGGAACCATACGCCTTGTCCGTAATCGAACGCCTCGTCTTCCGCCGCGCGCACCGCGGCGCGGGTAAGCTCCGCGTAGGTCCAGATTTCGCCGAGGAGTTGCGAGGTGGCCGGCGACACATCATTTATTATTTCCGCCATCGCACAGCCCAGGCCGTAGGCGAATTCGAGCTTCGTCTGCGCCCGAATCATCGTCTGCTGCATGATATTCGGGTACCAGCCGGTCGTCATAACCGTGTTGTATACGGTCCAGTTCGCGTCGATAAACAGTCGATCGCGCGGAACCTCCACGTTGTCGAAGATCACGAACGCGTCCTGTTCGTCAAAGCGGCTCGAAAGCGGATGGTCGAAGCGGCTGCGATCGGTCGAGCAGCTATCGCGGCATAGAAACTTTAGCCCGGGAGTTTCCGCGGGGATACAGAAGGACAGCGCATATGCGTCAGATCCCTGGGGCAGCGGCACGGCCGGATACACCGCGATCTCGTCGGCAAACGGCGCCAGCGTCGCCAGAATTCTTGCGCCGCGCACGATTATCCCGTGCGAGGTATTCTCGATTTTTCTCAGCGCGACATCGTTGCCCGGCATCGGCACATCGCCCGACGCCTTGTCGATGGTGGGCTGGATGATCGTGTGGGTCAGTGAGATATCGTTGCGCGCCAGGAATTTCTGATACGCAACCAGGTTTGCCGCGCCGCGATCATTGTTCGGAACCGCCCACTCGTCGGCGCGCGCCGCAAATCCCGCGTAGGTCACGTTCATGTAGTCGGGTGTGCGGCCCATCAGGCCCACGCTGTACTCTGCAACCAGTTGCAGCGCGCGATGCCGCGCCGCCAGGTCGGCCTTCGAGCGCGGCATCATGTGGCTTACCGCGATTTGCTCGCCGGTTTCGGGATCCGGCATCAGGCAGATGTCGGCGGCCTGATGCTGCAAATCAAAAATCTCGGCCAGCGATGCGGCTGCGCCGAATAGCGCGGGATGCGACGCGATGTCGCTGACCTTTTCGCCATTTACCCAGAGGTCGCGCGGGCGCCTGAGCGCCTCCAGGAATTGCTTTCCGGTCCGTGCGGGCACGTTACTTCCCTCCGGGCTGACGCACGCCAGCCGTCATATGCAAATCGAGCGCGGGCAGCGGGTGATTGTCAAGCGCGCGGATACCGAGCCGCCTATCAGCTCGATCTCGATTGCGACGCTCCTTTATCAGGCGTTATCTTCCAAGCCAGTTTCGCAAACGCTATTTCAGCGGCGGATCGGCGATGAGCAGAACGTATCAGAGCGCACACCGGCGGATGCTGGTTGACATGCATATTCCCGACTGGGATCCGGGTTTCCTCGCCCGCTACGATCCGGCCGAGATGGCGCGGAATTTTGACCGCGCGCACGTTTCCGCCGTGATGCTCTACTGCAAGTCGCACCTGGGACTTTGCTATTGGCCGACGCGCGCGGGAAGGATGCACGGCGGAATCGGCGGGCGCGACATGGTGGGCGAACTGTGCACCGAACTGCGCGCCCGGAAGCTCGGAGTTTGCGCCTACTACAGCATCGTGTTCGATAACTGGGCGGTGCAGACGCATCCCGAGTGGGCGCAGCGCCCGATATCCGGCGCGAACCCTTTTGAGCTGAGCCGCTACGGAATCTGCTGCCAGAACAATCCGGAATATCGCGCATATGAGATGGCGCAGCTCGGTGATCTGCTCTCCCGCTATCAATTCGACGCGATGTTCCTGGACATGATCTTCTGGCCGATGATCTGCGGATGCGATCATTGCCGGGAGCGCTTCCGCCGCGAGGCGGGCAAGGAAATCCCGAAAATCGTGGATTGGACCTCGCCTGATTGGTGCGAGTTTCAAACCGCTCGGGAGCGCTGGAGCTCCGAGCTGACGCGTGATCTGATGGCGCGGGCGAGAGAGCTGTGCCCAGCCATCGCGCTCACCCACAATCTCGCGCCGGCGCTCTCCAATTGGGTGCTGGCGCAGCCGATATCCGCTTCCATTCACGACACCTTTGTCGCCGGCGACCTGTACGGCGATCGAATCGAGCAGCTATTCGTCTCGAAGCTACTCCTCCATCTGTCGGAAACCCGGCCCGCGGAGTTTATGACCAGCGTATGCTCGGACCTTTCAGATCACGTCCGGGTGAAAAGCGAGCCGCAGATGCGCGCGCAGGCGATGGCGGCATGCGCAACCTCTTCGGCGTTTCTGTTTATCGACGCGATCGATCCATCCGGCACCGTAAATCCCGATGTCTACGACCGAGTGGGACAAGTCTTCACCGAGACGGAGCCGTACGAGCGATTCATTGGCGGCGATCCGATCGAGGACGTGGCGGTTTATTTCTCCGGCGACTCGCAGATGGATTTCGCCGAGAACGGAACAGCGGCCGCAAGCGTTGCCGGATCGAGCGCTCGCTATCCGCACCTCGCGGCGGTCCGCGGCGCATGCCGCGCCCTCCAGCGCGCACAGATTCCGTTCGGAGTGATCACGCGCCGGCAACTCGCGGAGCTTTCCAGATTTCGCGTGCTTGTGATGCCGAATGTGCTCAGGATGGATGGCGAGGAAGCGGGCGCGATTCGCGATTACGTGCGCGGCGGCGGCAGGCTTTATGCCAGCCGCTACACCTCGCTGGTCGAAACCGCCGGGCGCCGCCGCGATAACTTCATGCTCGAGGAGATATTCGGCGCCAGCTATCTCGCCGAGGAGGAAGGCGCCTTCGTCTATCTCAAGCCGGCGGAAAATCGCGCCGCCGAGATAATCGCGCCGCAAAAATTCATAAGCTGCCGGATTTCGCACGGCACGCCGGCAAAGCCGTTATGCGGGATGCCGCGGCTGCACCCGAATTTCGCTGCGCGATCGCTTTTCACGCTCAGCGTTCCCTATGGATATCCGGCGCGAGGCACGGTCGCGGACCATCGGTGGGCCAGCATCCATTCGTCGCCTCCGTGGACAGATTTGCCAAATCCCGCGATCGTCGAGAATGATTTCGGAGGCGGACGCGCGATTTATTCCGCCGCAAGTATCGAGGCCCTTGAAGGCGAGGCCGTTGCAAACCTGTTCGTCAACATTATCCGCAACCTGTTGGATAACAACCTCTCGTTCACCGCCGATACTCATCCCGCGGTATGGATGAACGCGTTTCACCAGAGAGAGCACGGCCGAGTGATGATTAGTCTGCTGAATTTCCAGGAGGATCTGCCGCCCGCACCGGTGCCGGCGCGAATCGCGGTTCGCTCGCCCGCTGGCAAACGGTTCACGAGTCTAAACCTGGCGCCGAGCGGCAATTCGCTTGAGTTCACGCTCGGTTCCGATGGCGTGCTTCGCGCCGAATTGGATTCGGTTGGCCTTCTGACGATTCTGCTCGCAAATTACGAATAGTTGCGAGCGCGGCGCAGTCACGCGCGAATCAGAGCGCGCCTGGCAGCATCGCGCGCAGGCGATTTGCCAATTCCGGCGCCGATACCTCGTGCTTGAAATACACGAATACGTCGGCGTCTGCATCCGCAAACTGTCGGATACGTTTTGCCCACTCGCTGAGGGCAGCATCGTCGTAATTCTCCATCCGCAAACGCAGATATACATACGGCGCGGTCTTGAGAACCGGCGACTTGATTTTTTCGCTCTCCGCGATGCACAGCGCCGCGCCGGAGTCCGCCAGCGCGCTCATCACCGAATCGTCGAACCATGATTTGTCGCGAAACTCGAATGCCACCGGCATCCGAGCGCCGATTTGCTTAAGAAAATCCTTGAGCAACGCCGTGTCGCGCCTGAATCCCGGTGGAAGCTGGAACAGCGTTGGCGCCAGCCGCTCGCCCAGGACGCGCACAGTTTCGATAAAGTAGTTGAGCACCTCTTTGACGCCGCTCAGCTTGGCGAAATGAGTAATCCGCTGCGGAGCCTTGAGCGCAAAACGGAACTGCTCAGGAGTTTTCCCGGCCCAGTTTTCCAGCAGCTCACGCTTCGGCAACCGTCGAAAGGTCATATTGATCTCGACGGTCGGCAGGCGCTCCGCGTAATATTCGAGCATCTTCGCCCCCGGCGTTTTGGGCGGGTAAAACTCGCCGACCCATTCCTTGTAACTGAATCCCGAGGTTCCGATTCGAATCGCGCCCGCCGCTTGCTCGCTCATCGATATGGTCCTCCTGAGCAGCTTGCTTCTACGTCAGCATTGTTCCACCTCGCGCGCTATTCGGGCGGCGTAAAAGTCGGCGAACAAAAGACGAAATCGCGCAAAGCCACCGTTGCTCCGCGCGCGAGCCTAATCGCATGGCACGTGCAATGCTCATGCTGATCACCGATGCCGAAAGCGCATACATCCAAGCCGCCGCGATCGAACAAAACGCGCCAGAGCGGAGGGCGCAAACTTTCCACGTATCGATCGAAGCGCGACTTCAGCAAAACCGCGGAGCCGAGCGGCAAAGTCAGGATCGCGAAAGCCGATTTTCCGCGCTTCGTGATTCAGAAGCATGCGGCCACGCGGCTGCATTATGATTTGCGGCTCGAAGTCGACGGAGTGTTCAAGTCGTGGGCGGTCACACGCGGCCCTTCGATCGATCCTCATGACAAGCGCCTCGCGGTCGAGGTCGAGGACCATCCGCTCGAATATGGCGACTTCGAGGGCACTATCCCGAAGGGTCAGTACGGCGGCGGAACGGTGCAGCTATGGGATCGCGGCTACTGGGCGCCAATCGAGAATCAGAATCCCGAAGATTCCTTGCGCGCCGGCGAGCTGAAGTTCGGGCTTGAGGGCGAACGTCTTCACGGCAGTTGGGTGCTGGTTCGCATGAAGCATGATCGCACCGGCGGCAAGCGAACCAACTGGCTGCTGATCAAGCATCGCGATGAGAACTCGCGCGACGGCGATCACGACGCGATCCTCGCCGAGGACCGTTCGGTGGCTTCCGGACGCACGATGGCGGAGATCGCGGCGGGAAAGGGCCGCCGTCCGAAACCGTTTATGCTCAAGACCACAAAGTCGGCGCCCGCCGACGCGGTATGGGAGTCAAATCGCGCCGATCCTCCGGCCGCATCACACGACAAGACAGACGCGCACCGGGGCAGCGGCGCAACCGCGCGCGCTGCGAATAAGGATGATAACGCGATTGTGATGGGCGTACCGATCACGAGGCCGGAGAAAATCCTCTGGCCGGCAACCAGCTCGAGCAGCGCGGTAACCAAGCTCGACCTCGCGCGCTACTTTGAAGCGGTCGGCGCCTGGATGATCCCGCATCTGAAAGGCCGCCCTTGTTCGATAATCCGCGCGCCCGACGGTATTGGCGGCGAGCGTTTCTTCCAGCGCCACGCGATGAACTCAGCTTCGAGCGGGCTCTCGATGACGCAGGTTCCCGGCATCGACAAGCCATACCTGCAAATCGATCAGGTCGAGGGCCTTGCCGCAGTCGCGCAAGTGGCAGGACTCGAACTCCATCCCTGGAACTGCCAGCCGGAAAATCCCACCGTTCCCGGGCGGCTGGTCTTCGATCTGGACCCCGCGCCAGATGTGGCTTTCGAGGCGGTGGTCGCGGCTGCGCGCGAAATCAAAGAGCGTCTGGATGATCTGGGTCTCGTGAGCTTCTGCAAAACCACCGGCGGCAAGGGTCTGCACGTCGTCACTCCGCTTAAGCCCGAACGCGGCGCGCGGCTTACCTGGACCGAGGGCAAAAGTTTTGCGCGCGAAGTGTGCGCGCAGATGGCGGCGGACAGCCCCGCCAAATATCTGGTCAAGATGACCAAGCACGAGCGCGGCGGGCGCATCTACCTCGATTATCTGCGCAACGACCGGCTCGCGACCGCGGTCGCGCCGCTCTCGCCGCGGATGCATGACGGAGCGCCGGTCTCGATGCCGCTTACCTGGGCTCAGCTCCGATCGAAGATCGACCCGCGGCGGTTTACGATCCGAACTGCGCCGGCCCTGATCGCCAGGAGCAAGGCATGGCAAGAATACTGCGACGCCGAGCGCGCGCTTTCGCAGGCGATAAAAAGACTCGGGCGCGCAAAAGCCGCGTGACGCCGCGCGGCGCGCGAATCAAGCGATAATCTAACTATTGACATGGCTCTTGCGGACATACCGATTAGTTGGTATAGATCATACCAACTAATCGGTATGTATATGCAACAGCCGGAACACGAATCGAAAATCAGACTTCTGGACGCAACTCTAAAGGTGGTTCGCACCAAGGGGTACGCCGCGACGCGGATCGAAGACATCTGCGCCGAGGCGGGCGTCACCAAGGGCAGCTTTTTCCACCACTTCACGAGCAAGGAAGACATCGGACTGGCGGCAGCGGCCAGGTGGGATTCGTTTACGAACGACTTCTTCGCCAACGCGCCCTATCATCAGCTCCAGGATCCGCTCGATCGCCTTCTCGCCTACGTTGATTTTCGCAAGGCGATATTGACTGGCGACCTGCCCGATTTCACCTGCTTCGCGGGAACCGTCGTTGAGGAAGCCTACCGCACTCACCCGGATGTGAGCGGCGCCTGCGGACGAAACATTCTCGCTCACGCAAAGACGCTGGAAGCTGATATCGACGCCGCCATGCGAAAATATCCGGTACACGGCAAGTGGACGGCGGAAAGCCTGGCGCTGCATATGCAGGCTGTGATCCAAGGCGGTTTCGTTCTCGCCAAGGCTACTGGAAGCGCGGCGACCGCGGCGCGGACCCTTGAACATCTGCGTCGCTATCTCGAACAGACGTTTTCACGGCCAGCCGGTGGGCGTCGACGTCAACCAACGAGAGCCAAGGCGATAACGAAAGGAGCGCCGGTATGAAGATCTATTGGATCAAGGCGCAAGCTCCGCGGCGAGTTCTGGCGCTGGTCAAGCATCTCGGGATTAACGCGGAACTGATCGAGATGGACCTGATGGCCGGCGCAATGAAAACGCCTACTTACAGCGCGATCAATCCGAACATGAAGGCGCCGACCCTCGTGGATGGCGATCTGATCCTGTGGGAGTCGTCCGCAATCATGGCGTACCTGTGCACCAAGGCGGGTTCAGACATGTGGCCAGCGCACAATCCCGCCGAGCAGATCGAAGTGTTGCGATGGCTTTCGTGGAACAATTGCCACTGGGCTCCGGCGGTGGCCCCATTTTACTTCGAGCACGTTGTAAAACCGACCTTCAAGATCGGCGAACCCGATACTGCGGCCCTAAAGGGAAAGACTGACGACTTCTTCAGGTGGGCGAAGGTTTTCGACGCTCATCTCGCTGGAAGGAGCTATGTCGCATGCGAGCGGCTGACCATCGCTGATTTTCAACTGGCTTCGATGGCGACGTATTGGCGCGAGTCGGAGATGCCCCTCGAGCAGTTTCAGAATATCGTGTCGTGGATCGACGGTTTACTGCGCATTCCTGCCTGGGCCGATCCCTGGCCAGCCAAAGCACACCGCAGCTAGCGGTAAGCCCGCATGATCGACCGTACAGGTATTGTTATCTCGATCGCAGGGATGACCTTGACCGGTCTTTTTATGATCTGCGCCTCGGTGACGGCGGCCGGCAAGCTCTATGGCAATGCGTTGGTTCTCGGCGGAGGCGGCCCTGTGGGAGAGGCCTGGGAGTCAGGAGTAATCGCGGGCCTGGCGGACCGGGGCATCGACCTGTCCCGGATGGACCGGATTATCGGAACCTCCGCGGGCGCGATCGTGGGCGCGCGGCTCGCGATGGGCATGACGCCGGAGCAATTGACGCAGCAAGCGCTCACCCAATTCGAAGGCGCGCCGCCATCGCCAGCGCGGAAACCTCCTCCGCCTCCCGATCTTTCGTTTCTGGTCAGCCAGCTCGAGGAACTGAACGCGGGAAAAACGACGGAGCAGTCGGTCGGCGTCGAAGTTGGTAGATGGGCGATGAGGGCGCATCCGATTGCGACCGAATCAGATTTTGTCGCCAGCTATCGGCGCCGGTTTCCAAAAGAAAAATGGCCAAGCGGCAGTTATGAATGTGTGAGCGTGGATGCCGCGGACGGATCTCTCAAGGTGTGGAATGAATCTTCCGGCGTTCCGCTCGCAGCGGCCGTCGCGTCGAGTTGCGCGCTGCCCGGTTTCTTTGCGCCCGTGAAGATCGATGGTCAGCCATATATGGACGGAGGCGCTCGATCGGCGACCAATGCTGACCTCGCACGCGGCTGCAAAACAGCAATCGTCCTGGTCCCTACCGCTGGGATTAATCATCCGCTTGCGAAACTGTCGGTCCCTCGCCTCGATGTAGAAGTAGCGATTCTGCGCAAGAGCGGGTGCAAGGTCGCGGTTATCGTTCCTGATGCGGCCAGCGTAAGTGCCTTTGGACAAAGCGGCGCAGCCGAGAACCGAAATGCCGCGGCGCTGAAGGCCGGGCGGATTGAAGGACAAACCAACGCGAAGGAAATCGCTACGCTTCTGAGCACTTCCGAAGGCGCGCGCGCGAGTTCATCGGCGACGTCCAAGCAGTAAGAGCCTGACCCAGGTATCGCGATAAATTCCGGAAGGAAAAAAGATGGCATCCATATCGAGGCATTCCATTGCCGAGTCGAGAGCCTGCCCTGAGTCCTGTCGAAGGGGATCGGCGCGCAGCGATTTTCTGATTGCCCGATAGCGAGAATTCGCCGCGCTGCGCTATTCCGACGGGCGAAGTATTTGTCATTCCCGCGCGTCTGAATTGTCCGGCGCGCGAGGAATCCCGGATCCTTTCTGACGACGCGCCACTCAAGACAGAAGAATTCAGATTCCTCGCGCGGCAGCCACGCGCAGGAATGACAGAACGCGAGATCGGTGCGAAACGATTTCTGAACCTCGCCCAGCGGGAAGAGGTCGTCGCGGAGCGCCGGGTGAGGGCCCTCTGCCGGCCGGAATCTGGTCGGGACGTCCCGTGTGGAAAGAGCAAACGCTAAGTTAGATTCGGAGCTCCGACGACAGCGTCACGCCGAATTGGGAGGCGGCGTTGCCGCCGAGCATCCGCGCGATAGTCGCTTCCGACACATTCGCAGCGCGCAGCAACTCAATCGCGTCCCACGCGCTGGTGGTGTCGTGATGCGGATAACGCGATCCCCACACAACCTTATCGGCGAATTGATCGGGCAGCTTGCGGATCAGGCGCTCTTCGGCGTCAAATCCGAGCATCACGTGCCCCTCTTTCCACATCTCTTCGGTGTCGGTTCGCACGGGATAAAGATGAAGCAGCGGAATAGTGCGAGTCGAGGCTTCCATCTTTTCCAGCACTTCCTCCATCCAGGAGGCTTTACCGTGCGCGACCACGACTTTCATTTCGGGATAGCGCTGCATCACGGTGAAGCCGATAAGCGTCGCCGCGACGAACATGTGATTGTCCAGCCACGGCGCGAGAACCGGCGCGAGCGGATGTCCAAGCTCCGGCACCGCCGTCAGCGAGAACGTCTGGTCGGTGCCGCCTCCCGCCGCCGGCCCGCCGCCGCCCACCGCGCCGAAAATCGCTTTCGTCATCCTGCCCTTTACCTTTTCGATAAACGGGCCGTGCGAGGTCCACTCGGGATTCCACAGCCCGGCGGCGGGATGAATCGCGGCGGTAATTCCGGTGCTCTGAAGCGCGGCCCACAGCGGATCGTAATAAGGATGGGTGAAATAGCGCCCTTCGAGGAACATCGGCCGAATGAACGCCGCGCGAAAGCATCCGACTTTCGCGATACGGGTCAGCTCCTCGATAGCGTAGTCCATGTTCTGCAGCGGCAGCATCGCGGCGGCGAACAGCCGACGCGGCGCGGCGCCGCAAAAATCCCCGATCCAGTTGTTGTATGCGCGAGCGAGCGCATACGCGGCATCGGGATCCTCGACCAGGTGAAAGCCTTCGGCGAACCACGTCGGATAGAGCAGCGCCTGATCGATTCCGATCGCGTTCATGTCCCTTAAGCGGGCGAACGAGTTCGACGCGCCCGGATTCATCGGCTGGCGAAGGCCCGGATCCAGCTCGCCGATCGCGTCCCACGTCATCCCGGGCTTCCAGATTGCGTGGCGCGGGATATTCGAGTTCATCGTGTCCCGAAACATCCTGCCGTTCACCTTCAGGTAAGAGGTGTGCTGGCCCTCCTCGCGCCACAGCGCGTGCTTGCCCAAGGTGCGATACTCGGGATCCAGGTATTTGGTCCACAGCTCGGCCGGCTCGACCACGTGCGAGTCGCTGTCGAAAACCGGAAACATCTTTTGCGGCATCTCGATCTCTCCGCTTCAGCGCGACTCGGGACGGTGAAAGAGCGCGGCCTCCGGCCTAAGCGACTTCTTGATCTCGTCTTCTTTGGGCCACCAGTCGGGGCGTTCGATCTCGGTCACCCGGTCGCGAATGAATTTTCCGGGCCGATCGATCCGGTAGAGCTTACGCGCGTTGTCGCCCAGGAACTTCGATTGATAGCGCTCCGGCAGCTCCGCGCGGCGCATCGTGTCGATCGCGCGCCACGCATCGTCGCCGTCATGATGGTAAACGTCGGACGACCAGGCGAGGATATTTTCATAGAACTCCGGCAGCCGAGAAGGCGGTGCCTCGTCGCCCTCGAATCCGGTTACGCAATGCTCAAAAAAGCTCTCGCTGGGAAGCCGTTTGAGCGGCGGCAACTGCCGATCATTGCGATAGAGAAGATACGCCTTGTCGCACTCATCCAGAACGAAGCTCAGCCACGTCGAAGACGCCTCGAACACCGCGGCGCGAATCTTCGGATGGCGTTCGAAGAACCCCGAAATCAAAACCATCGCGACCCACAGCGACGCCTCGGCCTGAAAGTCCTGCACATTGATTAGAAACGAATGCGGCAATCCCGAGGAGCTGGCCGCGAGCGAGATCAGCTCGGCGCCCGAGTACTGCTCGGTATATCCGGGCGGCTTCAAGTTCCCGAAGGCCGGGAACGGATGCATCCCGTAGACGATTCCGGTCTCTTCCATCGCGCGCCACACGCGCTCGTACTTGGGCTGAATCGGATAATTCCCCATCGCGTCGATCGGCCGGACCAATCCCACGCGGCATCCTTTCTCCGCGACCCGGTAAACCTCCTGCACCGCGAAGATCGGATCCTGCATCGGCAGCAGCGCCGCGAAATACAGCCGCTCGGGATTTTCCCGGCAATATTCATGGGCCCAATCGTTATACGCCTTGCACATCGCCTGCGCGCCCGGCGCGCTTTGAATCCATGGATAGGTATCGATATCGGACGGGATGATCATCACCTGATCGATACCCTGAACATCCATGTCGCGAAGGCGCGGCTTGGGCTCATATGCGCCCTTGTGATCGAGATACGCGGCCTGCTCAAGAGTGAGCGCGGTCTTCGCATCGAGATTGCGCACGTTCAGCGCGCGCTGGATGTCGTGCTTGAGGCCGGGGCCCGCGAGCGACAGCACGTTCACCATCCCGGCGGTCCCGCCGATACGCTGCGATCCGAGGCCGGCAGCGGCTTTGCCGTTCACGATTAGCTGCTTGCTTTCGGCGTCAAACCAGATCGAGTCGTGAAGATCGTGCAGCTCCTGCGCGGTCAGATAGTCGCGCGCGCGCTCCCACAGCCACGGCGGCTCGCAGACGTGCGCGTCGCAATCGAAGGTGGGAAAATCCTTGCTCATCGGATCAAACTTCTGGGTCGGCATCTCACACCTCTTCAAGATCGCGTATCAGCTCTCGAGCCAGCTCTCCGGCATCGTGACGGCGCCATGGCGCGCGAAAATCGCGTCGATTTCCTTCATGTCCGCGTCCGACAGCGACCATCCGAGCGCGCCGGCGTTGTCATCGACCTCGCGCGGATTCCTGCATCCGACCAGAGCGGTGCTGATCACCGGATTCTTAAGCGTCCACTGAAGCGCCATCTGCGGCAGCGTCTTGCCGTGGCGCTTCGCGATGCCCTTGAGATCCTCCACCGCGCGTAGATTTTTCAGGAAATGATCGGGACCGAACAGATGCTGGAACAAATTGATGTTGCCGAGTTTGCCGCGGCGCGAACGCCAATCGTCCTTCTCGAACGCCTTTTCCTCGCTGAGCGTTCCGGTCAGCATCCCATAGGCAAGCGAGCCGTACGCCATCACCCCGATCGACTGCTCGCGGCAATAAGGGAAGATTTCCTTCTGCATCCGCCGATCGAACATGTTCCAGCAGTACTGGACCACGTCCACCCGCCGCGCCGCCATGCAGGCCTTTATCTCATCGAGCTTGAAATTCGAAAGGCCGACCGCCCTGACCTTGCCCTGCTTCACTAGATCATCGAGCGCGCGCATCGTCTGATCGAAAGGAGTTGCGCGGTCGGGCCAATGCACCAGGTAGACATCGACGTAGTCGGTGCCAAGGCATTTGAGGCTCTTCTCAATCGACTCGGTGACGCGCTTCGGAGTGCTGTCGCGATAATTTGGCGCATCCGGATACCCAACGCCGAACTTGGTCGTGATTACCGCATCCTTGCGCCGCGAGCCCAGCGCCATGGCGAGCGACTTCTCCGACGCGCCGAATCCATAGGCCTCCGCGGTGTCGAAGCAGTTGATTCCAAGGTCGAGCGCGCGATTCACCGCGCGGATAAAGTCGGCTTCCTCGATACTGCCGTAGCCGCCGCCAATCTCCCAGCATCCGAAGCCGATCGCGGAGATCTCGATCCCGGTCTTGCCGAATTTGCGATATTCCATCGCCGTCCTCCGCCGTCATGCAGAGCTTCTATCTGAGACAATGCTACCGATGGCGCGCAATCGCAACCGAACTCGCGATGGCGCGATGCGGTATCGCTTGGTTCGCCAGCCGGAGCGATCGGGCTTTATCGGTCGGCGGGTTCCTCGAGACAGGTCCGTTCGGCGACGATGCGGCCGATCCGGCGAACATCTTCATGGAGAAACGCCTCGGCGAAAGGCGATCAATTGACGAATAGTTAACAGAAATTGGCTGTGAGGTGATCGTTCACTAGCAGTTAGCAGAGTTTCGACTTTTATTCGCTTTCAAATGCAGGCGCGCTGAGCGTCGATAATCTCCAGGCCGGTACTTGATCCCGGTTTGCCGTTGACAGCGGCAGGGCGAGCCTCTAAAGGCCCTTTACGGGGCAGTCCTGAGGCGGTGGATCGACGCGATTTTGAGTTGTGAGCGGCGCGCCGGCACATTTCGCCCCGTTCAGACCACCAAAACATCGAGAAAACGGCGCGCTTCGTCCGCTGATACGCGCTGATCTAGCCGCGCTCACGATGCTGCGTGCCTGCGCCGCGCGTGATCGCGAGCAAGTCGCCCTCCGCGATCACGTCTGCCGTATGCCACACGCCCTGCGGCACGATCACGGCATTGCCCGCTCGAAACTCGATGCGCCGTTCGTTTACGCCTGAATCGAGGATCAGGTCCATCTCGCCGGAGACAAGGAACAGAATCTCGTCGCCTTCCGGATGCATCTCGGCGCGGCTCCATGATCCGCGCCGCTGATGGAACATCGTCACGAGGCGGCCGTGGTTGAGATCCGCGCGGTCGCCGATTTGCGCCCAAAAATCCGCGCCGACGGGAATCGGATCGGCCTTCGGCCCGTCATGGAGATGGATGTAAGTGCTGGCGAGACTGAATTCTCGATTTTCCGCCATCAGAGTCACCTCCGGACCGGTCGGACTCGTCAATCCTGGCACCGGCGCATCATGACAGTAATGAATCTTCTAAATCAGTGCGCGGCGCGGCGCACCGGAAAGAAATCGATGACAGGATTCGGCCGGTCTCCGACCTGCTTCGTGCCGCCCACCGTGTAGTGATAAACCAGCGCGGCGCGCCGCGAGCGTGACCGGTTATCTTCGGACCGATGCATCAGGAAGCTGTGAAAGAAGAGCACGTCGCCGGGCTTCATCAGCACGGGAGTGGCGGCGGAAAAATCCGCGTCGCGAATTTCAAGGTATCCGTAATTGGAATCAGGGTGGCTTTCGCGAAGATGCTCATGAATCGGCTGCTTGTGCGATCCGGGCAGCACGCTAAGGCATCCGTTCTGAAGCGTCGCTTCGCTGATCGCAAGCCAAACGCCGACTTGCGGACGATGATCGAAAGGAAAGTAGTAAGCGTCCTGATGCCACGGCTGGCCCCATGCGCCGGAGTTCTTGAAGATAAGCTGGCTCTGGACGAAATCCAGATCGCGGCCGAGCAGATCCTCCACGACGCTCAGGATTCGTTCATCGCGCGCGAAATTTCCCGCGTGTTCGGTGCGATGGATTAGAAACACCTTGGAGACATGGTCCTCGGGCGTCCTGGCGTATGGATTAGGCTTCTTTTCCGGCTGCACGAGCATCCCACCGCCGGGATAAAACTGCTGCGCAAGAATATTTTCCGCGGGCAGGATGCCGCGAATCAGCGCGATACCGTCGGCGAGAATCGCATCACCAAGTGCGGGCTCGATCACCCGCGGAGGATAAAGAATCCGTCGCGTTCCCACGCCGCCTTGTGTTCGGAAGAGAGCATCATCGTAACTCTGTCGCTCGCGCTCATTATATGAGCACTGCGCGCCCAAATAGAAATGCGCGGCGTGCGCGAGTACAAGTAGAACGCGATGGCGGCGCTTGCTCATGAATTGCCGACTTTCCCGGTTCATCCCCCGCTAAAATGGGCCGGGGGCAAGCGCTGGCTCGTTCCGCATCTGGCCGCTATCTGGGAGCGCCACGGTTATCGGCGCCTGGTCGAGCCGTTCTGCGGCGGGCTCGCCGTCACCTTGGGTCTGCGCCCCGATCGCGCGCTTTTGAACGACATCAATCCTCACCCGGTGCATTTTTACTCGTGGCTGAAACGAGGCATGATCGTGGATGCGCGGCTGGAATTTTCCAACCGGCAAACGCTCTATTACCAGCATCGAAAGCGCTTCAATGAACTCGTCCTGGATGGCGCGGCGGACTCCGCGGAGGCGGCGGCGCTCTTCTATTATCTTAATCGCACTTGTTACAACGGTCTTTGCCGATTCAATTCGAGCGGGCAGTTCAATGTCCCGTTTGGGCGCTACAAACGGATCAACTACAAGCGCGATTTCAGCGAGTATCGACCGATCTTAGGCGAGTGGGAATTCTCTATCGGCGACTTCGATAAG
>JASHOJ010000245.1 GCA_030041155.1 Candidatus Binataceae bacterium | reverse complement strand
GGAGGCCGCTGCGACGCAAGCTGAAAGATCCCGGTTTTCATCGGGATTCCTCGACTCGCGCGGCGCTCACTCGGAATGACACAGGATTGCCTTGTTATCTGCTGGCGTTCAGCCGCGACACAAAATGACGCGGCGGGATCTACAGCTCGAAGTCGGCCCCTTCGAGAATTCGCGCGGTGCGATAGAGAAAACGATTTCCGAGCACGCCGTCGATCACGCGATGGTCATACGACAGCGCCAGATACATCATGGTACGGATAACGATCGCATCCTCGCCGTCGACCTCCATCACCACCGGACGCTTTTTGACCTCGCCCATTCGCAGGATTCCGACCTGAGGCTGATTGATAATCGCGAATCCATACAGGTTCCCCTCACGGCCCGGGTTGGAAAGGGTGAAGCTTCCGCCGGTCAGCTCGTCGGCGGTAATCTTGCGCTCGGCGACCTTGCGCTGGAAATTCTGGATCTCGCGTGCGATTCCGACTACCGACATCTCCTCGGCGCGCTTGACGACCGGGACCAGCAGCCCCTCTTCCGAATCCATCGCGATGCCGAGATTTATCTCGCTGCGCAAAACCAGCGAGTCGCCAACCACCGATGCGTTCATGCGCGGAAATTCCTTAAGCGCGCGCACTACCGCCGCGGCGACAATCGGCAAAAGCGTAAGCCCGAATCCTTCGTGCTTCTGAAACGCCGCCTTATGAGTCTCGCGCAGGCGCGCGACCCGTGTCACGTCAACCTCGGCGACCGTCGGCACGTGCGGCGAATGGGTTTTGGAATAGACCATGTGCTCCGCAATAAGCTTGCGGCGCCGGGTGAACGGCTCGACCGTGTCGCTTTCGCGAGGCTGGTAAACCGGGGGATGAAAAACCGCGCCGGTGGGCGCGGGCTGCGCCACCAGGGATGGCGCCGCTCTGAGCGCCGACGGCTGCGACGCTGGGGTCTGCGCTGGCGATCCATTGGACGCCGCCGGATGGGCAGCGGTGCCGGCGCGAAGCGAATCGAGGTAACGTTTGACATCTCGCTTGCTGACGCGTCCGCTGATTCCGGTGCCAGGGATCCGGCTCAGGTCGATGCCCTGCTCATCGGCCATCCTGAGGACGACCGGCGAGTAGCGCCGATGCTCGCTTTCTCCAGCTTGCGCCGCGGCGGCAATATTCGGCGCCGGGCGCGGAGTCTGAGCGCCTTCGGCGGCGGGTCGCATCGATGCCGGCGCGGTTGCCGCATGATTTTCCGCAGCCGCTTGCCGGGCAGGCTCCGCCCGCTGTGCTTGCGGTTTGGCTGCTTCCGCTGCGGGTTTCGACGGCGCGCGCACGCCAGCCTGGGGCGCGGCATCGGACTCGATTACCGCCATCTTCGCGCCGACTGGAACAGTGTCGCCTTCCTGCGCGACGATCCGCGCGATTTTGCCGGCTCCCGGCGACGGGATCTCTGTATCCACCTTGTCAGTTGAAATTTCGCACAGCGGTTGATCCTCGGCGACGGTGTCGCCTTCCTTGACCAGCCACTTGAGCACGGTGCCTTCAACAACGCTCTCGCCCATCTGGGGCATGGTGACTTCGATACTCATTTCACTAGATGCGGACTTCTCAGTAAGCCGCCAGACTTCGGATCGCCTCCACGATCTTGTTCGTGTTGGGCAGGATTTCCTCCTCGAGCGGAGGGCTGAAGGCGACGTGCGTGTCCAGCGCGGCGAGCCGTCTGATGGGGCCGTCAAGATACTCGAACGCGTGCTCGCTTACGATCGCGGCGACCTCTCCGCCAATACCGCCGGTAAGCCGATCCTCGTGCACGATCAGCACCTTGCCGGTCTTGCGAGCGGTTGCGATTATCGCGTCACGATCCAGCGGCAGGAGCGTGCGCAGATCGAGCACCTCGACCGCAAGGTTGTCTTCCCGCTCGACAATTTTGGCCGCGTCAAGCGACTGGCCGACCGTGCCGCCATAGGTGATGAGCGACATGTCGGCGCCCTCTTTACGCACCTCGGCGACTCCGATCGGAACGGTAAAATCCGCGTCGGGCAGCTCATCCTTTATGCTGCGGTAGAGCCGTTTGTGCTCGAAATAGATCACGGGGTTATCGTCGCGGATCGCCGCCTTGAGCATCCCCTTGGCGTCGTAAGGAGTCGCGGGTGCAACCACCTTCAGACCGGGCACTCGCGCGAACCACGCTTCCGGATTCTGCGAATGGAACAGCGCGCCGTGAATTCCGGCTCCGGACGGCGCGCGCACCACGATCGGGCAGTCGGCGCGGCCGCCGTGCCGATAACGCAAAGTGGCGGCCATGTTTACGATCTGATCGAAGGCGCAGGAGATGAAATCCGCGAACTGCATCTCCAGCACCGGACGCATCCCAAGCACTGCGGCGCCAATTCCCGCGCCGACGATGAGGGCTTCGGAGATAGGCGTGTCGATCACCCGCTCTTCGCCGTAGGCCTCAAGCAAGCCTTCGGTGGCCTTGAAAGCTCCGCCCAGGTCGGCCACGTCCTCGCCCATGACGAACACATTCTCGTCGCGGCGCATCTCTTCCATCAGGGCGGAATTGATTGCCTTTATGTACGTCATCTCCATTGCAGTCTTCTCCGCGGTCTCCTCACCCCCCCGCAATCTCCTCACCGGCTCCGGCCGCTGCCGTTGGATGGCGCGTACAAATCTTCAACCGCTTCTTCAGATTTTGGCCAGTCGCTTTGCTCGGCGAAATCCACCGCTTCCTGCACCACGCGATGGGTCCGCTCATCGACCTGCTCGCGGATATGGCGCAAATCGTGACCCTTCTTTTCCAGGAACAGCTCGTAGCGGGGTATCGGGTCGCGGGTCTGCCA
>JASHOJ010000031.1 GCA_030041155.1 Candidatus Binataceae bacterium | reverse complement strand
TTTGAGGTCGCGCGTGCCCACGGCGCAACTCTGGGACGCGATCTCTGGAACGCGCTCAACGCTGCGCCTTTCGAGCCGTCCTCGAAATTCCACGTGCGGCGGGTCGAGCTCAAGGCGCGCCTGAAACCGCTCGATGACGCGCTCGCAATCGCGCGCGAGTGCCTGTCGCAGACCCAGGCGTCGCTTAAGAACCATCGCGGCGGCGAGGGCTATCAGCTAAAGCGCTTGCGCGATCATCATCAGCAGTCCAAGGCGGCGCTGGTGGCTCTGGAAGCGCTCGTGGAGTCGAATTGGCGCGATAAGCGCGTCGATCTCGCGTGCGGTGAGATGGCGACCGCGATGACGGTGGCGTCGCTCGGAGAAATCGCGATCGTCGGGCTGCCGGGCGAAGCGTTCGTGGAATTCGGTCTCGCGCTGCGCGCGAATCCCTACTTCGCCCGCACCGTGGTCGCCTGCTACTGCAACGATCTGATCGGATACATCCCAACCCGCGAGGCATATCCGCTGGGCGGGTACGAAGTCGAAACTGCGCGCGTAGCCGAGGGAACCGGCGAGTCGATGGTCGCGGCGGCGATGGGACTGATGCGCGAATTTCGCGCCTCGTCCGGCGGTCTCGGAGAATAATCGGTCGGACGCGAACGGTGCCGCGAACAATCCTCATGGGCGACCCCGCCTACTTCTCCGTGCGCGGCGGCGCCAATCCGCACACTCGCAATGCGCTCGGAATCAAAAAATCGGTCGATCCAGTAGCAGCGCGGCGGCAATGGCATGCGCTCGCGCGCGAACTTATCGCGCACGGATGCGAGGTCTGCGTCATTCCACCGCATCGCCAAATGACCGGCCTCGTTTATCCAGCCAACGCGGGCTTTCGTTATCCCCCGAGCGGTGCCGGCCCTTATCAGTTCTACCTGTCTCATCTGCTGCCCACCCGCTCTCCCGAAATCGAGGTCTATCGCCCCTTCCTTTCCTCGATGGGCTATGAATGCCGCCAAATCGCCGCGCCGTTCGAGGGCGAAGCGGATTTTTTTCCGGCGGGCCGCTTCATGATCTTCACCTACGGCCGCGTCGAGCGGCAAAGATTCGTTCCCCGCGTCGGAATTCCGCCGTGGAAGCGCGTCTATGGTTTTCGATCCGATCTGTCGGCAATCAGTGAGCTTGAATCGATCACCGGCGGGCGTCCTATCCTGCCGCTGGAATTACGCCTTGAGGCCCATTATCACGGCGACACGGTGTTCTGCTCGTTCGGACCCGATCGTGAATTCCTGCTCGCTTACCTTGATGGCCTGACCAGCGACGCCGCCGCGCGCGTACGAAGCGAATTCGGCGACAATCTGATCGCGCTGAGCGCGCGCGACGCGGCCCTCTATGCCGCCAACGCATTCCAGACAGAATTTAAAGGATCACTTTATCTTTTTCTGCCGCGCGGAATAAGCGACGGCCTTTACGGGCAGATTCGCGCCCGTGGTGTCGAGCCGGTCCTGTGTGACGCGAGCGAATTTCTCGCCAAAGGCGGCGGATCGATCAAGTGCATGATCCTCGACCTCGGCTCCACGTCGGATCAGCCGCCGGATGGCGCGCGGTTTCGCGCCGAGCGCGAATATCTTCGCCTGTTCGGCGCAGACGGCGAAATCGCGGCTCAGCGCTGAATCATCCCGTCCGCCGAAATGTCCAGTTTGAACGCGAACATTCCGGCAATCGCTTGTGGATGCGCCGCCAGCAGATCCGCGGTCGGAGTTCCCTCAACGCCGCGGACAAGTTCCTCCATTGCCACGCGCTCGAACCCCTGATGGCTGAAAAACCCGCGCTCCTGCCTTTCGATCGCGAATAGCGTGCGAGCCCCACGCGTGTGCGCCGCTTTGCGCGCCGCGGACAAAAGCTTCGCGCCGACCGCTTTGCCGCGACGCAGCTCGCTCACATAGATCGCGCGCAACACCGCCGCGTCGATCATGCACTCGACAGTTGCCGCGCCAACCGTCTCCTCGTCAATAAACGCGGCCAGATGGCAAGCTGCCGGCCAATCAATCCCGCCGACGCAAATCGCCGCGCGCTCAAGAAGGCCGCGCACGATCGCGGAATCGTTAGTCTGTTCGATTACAAGCTCACCCGGGCGGCGCTTGCGCAGCGGCATGGGAGGGAGCGCCCGAGATCAATTTTTGGGCGGGGGAAATAGCTGCGTGCCGGTCTCCGAGTCCACCACCGTAATCGCCTTGACCGGACATCGCCGCGCCGCGCCGACGATAGTCGCGTCGGGAGCGCCGGCCGCGTTGATGACGTCGGATTTTCCGTTTTCATCCATCTGGAAAACCGCAGGCGCGACTTCAACGCAATCTTCACTGCCGACGCACTTCGCTTTGTTGATCGTGATCGCAAGCTTCGCCATCGATTTGTGAACCTCCAACCCGGCGCTAATCGACACAATAGAATTCCGCTTAGGCGGCGGGCAAGACAGAAGAGATCGCGTAGCGCTCGCGTTGAATCCAGTGGTCGCCGCGACCATACTCTTTTGCGGGCGCTCTTCAGACCCGCACTCGAAGATAATGACCCGAATCCTTGGCACCGGAGTCGACCTGATCGAGGTTGAGCGGATCGAACTCGCGCTCACTCGGCCCCGCACCGGCGCGCGATTTCGCGCCCGCGTGTTCACCGACCGCGAAGTAAACTACTGCGAGTCGCGCGGCCTTGCGCGCTATCAAAGCTACGCGGCCCGATTCGCAGCCAAGGAAGCCGCCATGAAGGCGATGGGTACCGGATGGAATCGCAACGTCGGCTGGAGCGAGATCGAAGTCGTGCGCGAACGCGGCAAGCCGCCGGCGTTCGTGCTGCACGGAAAATCAGCCGCATTCGCGGCTCGGCGCGGAATCGCAGTAATTCATTTGAGCATCACCCATACCGCGGAGCACGCGCTCGCATACGCGATCGCGGAAGCGTGATCGGCGCGCGGCCTGAGCGCTAATGCTTGGCGGGACTGGGCTTCGGCGCAGCGGTCCGAGCCCGGAACAGCGCCGCAGGCTTGTCGAACAGGCTGAAGCTGAAGTCGCTTATCGAGTAGACGGCGGTGCCGGCGGTCGAATCCGCGAAGTATTCGGTCTTCGGTCCATTCTCGCCGGGCACCGGCATGCTCGGCTTGACGTTCAGCTTTGACACCTTGACGGTTCCGATCTGCTTGCCGTCCTTGCCGTTCAGGGTGACGACGGTGTGCGGATGGTCAAGCCCGAACGGCTTCGGCGAACGCATCGGATCGGCGACGATCGAAACTCCCTTCAGATCGCGAATCTCGTCCAGGAAGCGTTCGACATCGGGAGTATCGGCGGGCGATGTCTTGTCATTTTCGACGACGTCCCACCCTCCCTTTGGCGCGCGCTTGAGCGCAAACTTGTCGGTCCCAACCGTCACATCCGCGCTCTGGACTGCCGATGGATCGAAGCCCATCACGGTCTTGTCGCGCAAATCGAACACGGTCTTGTCGACCGCGCCAAGCACCCATTCGTGCACGGTGTAAACCGGCGTCGACTCGCCGCGGCGCACATATATGCCGTCCTTGCCCTGCTGGCTTTGCTTGAATCCGAACAGCAGCGATTCCTCGGCGTTCTTTTTCGAATAGACCGTGACCGTAAGATGCGGTTTGCCGAGTCCGTATTGAGAGACGCTGTTCGGTTCATCCGCGACGAAATCCGCGACCTTGGCCTCCAGCAGCGCGCCCAAAAGCTCCCGAACTCGCGTCGGATCAGCAAGATAATTCCCCGGCTCGGTTATCTTCCACTGGTCGCCGTCGCGAACCACCTCGATCGTGCTGCCATCATCTTTCGCAAGCGTAAAACGCGACACGTCATCGACCTTGAACGCCATCAGGTCGCGATCGCGAAGCTCGTCAACCGTCTTGTTCATTCCTGACGGAAACGCCGAGGAGGTCATCAAGACCGCCGGATTGTCCGAGAGCTTGACGTAAGCGCCGAATCCCACCGGCGTGGTCTTGCCGACCTCCACCGCGGGCAGCGTTTTGCCCTGAAAGGTTGTCACCGTAACCACAGTCGCGGGCTTGGCCAGGCCGAACGGATTCAGATCGGTGGGCTTGTCCTCGACCGTCTTGGTCACGTCCGCGGCCGAGATCGCGCGCGCTAGATTATCGACCGTAACCTGATCGGCATCGACGCCGATTGGTTTGGTTATCCGCCATGGCTGGCTTTTGCCGCGCTCGACCACGAGGTCGCGGTCGGGATACTTGAGTTCAATCTTCGCGATGTCGTCCTGCTTGACGTTCAGCAGATGCCTGGTCGGAACCGGCTTGGACCATCGCGCGGTGACGAGCGCGTAGCCGCCGATAATCAACAGAACCACAATGGCGATGATCGTGTTGCGAATTCGCATCGCAGAAGCAACGTTCAGGCGCGATGCCGGCTAGTTACGCCGTTCCCACCACACCGCAATTCCCAGGATCAGGAGCGCTTCGGGTAGCAGCAGCACCGAGAGCGCAAACACCGCGCTGAACTGATCGACCGTCAGCCGGAACCGCGACGCGCGCATCAGGCGCGGCCGAATCGAAATCGAGTTTTCTTCGCCCGACAGCCAATCCGCGCTGTTCACGAAGAAATCGCGATTGAAGAAATTCGTCAGATGCTGATTGTCCACGAATGAGGTGCTGCCGTAGACGACCAGACGCCCGTAACCTTTGCCCCATCCGAGCCGCGCCAGGTCCGCGTCAACCGAAGCGGCGACGGTGAGCGGCCCGCGCACGTCATTGTCGTCAAGCTGCGCCTTCTGCTGTTCGAACAGCGTCTTCAGATCGGTTTCGCCCCAGGAGCTTTCACTGGTCTTCGCCAGCGACAGGACCTCAAGCCCGGGCTTCAGATTAGGCTCGATATCCAGCGACCGAGCCATCGAGAAGACGGTTCGCTGCTTGAAATCCTTGGTGATCGGCGAGGCTCCATAGGTCTGCACGATAGGATCGAGCCCCAGCGCGGGTCCTGCAAAAAGGCGCACCACCTGATCGACGACTATGTCGTTGCGCACGCCGACTCCCCACAACTTGGTGAAATCGGCAAGCGCGGTTTCATCGACCGAGCCGTCCGGCTTTTCCGGCTGGAACATCGCGATCACCCGCCCGCCGGACTTCAGGTAGCTGTTGAGCGCGCTGATTTCCTCCTGCCCCAGCGGTTTGGCCGGGCCCGCGATCACCACCATCGTGGCGTCGCTCGGCACCTTGCCAACTTGCGCCAGTACCAGTTTCTCAACCTCGTAGCCCTCGCCCTCCAGGTCGCTCTTTAGCTGCCCATAGCCGGAGCCACTCTGAGTGTCATCGATATCGGCTTCGCCCTCGCCGTCAAGGAAATAGATCACCTTCTTGGTGTTGTGCGTTACGCGGATGATCGCGTTGGTGATCGCCTCCTCGCTTAATTCGGTGACATTGGTGCCCGCGCCCGGCGCATCGTCCAGGCCGTACTGGATGTGGGTGGTGTTCATGACGGAGACTTTGTACTTCTCCGCCAGTTCCGGATGCTTGTCCGGATCGACGAGCTGGTAGGTCACCTTGGGCGAGGCGTAAGCGTACGTGGCGTAGAGTTGGCGCGCCTGGGGATTCTCTCCGCTCGGGAAGAAGCCGATAAGCTTTACCGGCTCCTTAAGATTTTTGACCACCTGGGTGGACTGGCTTGACAGGCTGTAGATTTTTTCGGAAGTCAGATCGAGCCGGCGGTTGTGCAACGTGGAAATGTAGTTCACCGCCACGATTACGCCGATAAACGCGATCGTGTACACCACCGCGTTGGCGCCATAGCGCGTCGAACGCTGCCCGACGATAGTGGTGAAGGCGGAGCGGCTCGAGGTGATCCACAGGACCAGCGCGAAGATTCCGCCGAGCAGGTTGATCCAGACGAAAATCTTGAAGCCCGGGGCGATCCGCAGATCGATGAGCCCGAAGATGATAAGAACCAGTCCGATTATTCCGTAAAGCGCTGCTGACCGCCGCATCTGGTGTTTCCCCTAACGCCAACGAGCCGATTCGACCGCGCGCTGGGTCAGGAACAGCGCAATCAGTATGAGGCTCAGAAAATAAACGATGTCTTTGGTATCGATAATCCCGAGCACCATCTGCGAAAAGTGGCTCGTGATCGAGAGATAGCGCAGAAATCGCGCCGACCATCCGGCTGCTCCGGTTTCCGCCGGCCATGAGATTATGAACAGCAGGAGCAGCGCGCCAAAACCAGCTATCGCCGCGACGATCTGGTTCTGAGTCAGGGAGCTGGTGAACAGGCCCACCGCCGCAAACGAGATCGCGAGCAGCGCAAGCCCCAGATAGCCGGAGAAAATCACGCCGATTTCGGGATTACCGAAAATTATCAGGATCAGCGGGAAGATGCCCGCGAGCGCGATCATGATAAGCAGGAAGGCCGCGGTCGCGATAAACTTTCCCGCCACTATTTCGCCGGTCCGAATCGGCGCGGTCAGCAGAAGCTCATAGGTGCCGACCCGCTTCTCCTCCGCGAACGTGCGCATCGTGAGCGCCGGGACCAGGATGACCAGCACGATCGACAGATTGTGCAGCATCGGTTCGATGACGCGTTCGTTGAGGTTCAGATGCGCCAGAAGCTGCGGGTTTTGCGCCGCCGCGTACATTTGCAGGATGATCTGGAAATAACTGAGCAGCTCGAAGAAAAAGAATCCTCCGAGCAACAGAAACACCGTCATCACCACATAGGCGACCGGCTGGGTGAAATATCCGGCGAGCTCCTTGCCCGCGATCGTCAGGGTATTCTTCATCCGGAAATCACGGGTTACTACGCGCGCCCCGCTCCCACTTCCTCCAATGTTTCCTCGTCCTCGGTGCGCACGGTGTGGCGTTCGCGCGAAATCGCCGCCAGGAACACCTGCTCGAGCGAAGTTCCCGCCGGTATCTCGCTCAACTTTTCCTGTAGCGCCACCTGCCCGTCGGCGATAATCACCACTCGATCGCAAATCTGCGAGACCTCGGGAAGAATATGGGTCGACAGCACCACCGTGCGGTCACCCGAGAGACCCTTGATAAGCTCGCGAATTTCGTGAATCTGCCGCGGATCGAGTCCGATTGTCGGCTCGTCGAGAACCAGAACCGGCGGATCGTGGATAAGCGCCTGCGCGAGTCCGACCCGCTGCCGGTAGCCCTTTGAAAGCTGTCCGCAAATCCGCCCGCGCATATCAGTTAGTCCGCACGCTTCCAGCACCCGCTCCAGCGCGCCATCGATCTGCGCGCGCGCCACTCCGCGCAGCTTCGCGACGAAGCGCAGATACGGTTCCACTCGCATATCGGTGTACAGCGGAGGAATTTCAGGCAGATAGCCTATACGGCGGCGAGCTTCCAACGACTCAGAGAAAATATCCAAGCCATCAATCACCACCGTCCCCGAGGTCGCCGGCATGAAGCCGGTGATAATCCTCATCGTGGTGGTTTTGCCGGCGCCGTTAGGGCCGAGGAAGCCCAGGATAGATCCGCGCTCGGCTTTGAACGAGACATCCTTTATCGCGGTAAAATTGCCGTATTGTTTGGTAAGGTTCTTAACCTCAATCATCCATAATCCCCCGCAGCGGGGTCGGTCGGCGACGGTCGCCAACGATGCCTTGGACGATTTCGCCGCCCCCAATATTCAAAAAAACATTCCAAAAAAGCAGGCGAGGCAATCGATCACTTAAACGATCGATGCGCGCAGAGTCAATATGGTTGCCAACGCGATTTCACAAAGTCAAGTAGCGAGACGTTCAAAATCGTGGAACGGGGGAGAACCAGCGGAGTAGCAAACCGAGGAACAATCAGCGAAGCCTCCGCCATCGCAACCGGCGCAAGCGCAGGCCGTGGAACATCGTTGCGCGCTGCGCTTTAATCCGCTGCGCTGTTGCTTCCCCGCACCTATCCGGTAGTTTCATCCCATGGCCACCGAGACTCATCGCGATCTGGTTCTGGTGGACGGGTCCGGCTACATCTTTCGCGCGTTCTTCGCTATTCCGCAACTCAACAACTCGCGCGGGCTGCCAACCAATGCGGTGTACGGATTTATCCGGATGCTGCTCAAGTTGTTGAAGGACGCGCGCCCCTCGCACGTCGGGGTCGTGTTCGACGCGCCGACGAAAACCTTTCGCGACGAACTGTACAAGGAATATAAGGCGAACCGCGCCGAAACTCCGAACGATCTTATCGTTCAGGTGCCGTATATCCATCGCGCGGTCGAGGCCCTGCGCATCAAGAGCATCGTGATCGAAGGCTACGAAGCCGACGACGTTATCGGCACCCTTGCCGCGCGCGCCGCTCGCAAAGGAATCGACACGATACTGGTCACCGCCGACAAGGATTTCATGCAACTCGTCGGTCCGCGCGTCACGCTGTGGGACACGATGCGCGATCGGCGGACTACGACTCGCGAGATCAAGGACCGCTTCGGGGTTGAGCCGGCGCAACTCGTCGATGTTCAGGCGCTCACCGGCGATTCGATCGACAACGTCAAGGGTGTGCCGGGAATCGGCGAGAAGACCGCGTCCGCGCTAATCGCTAGGTTCGGCACCCTGGACAAGCTGTACCAGCATCTTGAGGACGTCGATCAAAGCGGTATCCGCGGCGCCAAAAAAGTGCGAGAGCTTCTCTCCACGTGGCGCGAGAGCGCCGAGCTAGCGCGCCGGCTGGTGCGAATCGAGACCGAGGTGCCGCTCGAAATCGATCCCGAGGATCTGGTGTGGAAGGGTATCGACGAGCGCGCGGCCGCGGCTCTGATGCGCGAGCTTGAGTTTCACTCGATGTTAGCGGAGCTGGCTCCGAGTCAAACATCGTTTGTGATGGCTTCAAAGAGCGAGCCCGCGACGCTCCCGCGCGGCGAGATCGAAGCGGTCATGCGGGAGCTTAGCGCCGCAAGCCGAATCGCGCTCGATCTCAGCGCCGACGCCGCCGGTGCCGATCGCCTGAGCCTGGCGGCGGGCGGCAGAACCTGTGTCCTCGATCGCGACAATGTCGGCGCTGCCGCAGCCTTGCTCAGTGCGCCGGCGCCCGCAAAGACCTGCCACGATCTTAAGTCGCATCAGCGCCGCCTCGCGCGCTTCGGTATCGGCCTTGAGGGCGTCGATTTCGATACGATGCTGGCTGGATTCCTGGTCAATTCCGGTCATCCCGAACCTTCGCTGGACGACCTGTACCATGAGCATCTGGCGCTGCTTAAGGGCCATGGCGAAACTCCGGCGAGGGTTGAGATTGCCGCGGCGCTGCGCGAGGTTCTGGCCGCCAAGCTGCGCGACGGGAACATGGAGGCGCTGTTTCGCGACATCGAGATGCCGGCCGCGTCAATCCTGGCGCGGATGGAAGCGGCGGGAATCGGAATCGACGCCGCGGCGCTGAAGGTCGTCGCGGTCGAGTTTGGCGAACAGATGAAACTGCTCGAGCGCGAGTGTTACGACCTATCGGGGCGCGAGTTCAATCTGAACTCTCCGGCGCAACTGCGCGAGATTCTGTTCACCACGCTAAAACTGCCGGTCAAGGGAATCAAAAAAAGCAAGAGCGGATACTCCACCGACGCCGACACGCTGGAAAAACTGGCGGCGGTGCATCCGATGCCAAAAAAGCTGCTCGAGTACCGCTCGATCGCCAAGCTCAAGTCTACCTATGCCGACGCGCTGGGCGAGCTTGTAAGCCGCGACGACGCGCGGCTGCATACCACCTTTCATCAGGCCGTCACCGCGACCGGACGGCTTAGCTCCAGCGACCCTAACCTGCAGAATATCCCGACCCGAAGCGAGGATGGACGCCGTATTCGCCGTGCTTTCGCCTCTCGCGACGGCTACGTCCTGCTGTCTGCCGATTATTCGCAAATTGACCTGCGGGTGCTGGCTCATCTCTCGGGCGATCCGATGCTGGTCGATGCGTTCAATCAGGACGAGGACATTCACGCGCGCACCGCCGCCGAGCTTCTGGGGCGATCGGGCAGGAATATCGATGCGGAAGCGCGCCGGATGGCGAAAACTATCAATTTCGGCCTGATTTATGGGATGGGGCCGCAGCGGCTCTCGGCGCAACTCGGCATCTCCATGGCCGATGCGCAGGATTATATAAAACGGTATTTCGAAAGGCTTCCGCGGGTCCGCAACTGGTTCGAAGAAACGCTCGCGCGCGCTCGAATCGACGGCTTCGTCACGACCATGTACGGGCGGCGGCGTTATCTTCCAGAGCTGAATGCGCCGCCCGGAGGATCGCGGGCCCAAGCGGAGCGAATCGCGATAAATACGCCTATCCAGGGGACTTCCGCGGACTTGATAAAGCTTGCAATGATTAGACTTGATCGGGAGATTAGCCGCGCGCGGCTTGACGCGGCGCTCGTGATGCAGGTGCATGATGAACTTCTTCTCGAAGTGCGAAACCAGGACCTGGAAGCCGCCCGCGAGATCGCTTGTCGGGAGATGGAAGCCGCCGGCACCTTGCGCGTTCCGCTCCGGGTCGATCTGAAATGGGGACCGAACTGGGCCGAATTAAGGGGCGAAAAGTGACAATTCGGCTGAATTTCGTCCCACTCATCCGCGTCTATACCCATTGAGAACGTCAGCGCGCCAGGACGGCGACGAAGCCGAGCTCATCGATCGGGCCAAGAAGGGCGACACCGAAGCCTTCGGAGTCCTGGTCGAGCGTTACCAGCGCCGAGTGGCGAACGTTGCGTTGGCGGTCGTGCACAATCAGGATGACGCGCTCGAACTTGCGCAGGAGACCTTTGTACGTGCGTACCAAAATCTCACCAAGTTCGAGTCGCGATCGAGTTTTTCGACCTGGTTGTATCGGATTGCAGCCAACCTGGCGATAGATTTCTGGCGGCGTGAAGGCCGCCACGTGATGCTGCGGGGCGAGGATGCCGAAAACGAATTGCGCCGCCTCCCGAGCGACAAGGGAGACTCATTCAAGGCTGCCAGCCGTGGAGAGTTGTCAAAACGGCTGTCCGCCGCGCTTGAGGAGTTGACGCCGGAACATCGCACCGTGATACTTTTACGCGAAGTGGAAGGGCTATCTTACGACGAAATAAGCGAAACTCTGCAGTGCCCGCGTGGTACTGTGATGAGTCGGCTTCATTACGCTCGTAGCCGCTTGCGTGGTCTGCTCAAGGATATTCCAGAGGATTGATGATGGCCCAATGTAGTGAAATTGGCCCGATGCTCGGCGCATTTGAAGACCAGGCGCTCGAGCCGCATGAATATCAGGAAGTCGCGTTTCATCTTGCACGATGTGAAAGCTGCACCGCTGAACTTGCCGATTACGCGGCGCTAGGCCGCGAGCTTCGTACTCTGTTCCCCGCCCCGCCGCTGGATGGCTTCAAGCTCGCCGTGATGCGGCGCGTGGACAGCCTTCCGGTTCCGTTTACGGTCCGCTTGTCGCGCGCACTGCGCGGATTTGGCGAACAGATCTCAACGGGTGTTGGACTCGCCACCGCCGTCGCCCTGGCCGCGATTATCACCGCCGTCCTGGCAACCCCATATGCGCAGATAGCGGTGCGGCGGGCGGATAACTCGCGCGAGATAGCGCAAGTCGAGCACGCCGTCGAGCAGGCGCCGGTTGCGCAAGCGTCGATAGCCGATGTAAAGACGGCGCGCGCCGACCTGAGTGGCGCCGACGACGATTCGCAAGCCGTAATTTCGCGGCTTGAGTCCGAAATTCCGTCGGTTGCCGTCTGGAGCGAGCCGCGAACCGACACCACAGTCATCTGGCTGCCAGACCAGCAGCAGTAAAGAGTCGCGATAAGGTACTGATGGTGACGCGCGCGCGAAGTCTGAGCCTACTTCTAGCCACAATTTTCGCGATCGCAGTACAGAGCCCGGCGTTTGCTCAGCAGTCCACTACGCGCATCGTGACCGTTCACGTCAACTCGGTCCTTGCCGCCGACACCAACGAAGGAATCGATCCGCGTCTGGCCCGGATGGGTCCGCGGCTGCAAGCCCTGTTCAGCTACAGCACCTATCGATTGGTTAGCGATCAGGCCGACAAAACCCTGTGCGGCAAGATGATTGTCTTCCAGCTTCCCGGCGGCCGCATCCTGCACGTTCAGCCGCGCCAGATCGACGGCGACATGATCGCAATGGAGATCGTATTGTTCCAGGGGCCGCGCCCGCTGATGACCACCGACTTGAAGCTGCGCAATCATGGCATTCTGATTGTCGGCGGTCCCCGCTACGAGCAGGGGATGCTGATAATCTCGATCGGCGCCAGCACCGCCCCGCCAATCAAGCACGCCCCCGCACCCGTCCCGGCGCCTGCTCCGCCCGCCGCCTCGGCCTCGGCTTCATCCGCCGCTCAGTAGCCGCGCCAATCGGGAAACCACCGATCATCGCGCTTCGCGCGCGCGGTTTTGCGATCATCCGCATGGACGTCGCGCATTCTGAGATGCCCTCGCCCACCGGGAGAGGGCGGCGCGGCGCGAGGCTTGCGCTCTTTTGTCGCAAGCCTCGCGCCGCGCGGGTGAGGGCTGCTGCCCTGCGCACACTCTTAGCCGCGACACGATTCTCTTAGCGCGGGGGCATCCGGAGCGCGCCGTCAAGGCGAATCGTCTCGCCATTCAGCATCGCGTTCTCCACGATCTGCCGCGCCAGCGCCGCATATTCCCGCGGCTGCCCGAGCCGATGCGGAAACGGTATCTGCGCCGCGAGCGCCTGCCGCGCCGGATCCGGCAATCCCGCCAGCATCGGCGTCTCGAACGTGCCCGGCGCGATCGTGCAGACTCGGATTCCCATCGAGGACAGATCGCGCGCAATCGGCAGCGTCATCCCGACCACTCCGCCTTTCGACGCGGAATACGCCGCCTGTCCAATCTGTCCGTCGAATGCGGCGACCGAGGCGGTGTTAACGATTACTCCGCGCTCGCCGTCGGAGTTGGGCTGGTTTTTCGCCATCGCGGCCGCGGCCAGCCGGATCACATTGAAGGTGCCAACCAGGTTGACCTGAATCACGCGGTTGAAGAGTTCGAGAGAGTGCGGTCCCTCTTTGGTGATCGTGCGCATCGCGCGGCCGATTCCGGCGCAGTTGATCGCGATATGAATCGCGCCGAACTTCGCGATCGCAGCGGTGATCGCGCCGCTTACCTCTTTTTCCGAGACCACATCCGCGGCGGTGAACAAAGCCTTGTCGCCGAGCGATTCCGCGACTTTTTTGCCGGGAGAAGCGGCCAGGTCCAGGATTACCGCTTTCGCACCGCCTGAAACCAACTCGCGAGCGGTAGCTTCTCCGAGTCCGGAACCTCCGCCAGTCACGAGCGCAACCGTGTCTTTCAGATTCATGACTACCTCCAGCCTGATCGGTGACGGGCAGCATATCCTGCAAACCGAAAGCATAACCAGACGTTCAGGCCTGCGGACAGAACCGAACTGGATTGCTCGGCTGGATCTTCCGGCATTAGCGCTATGCGGTTTTTGCCCATTCAGCGGTGTATTTGTTCAACGGGCAGCGTTCGGCTTCATCGCGCAGGAAAGTCCGGCATTGCGACGAATCAGAATGGCGCTTCAAGGTGGCGATTATCGTCCTGCGGATATTCGGGTCGGCCTCGTCTCGGGCGGCTTCCATAAGCCGCGATGGTTTGGTGCTGTTTGCGTGTGCATAAGCCGCCCATCCCCAGCTGCGCGTCGGCCACGGCGTCGATTGATCAGTGGCGATCCGCTCGAACTCCTTGGCTTCGTCCCTACCGGTCTTGGTCTGCGTCATCAGGCGCAGCTGATGGAGGGTAAGACCGTCGAACCGCTCTTCCCGCGGCTGCGCCAGGCGCTGCATGCAATTGGCCAGAACGCCCTGCTTCCGCGTGCCGACCGCCAGATAATTTACAGCGACCTTCGGGTCAACATTCATCAGGTCGGCACGGCTGGACAGCTCAAAGCAGCCATCGGGCTCACGCTTGTTCGTGAGAAATTTCAACACCCACCGCAGTTGTGACGGCTTGAGATCCTCGGGAGCCGTATAGAGCAATCGGCGGAAACCACGCCTTGCTGTGTATAAGCCCACGCCCGCATCGAGGTGCGCGGCGTCCGACATGTAATTGATCTCGGCGTCCCGCAAGTTGGACTTGGCAGCCGCCGGGTCGTCGAAGTACTCGGTTTTGTCAACCGACCTGCTGAGTTGCAGCCGATTCAATTCCTCATCGAGGAATTCGGTGACGGCTTCGCCCATCGGTCTGTCGTGGCTGAAGATCAGCATGTCGTCGCCGTACCTGCGGTATTCAGCACCGGCCACCACCATCAGCTCGTCTACTGGTCGCAGGAAAAAGTTGCTGAGGACAGCGCAGGCCTCGGGGCCGATCGGCAACCCAGCGAGGCCGTAGAACTCCTGCCAGAACTTCAAAAACGAAAAGATGCGCTCTACAGCCTGTCGGTCGCAGTCGCTCTTCAGAAGCGATTCCCGCAGCAAGTCGAATTGGATCGACGGATAGAATTTCCGGATGTCCGTCCTGCACATGAACGGGAATTTGGCTTCATCGAGGATCTGGATCCCGCCCGCGACGAAACCGTTCTTCCAAGAATCTCGCCGGTCAAAGCCCCACGCAGTACCGGGGGGAAAAGGCGATCGGTTCAGGCGGTATGAACAGACACTATCGGAAAGCAGCGCATCAGTGACCTTTATGATCGCTCCGGCGTCGGCCCTCAGCAGCGCGAGGTCTGACGCGCCCACGATGGCTATTGGACGCAGATTGTCCGGCTTATCAGGTTTGAAATTCGGATAATAGAAGATGCTCAACCCACCGGACGGACGCTCACGGGGCTGTGAGGCCAGATCTTCCGCAATGGGGCGGCAGAACATTCGATAGTCGTCGTATCCGATGGGGTCGGGGATTTCGAAGCGCTTGAGATTCCAGTCAGCGACTGCTTCGATATTGAGCGATATTTGGGTATCGTCGGGCGTTCACCATCCTGAAACTACTTCAGGCCCGATCAAACCCTTCAAACGAGTCCGTGTCAACGATATCCAAGGCGATGGCGGCGGCAAAGTTGGGTCTTCCGCTTCATGCCGCGCGGTCGTGAGTGGGAGATGAGCCTGGAAATCCAGGAATAAGCGATGTCTATATGATGTCTATATTACGTGCGTGGCCGATCGGATTTGGATCATTAGTGAAGAAGACCCCGCCGCGAGGCCTGAGGCACCTGAGTCGCCCGGGAACAGGGCGCACGGGTTTCTAGACTCAGTTCAGCCCGATATTACGCCCCTCATGGATCAACTAGCAGAGCTTAGACAACGCGAGCACATCAATTCCGAAATCACAAAGGTGAACGGCGGATATCGGGTGCACGTTCGCGTGAGCAGACTAAAGCACGGAAGTACTGAAATGCTTCCGCCTTTCCTCATCATCCTTCTATATAGCGAGTCACGTTCGCTCGTTCTTCAATGTCACATGTCGTGCGGCGAGCTGACGGAAGTGGCCGAGCGCGATCTTGCTGTGATCGTCGCGCGTTAGAGATGCAGCAATCTTCAAACAGCCTGCGAATCGAATACTACAGGCCCGGAATGGTGCCAAGATTCTGCCGGCGCCGAAGCGCACGGGCGCTGCATCGAGCGCCTCGCCACTTTCTGCTGGGCGCGACACAAGGAGTGGTGTCATCCCGAGCGAGCGCTGCGCGAGTCGAGGGATCCCGAATCCGCCAAAACGATAGCGGAGGGGATGTTTCGACTCCGGCCGCGGTGGCCTTCGCTCAACATGACACAAAATGTAGGGCAAACGGGACCCAGAGCCTGCCTGACCGGTCCCGAAGGGAATCCGGCAGCCTACTTTCAGGGTGACACAAGGATTAGGCTCATCTAAGCGACTGGCGCCCGCGCCGCGCAACCGTGCGATCAGGCGGCCTGTGCCGCGCCGTCGCGGAGCAGCAAGTGTCGCGCCGCCTCAACCTGCTCGACAGGTCCGGCAAGTCCCAACACGTCACCCTCGGCTAGAATTTCGCTTCCGGTCGGAACGATCGCTGCGCCGCGATGGCGCGAGAGGACGACCGCGGTAGCGCCGGTTATCGCGCGCAACTTCAGTTGCGCAAGGCTTCTGCCAATAGCGGCGGCTCCGGTCTCGAGCTGGACCGGTGTCACTGTCCCAAAGCCGGGGACTTCGTACGGCACTGTGCCTTTTTCGGCGAATGCGGCCGCGATAACGCCTGCTACAGTGCCGAGGTTGCCACGCAGCTTAAGCGTGCTTCGCCAGATCACGACGCCAATCAGGATCGTTCCAATCACGATCGCGCCAATGCCTTCGATTGGCTCGAGAAACGGCTGCACGATCCCGAGCAGAGGAATCGTGATCACGAGCAGGATGGTCGAGTGGAGCACCGCTTCCAGAGCCACTTCGGTGCCTTGAGGAGCAAAGGTTCCCCGCGGCGATGCTAGAGTGCGCGCCGCAAGCACGTGCGCCAGGCGCCCGGCGCCGTGGTACATCGCCCAGATAAAAGGCGCGCACACCGCCAGCGCACCAAGATCGACAATCAACCCGGCGTGAAAATAACTCACCGCGGCAAGAGCCGCGAGCTGGCCGGTCAGATCCAGCGGATCCATCTCATTGAGGATCAGAATCGCGCCGATCGCCAATGCGCCCGCACCGAGAAGGGTCGAGGGCCACGCGATCCCGCGCTCGGGCGCGCTCATGCTCCGGATCCGCTCCATCAATGAATCGTAGATGACCTGCAGCGCGCCGAGATTTTCCGGCATCACGCGAGTGGCGACGAAATCTCCGGTGCGCCGCGAAAAGCCGATCATGTAGGGCGTGGTGAAAGTGGTAATCGCCGAGACCGCGACCGCGATTGTGTAGATGAACTCGCGTGTCGCATGGGTTTGGATTCCAACTCCGGCGATGATGAACGAAAACTCGCCGATCTGGGTCAGGCTCATCCCGGTTTGCACCGATGGCCTGACCGGCGTTCCAACCATCAGGCACGCCAGCGTCACGCCGAACATCTTTCCGAGGATCACCACCGCAACCAGGATCGCGATCGCGGCCCAGTGCGCGAGAACCTGCGCCGGCTCGATCATCATTCCGACCGACACGAAAAACACCGCGCCGAAGAGGTCGCGGACCGGCTCGACCAGGTGCTCGATCGTGTGCGCGTCGCCCGATTCCGCGACCAGCGATCCGGCCAGAAAGGCGCCGAGCGCAACCGAGTATCCGGCGTGTTCGGCGATCATCGCGAAGACGAAGCAGATTCCAATCGCAGTGATCAGCGTGGTTTCCGGACGCCCCAGCTTGACTACCTTTCGGATTCCCCACGGCACGATGAGCAATCCGACTCCAATCAGGATCACCAGAAAAAGGGCGAGCCGCGACACCACCGAAAACATCATCATCGGGCTGAGCCCCTTGCCCGCCGCAATCGCGGTCAGGATGGCAAGCAGCATCACGGCGGTCATGTCCTCGGCAAGCAGGATTCCAAACACCAGGTTGTGAACGCGATTGCTCATGTTCTGCTCGCCGAACGCCTTGGCGACGATCGTGGTGCTCGATATCGAGAGCATCGCGCCGGCGAAGATTCCTTCCAGCGGCGTCCATCCCATCGCGCTCGCCACCACGTCGCCGATCCAGAACATCAGGCCTACCTGTATCGCGGTCACGAAGCTGGCGGTGGGACCGAGCCGCAGAAGCTTGCGGATGTTGAATTCAAGCCCGAGCGCGAACATCAGCAGAATCACGCCGAGCTCGGCGACCGTATGAATCCGGTCGGTGCTAGCAATAAAAACCGGCGTGAATGGGCCGACGATTATTCCCGCGACCAGGTATCCGACCACGACCGGCTGCCGGATCTTGTGAAAGACGACGGTGACGACCGCGGCGATGGCGAACACCAGCGCGAGATCTTCCAGAATTGTTTGCGATGCGAAGACGACCATCGAAACGCGCGAGCCTTTCTATTTGCGCGCGATCATACCGGGAGCGGCGGCTGCTTAACAGTAAGCCGGCGATGCGCGGCGTGCGCTGGTGAATTCGCGCCACGCCGCGGCGAGCGATTCGCTAATTC
>JASHOJ010000244.1 GCA_030041155.1 Candidatus Binataceae bacterium | reverse complement strand
GGTTGTCGGCGGTGGCGCGGTTCATCAGCTTCACCGCCCATTGCGGCGGCACCGAAAACGCGTAGCAGATGATGCGGGCGAGCCACTCGTCGAAGTCCTGCTTGTGCTCGGGCTCCTTGGTCTGGTGCACCCGCACCGCGCTGTCGCCCGGCACGAACTTGGCGCGCCGCCGCTTCGCCAGATCGCCGGCGAACTCGGTGTCCCAATAATCCTGGAACTGGCGGATCTGGTCCGGCGTCCAGCCCGCCGGTACGCCGATCAGCGCGTCGGGGATCGAGCCTTCGGAGAAATAATCGAGCTGCCAGAGTTGCCGGCGCAGCGCGATGTTGACCGTCATCAGCACCTGTTGCACCGGCGAGTAACCGTAGACGCGGTGAGCGCGCACGTTGCGCGGCCGATAGATGATGTCGCGCACCGCGTAGTCGACGGCCGGCAAACCCTTGAGCACCTGCTGATAGGCCGGCGGATAGATCGTGCTGCCGTCGGCCGCCGCATAGGGCTGCGGCGTCCTCCCCCAATCGTCGATGACGCGCTTGATGGTGGCGCCGTCGAGCTGGTGCAGCGCGCAGAGTTTTCCAGCGCGGGTGCGCCGGCAATACAGCGTCGCCGCGTCGATCGGTTAGGGAACCGCTTCTTTCTGTTCTAACTCGGCTCGATCGTTGGCGCTAATGATTTCAGAAGCTTGGAGAAAGCGTCCATTTTCTGCTGGTCGTTTACATATACAAAAACACCACCTGTTGGCCCATTATTGTCGTAGACGCCCGTCACGATCGCACCAACGCCACTGAAAAACCTGGTTGCAGCGTCGTAGTCCTTCTCATCTCGCCAGGTGATCGTGCTTTGAACACCGTTGACGGCGGTATAAATCAACATCTGTAAATTTCGCATCGTGGTCATTCCATCGGTTACAGCCCCACATGTGAAGCCCGGTTACAGCCCCACATGTGAAGCCCGATCGAGACCAAAATGCCGGCCACCACACCCGGCGCGCAAAAGTACTACGCGATCTGATCGCGAATCATTGTCAAAAAGGACCTCATCGCTTCATGTTCGTGTTTGCCGACAATGTAATAGTTACTGCCTGCTGAATTCCAGAGCTCTTGCAATTCCTTCTCCTCCGGTTTTTGAGCCAGTAAGTCTGTTAGGAACTGCTTGACAACGCTCTTGCTGCGCGGATCGAGCATTCGAAGGGCCAATGCTATCCACTCGCGGTCGTCCTTTCCCTCGCTTAGACTGCCTTGATAAAATGATCGAACCAGATGACAAAATTCTGGCGGAGCCTTTACTTCGCTCATCACTGCACCTTTATTTTTGCTCCGTTGAGGAGGTCACGTCGATAGATGACACTGCCATTCGGTGAATTCAGCGGGACTTTTTAGCACACTCAACATACCATCAGTCGGAATTCATTGGGTAGGCGGTAATAACACGAAAACCACGCGGCGATCGTGGATCATGTACGATATATACGCCCACTCCATAGGTTTCTCGCGTCTCGAACCGCGGATAATTAGGGTCTGTCCGATATACTTCATAGCCAGTGACAAAGCCAAAGCGGTAGTAAATGAAGTCGTCTGCAGCTTGCCCGCTAGCGACGCGATCGACTTCCTCGCTCTTTGCCCTGAGTGTTTGGTTGACCAGATCATTCGCGTTTTCTATGGAATCGAACGATCCTTCACGCTTCCTTATTTGGTCGTAAAATAGGCCGTAGCGATTGTCCTGTTCAAACTGCCCGAGCAGTTCGGCTTCGCTTTTGCCGACATGCTTGCGGATCGCATGGCCTGGCCCATTAGGCGCCTCTTCCTCGGCCAAGTTGACGGGCACGTTTCGCCAATCGTTACCCGTAACCGCTGCATATTGCGGGCCGTGTCCAGAACTCGGGTGCTCGTCAGCGACTGGCCGAGCCACTGAATCAGGCAACGAGCCGCTCCCGCCCTCACTTGTCCACTGTCCGCCATCCGAGCTTCCCTTCGGCACGCGCGGCTCGTCGGGATTGTATTTTTGGATAGCGGAAGCTGCTTGTGCATTGGCTCCCTGTCCTCTTCCACCAGGTGGCGGATTCGCATTGCCACCCCCACCCGCCTCGATCGGCACGTAGCCCGTCGGGGTGAGCACCATCGGGCGGTCGGCGGCGGGGTTGGCGAACGGGTCGAGGCCGAGCGCGGCGCGCAGTTCGTTGAGCGTGGCCGCGCCGATCTTGACGCGGGCTTCGATCTGCGCCTCGATTTCCGCCGCGCCACTGTCCTCGTCGAGCCACAGCAGCTCCAGGTCGGGCGAGGCAAACTCGTCGGCGATCACCTCGTCGACGAGGTCCTTGACCCACTCCTTGGTCGGCTCCAGCCCCTCGTCCTCGGCCTGCGCCGACTGGTTGTCGGCGGTGGCGCGGTTCATCAGCTTCACCGCCCATTGCGGCGGCACCGAAAACGCGTAGCAGATGATGCGGGCGAGCCACTCGTCGAAATCCTGCTTGTGCTCCGGCTCCTTGGTCTGGTGCACCCGCACCGCGCT
>JASHOJ010000243.1 GCA_030041155.1 Candidatus Binataceae bacterium | reverse complement strand
GTGAGGCGCATCCAAGCCGCCGAGCCGAGATCGATCAGCCTTGTTTCGCGTGCGCTTTGTGCAGGCGGGTGCTCAGCCGCGCGATCTGTCGCCTGACGGTGTTGCGATGCAGCGTACCCTTGGAGCTCGCCTTCATCAGCGCACTGGTCGCTGCTGTGACCTTTGCGGTTGCGTCGGCCGCGTCACCGCCGCCGATCGCTTGTGCGGCCTGTTTGACGGCGCTGCGGACATGAGACTTGATCGCGCGATTGCGTTCGGCGCGTTTTAAGCTTTGACGATGGCGCTTTTGCGCCGACGGATGAACCGGAATATGCGGCATATCGAAGTATGACTAACAGCGCCTCTCCCGCCGGTCAATATCGCCGCTAGCGTCAAAGCCTGATAGCGCAACTCAAAGCCGCTTCGCTTGCTGCCATAGCGATTCGATTTCCACCGGGCTGAGCGCCTTCAGATCGAGTCCGCGCTCGCGCGCAAGCTCCTCAACGACGGCAAACCGCATGATGAATTTCTCGCATGATGCGCGCAGTACCGATTCCGCATCGCGTCCGATAAAGCGCGGCAGATTCGCGAGCGCGAGCATCATGTCGCCCGTTTCTTCGCCAAGCTCGCGCAAATCGCCGCGAGCTAGCGCCTGCTCTGCCTCGGCCAGCTCCTCTCGCACCTTGTCGAGCACCTCGCGTGCGTTCGCCCAATCCATCCCGCGCCGCCGCGCCGCTTCCCCGAGCTTCTCCGCTCGCATCAGGGCGGGCAGGGCGCGGCCAACATATGATAGCGAGGATCTGTCGCCAGGCTTAGCCGCCTTTTCCTCCGCCTTTATCCGATCCCACTGCGCCAGGACCTGTTCCGCGGTTTCCGCTTTCGCATTCGCATAGACGTGCGGATGCCGCCGTACGAGCTTATCCGCCGCCGCCTTGATGACCGCGGCGGGGTCTGAACCTCCGCCTTCGGCTGCGATCACGATAGCAAACAGCGTCTGGCTCAGCAGATCACCTGCTTCCTCGGCAAACGCCGCAGGGTCGCCGGCCGCGATCGCGTCCGCCGTCTCGTAAGCCTCCTCCACCAGATGACGGGACGAATTTGGGAGCGTCTGCTCGCGATCCCACGCGCATTTTTCGCGTAGCTCGCGGACAATATTGAGAAGCCGTGAAAATTCCGGCGCTTCGCTCATAATGGGAGCCTAGCACGGCCGCTGCGTCAGACCGATCTGGGGGGGCGTGCTCGCTGCGTGGGCTGAGATCAATCCCATCGTGACGACAAAATGTCTCCGGCGCGATCTGCCACCGCCATAATCGTGCCGATCGGATGCGCAGTCACGATTGTCGGAATCAGCGAGGCGTCGACCACGGCGACGTTTTCCGTGCCGCGCAGGATAAGCGTGCCAGGATCGACCCCGCCGTCGCCGGAACTCAGGGCTGCGGTGCCGCCGAAGTGATTGATGGTCAGGCGGTTGAAGTACACGCCATCGACGGGTGAAGGTCCCGTGACATATTCGCCCACATCGGTGAGGCTGTTAGGATCGAGGTCCGGATGGCTCAGGCCGCCAGGGCCGAACAGGATGGTCAGGTCGGTGTTCTGCATGAAAAGCTGGATCATGTCGTACACTGCCTGCGTCATTAATGCCGCGTCGGCTTGCCCGTCGGGCGTGTTCGGCAGGTAGATATCGGGGTGGATTACATTGCCGCTTGCGTCGATCGTTATCATTCCGCGCGCGCTCGGGTTCAGCAGCATCAACCAGGCGGAAAACGTGTTCGGCGGGTAGTATGTGCCGCCCGGAGTTCCAACACCGTTCGGGTTCAGGAATATCTCGATGTTGGGCACGTCGCTGTTTAGCATGTAATTCAGAATCGATACGGGCTGATATTGTGCGTAGGGGCCGATGCCACCCGCCAGGTAATTTTCGATATCCGCGGCGTTTCCCGCGTAATCGCCGTAATTGTAGGCCGAGTACGGCACGCTGCCGCTGTAACTATACGAGACCATCGTCATCACGTGGTCGAACACGCCGATCCCGAGCGTCTGATTGTCAATCGCAAACGGCGGGCGCGACTGGCCCGGGAAAATCTGCGCCTCGAGGCCCTGTGGCCCCACGCCGCTCAAAAGGAGCAGCCGCGGCGTGATCAGTGCTCCGGCGCTCATCACGAGCAGTCCGTCGCGCTTAAGGCGCGCTGTCGCCGCGATTCCGGACTGGGATTGATCCACGCTCGGACGCCGAAGGTAATTGACTGCGCGCGCGCGGCCATGGGCATCGAAATCGATCGACTGCGCTTTGCTGAATGGCAGAATTTCCAGGCCTTTCGATGGCGCCCCGCCGGCATCGTACTGTGCGAAGTAGCCGCTGATCGGTCCCGCGCGGCGGCCGTTCGAAACCGCTACGTACGGCCGGCTGTAAATGCCGGGAACGGAAACCGGCTGGCTGGTATCGCCCTCGACCCACCCGTTCGCGGCGTAAAGCGGATGGATAATCGTCGCCGGCCCGCTATTCTGCGGCACACCGTTAGTCGAGGGAGTATTCGTGACCGGAACGAGCTGCCGGACATGCTGGAAGTAGGGCATCATCTCCGCCCAGCTCCATCCTGACGGCCACTGGTTATCGAACAGCGAGACGGGATTGGTCTGGAACAGCATCCCATTGAACATGGAATTGCCACCGAGCCCGATGCCCTGAAAGGTGAACATCGTCTCGCTGAGCTGATATGGCTGTCCTAGCGGCATCCAGGCCATCTGCGAGTATTCGCCGGGAACGTCAAAGATTGTCAGATCGGTGCGGCCCGGCGGGAGCCACGGCGGGTAATCATTGCCGCCGATTAGCGCGCTGGTGGGTCCTCCAGCCTCGATAATCAGGATACGTTTGCGGCCGTGGCTGGCAGCGAGCAGCTTTGAGGCGACGATCGATCCGGCGCTGCCGCCTCCGACGATAATCACGTCGTATTCGCCGCTCGTGCTTTCAACTGTGTTTGCTCCTCCTCCGCATCCCGTCACGGCCATTATCTGGGAGCCAAGACCCAAAGCGAGGCTGGCTTTGCCAGCCTGTCGCAGGAAATCCCTGCGACTCATCCGTGATTTTCGCACCCCCTCCTCCCCCTCCCAACTGCTCCGCGATATTCGCGGATGCGCTGCGCCGAAGTTGATCGGCTAAACAGTGATTATAGGTGAAAGCACCTTCGTTTCCAGGAATTCGCCCAGATCCTGAAGCGCGTCGGCGGTAATCTCGTGGCCACAATCGTATTCTTTGTATGACAGCGGGATGCGAAGCTCGCGCAGATTTTCGACCGAGGTGCGCGCCCGCCCGATCTCGATCATTTCATCCGCGCGCCCGTGCTGCACGATGGTCGGCAGCCGCGCAAGGGCGTCGCGATCGGTCGCGGCATCTTTCAACTCCGGCGGAAACCAGGTCGATAGCGCCACCAGCGCCGCATATCGCGCCGGATTTGTGATCGCCAGCCGATAAGCCATCGACCCGCCCTGGCTGAAGCCGAGAATCACGATCTTGCGCCGGTCGGCCGGATAGCGCTCAATCGCGGCCTCGACAAAACTCTGCGCCTTTTGCGCCGCATTCGCGATCGCCTCGGGATCCTGCGCGCCGCCCATCCTGAGCGGATACCATCCGTAGCCGCGCGTCGGCCCGATCTCGACTTCGACCGGGCCCTGCGGGCAGATGACCATGAATCTGCCCCCGGCAAGATAGGGCGCAAGCCCGATCAGATCGAGCGCGCTTGCGCCCCATCCGTGCATCGCGAATATGGTCGGATGCGGTCCCGAGCCAACCGGTTCGTAAACGGCATGAATCAGGTCCATGATGGTTTCCTCTGCCGATAGCGCATCATAAGCCGCGAAGTCACCCGTCGCCAGCCACCCTGTTCATCAGGTGTGCGCGCTCCGGTATGGTGATCGACGGCGTATAGCGACGCGGTGAAGGGACAAGGGTTCATACCTGGGGAAGATTCTGATTTTCGTTGACTTACCGGGTGCATAGCTGCTCATCGGGCGTGCGCGGCCGCTGGATGCTGCGCGCGGGACTGGCCGTAATCGCGCTGGCGACAATCGGAGCGTCGGCGCCGGCCACGCCCGAGGGTCCAAGTGGAAAGCTGATTGGGCTTTTCGCCGCGGTTGTGCTGCTTGCGATTGTCGCGTACGCGTTCTCGCTCTCCGCGCGATCGCTGATCGACGATCTGAATCCGGGAATCGACTCCGCGCTCATCACGATCGCCGCGCTGGCGGTGTTCAAGGTCGTATTGCTGCCGTTTTTTCCGGGTTTCGGACCCGACGTCGGCAGCTATCAGGCCTGGGCGCTTCAGATCGCAAAGCTGGGACCGGCGCATACCTATCAGCACGGATATTTCCTCGATTATCCGCCTGGTTACCTTTACGCGCTTTGGGTTGCCGGCGTGTTCGCGGGAATTACCCACGCAAGCGGCGATTTTCTGCGCACTATCGTCGAGAGTCCCGCGATAATCGCCGATTTCTTCCTTGCGTTCGCCGTGTTCGCCTACATGCGGCGCGGCGCCCGTCCCGCAATTGCCTACGTGGCGCTTCTGATGGTCGCGCTCAATCCGGCATTGCTCTTCGACACTGTGGTGTGGGGCCAAAGCGACTCGGTGCTGACCTTCACGATGTGGCTGTCGCTTATCGCAATACTTGCCGATCAATACGAGGTTGCGTGGGCAATGGCCGCGATATCGGTGCTGGTCAAGCCGCAGGGCCTGATGCTGCTGCCGATGCTCGCGTGGTGGACGATGCTCGAGACGCCGATTACGACTTGGGTGCGCTCGGCGGTAGTCGCGATTTCGGTGTTCATCATCGGAATCGTTCCGTTCCAGATCGGCCATCCATGGAACTGGATAATCGAACTCTACACGTCGACCGCGGCCTACTATCACGAAACCTCGGTCAACGCGTTCAACCTGATGGCGCTGATCGGCGGGCTCAGGCAATCGGATTCGCAGTCGATTGCGGGAATCTCTTACTTCGGCCTCGGAATGAGCCTGCTGGTGCCGCTGTATGCGTTCGTCGGATGGATTGTGTGGCGGCGCCCCAGCGCAAAGACCCTCATCTATGCCGCGTTCATCACCGTCTTTGGTTTCTTCATGCTCGCGCCCCGGATGCACGAGCGATACGTCTATCCGGCGATCGTGTTCACGATTCCGCTCGCGTTCGATTCGGTCGAGATGCTCGCCATTTTCGTGGTTCTCACCTTAACCGCCCTGTTCAATCTAGCTTACATCCTGCATACGCTTCAGACGGTGGTGTTTCTGCCCTCGCGCGACACTTGGGCGATGATTGCGTCGGCGGTGAATGTCCTGGTCTTTGCTGGTTCGATCTACTACGGCGTAACCCGGCTGGAGGGCGCTCGCGCGGAGGAGTCCGCATACGCGGGTGTGGCGGCCAAATTCTTCCGGCAGATGTTTGCCGAGCGCCCGGCCGGCACGGTCGCGGTCGAAAAACGCGGAGCGCCGCTTGCCTGGAACCATATCGATACCGTAGTTATCGCGGTGCTGGTCGCGATCGCGATTGCGACTCGCTTCTGGCATCTTGGGCATCCCAACGAAATCGTTTTCGATGAGGTCCATTTCGTCGGCCAGGCGCGCGAGTATCTTCACGCCGAGCGCTTTCTCGATCCGCATCCTCCGCTCGCGAAGCTCGTGATAGCCGCCGGTATTTTCTTCTTCGGCGATCATTCATGGAGCTGGCGGGTCGGTAACGCGACCATCGGCACAATCCTTATCGGCGTGACCTATCTTCTGGGACGCCGCATGACCCGCTCGCGGCTCGCGGGCGCTTTGGGAGCGGGAGCGGTGCTGCTCGATGGTCTTTACCTGGTCGATTCGCGCTACGCGGTTATCGATATCGTTTATCTAACCATGGCCGCGATCGCGTACCTGATTCTTTTTCGATTAATCGATACCCAGGGTATCCTCACGCGCCGCCGGCTTCTGCCCCTGTTGGGAGTTGCGCTCGGCCTTTGTCTTGGCGCCAAGTTGTACATTCCGGCCGTTACATTTCTGCTGGTGACCGGATTCCTGGTCTGGGTGCTGGCGCACGATGCGACGCTGCTACCGCGGCGCGACAGCCGGATTGCAGGCGCGGTGCTCCTGACCGGATCGGTCGCCGCGATCTTCTATCTGGTCACGTTCCTGCCGCATTACTTCCTCGGATGGTGGGGCGGAATCGCGGATCTGTTCAAGTATTACAAAGATGTGATCGGCTACGAAAAGAGCGTCGCGTCGGCGACTCATCCCTATTCATCAAAATGGTGGAGCTGGCCGCTGATGCTCCGGCCGATCGCGTACTGGCAGAATTTTCCCAAAACCGGGAAAGTCTCCACCGTGTGGGGCGGCGGTAATCCGCTCCTATGGTGGGGTGCGCTGACCGCGATAACTATCACCGCGGTTGACGCGTTCGAGCGACCGCGCCTGGAGCGCTCATTCCTGGTTATCGGATACCTCGGCTACCTGGTGATCTGGATCCCGATCGGGCGAACGCTTTTCCTCTACCACTACATGGGCTCGGTCTATCTCGGATATCTCGCGCTCGGATGGCTGCTCGCCCAATGCTGGAACGATTATGCCGAGCCGTGGGTGCACTGGGCGCTGCTGTTCACGATCGTGCCGGTCTTCGTGCTCGGAGTTGGATGGCCGTGGTCGCTGCTCGGCGTAGTGCTGTTGTTCTTTGGCTATGCGTTCGCGCAGTTTGGCGCAGCGGCGGGGCGCTTCAATGCCTCGGCGCCGGGACAATACGTCTGTATCGTCTTTGCCGCCTGCGCGATTGTGCTGTTCATCTATTATTTTCCGCTCTGGACCGGGATGCCGATCGATCGCGCCGGATACTACGCGCGGATGTGGCTGGATACGGCGGGATCGGTGAGAAACTGGATCTGAAACGATGATCAAAAGGGCGCTCATTTTCGCGCACGCCGCCGCGGTCGCGATTCTCGCCGTCGCGATTCTGATCCTCGCGATCGCGCCGCGTGCTCATGGCGCGCGAAATCTGCTGCTCAACGGAGATCTCTCAACCGGCTCGGAATCCCAACCCGACCACTGGCGCACCGAAGCGTGGCGCAACGACCCGAGTTCGTTCGCGTATACCTGGACTCATCCCCAAAATGGCGGACCGGGCGAGCTTAAAGTCGTCGCGATAGTGGCCAACGACGCGCGCTGGATGCAGTCGCTTACGCTTGCGCCCGGATGGTACCACATCACTGCCGAGGTCCGGACCGAGAACGTCGGCGTTCAGGCCGATGGCGCGTCGATCTCGCTGATGGAAAGCGGAATCATGTCGGCGGATATTCGCGGCACTTCCGCCTGGCAACCAGTAGGATTTTACGTCAAGGTCTCCGGCCACGGCGCCGACGTGGAAGTCGCCGCGCGATTGGGCGGTTACAGCAGCCTGAACACCGGAACCGCATACTTCAGGAACATACAGGCGGTAAAAATCGCCGCGCCGCCCAAAGGCGCGACCCACGTCTTCGACCTGATGGCTATCCGAAAGCAATCGGAAGAGAAGCCGGTCGGAAAGCCAATCACCCTAGTCGCAGTGTTCGTCGCCCTGGCGATAGTCGCGGGCTATGGATGGTGGCTGTTTGGCCGCGAAGACCCGCCCGCAGCGGTCATCGCGCAGAGCCGGCCGGTACGCCGCGCCGGACAAAGGCGCGCGCGATGAACGAAACCGCGGCGCGCGGTCGCCGTATCGAATGGACGCTGTTCCTCGTCCCCTTCATCAGCTATGCCTATTTTTACCAGGCAGCCGATCAGAGCACGGCAGCCAGATTCGACATGATGCGCTCGATTATGGAGCGCGGAACTTTCTGGATCGACGGCTTTGCGGGCTACAACACCGCCGACATTATCCATCTGAGCGGGCATTACTACTCGGTTAAAGCGCCCGGCACTTCGCTGGTCGCACTGGTGCCGTGGGAAATCTTTCGCGTCTGGCTGCATCCGCTGATGGCGACGCACGAGCCGCTCTACTGGGCACTCGTTACCTACCTGACGATCGTCGCGACCATCAGTCTTCTGACCGCTCTAACCTGCGTGGTGATGTTCCGCTTCGCGCGCTATTTGGGCGCATCGGAAGGACGGGCCGCGGGGCTCGCGCTGATACTCGGCCTCGGCACCATCGCGTTTCCCTACGCAACCGAGATGACCGGCGAGCCGTTCGCCGCCGCGTTTTCGTTTATCGCATTTTACCTGATCGCGACCTTTGGAGACGCCCCGGGCGAGGCGCGCTCAGGATGGAAGCGCGCGCTTCTGGCCGGGCTGCTGTGTGGCGCGGCGGTCCTGAACGACTACCCGACGCTGCTGGTCGCGGCGGCGATTGGAATCTACGCGATCTATCGGCTGAGGGACGCGCGGATGATCGCCGCTTTTGCCGCGGGCGCGGCCGCGATGGCCGCGGTGATGTTCTTCTACAACTGGCGCGCGTTCGGAAGTCCGCTGTTCTTCAGTTATCAGGCGTTCAAGCTGCCCGGTAACACGCAATTTCCCGAACAGGCGCAAGGCTTCGTCGGCCTGACCTATCCGAAAATCCGCAATCTGTGGAATATCCTGGTCGATCCCGAACGCGGACTGTTTTTCTGCAACCCGGTCCTGCTGCTTGCGGTCCCCGGCGCCGGATATTTCTTCGCCCGCCGTCATTTCCGAGCTGAATGGATCGTCGCGGTCGTCGCCGTAATCGGGATGATTCTGTTCAACGCCTCGTACGGCGAATCGATCGTGTCGTGGGGCGGCGGCACCGCAACCGGTCCGCGCCAGATCGTGGCCGCGGTGCCGTTCATGGTGCTGAGCTTCGCGTTTTTGCCGCGATCATGGAACTGGCTCCTGGGCTCGCTTGCCGCCGTCTCCGCCTTCGTGATGCTGATGGCAACGGCGACCAACCCGCATTTTCCTTACGAATACGACAACCCGGTCCGGGATTTCGCGATGCAGCATTTCATGCGCGGCTATTTCGCCAGCAATCGCGATGCTTACTTCGGCGGCGGAATGATCGTCGGCGATTCGACCGCGTTCAACCTTGGCAAAGTCGCCCGCCTGGCCGGTCCGTTCCAGCTATGGCCGCTCGGCGCGGTGTGGATCATAGGCGCTCTGGAGCTTATCGAGACGCTTAGGGTTTTCTCCAGCCGCTCTCGGCAGAGCTATGGACCCGCTGCGATGGCGCTTGGAATTGCGGTCGTGTTTATCGCTCCGATAAGCGGCCGAATAAGCCAGTCGTGGAATCTTGAAGCGCGGCACGGACTGCTCGGATTGTACTTTGTTGGCGACGAGCCGGGACTTTCGCCGCCGCATCTGATTCGCATAGACCCGCGGATCGATTTCGATCGCGTAAGCGAAATGGGCGCGATGCCGGTGCCGTCGGTCGCGCTATGGATCGGCAAGTTGATTGTGCCTGAGAGCGCGCTTTATGAGTTCACGATCGAGGCGGATGACGCCGGATGGCTGACGATCGATAATCAGTGGGTTATCCGCGACCCCGGCCAGGTGTACCATCCACACGCGACCGGCACGGTCTTCCTCACCGAGGGCATCCATCGCATCCAGGTTGGCGAGCGTAATCTTGCCGGCGACGCGGCGATCCATCTTTATTGGCAACGGCCGGGCGACAGCGCCGAGCTGGTGCCATCAAGCGCACTCCTTCCCGACCATCTGCCGAGACCTGCGGCTAGACTCGCGGGTACGAGGCGTTCGCGATCACCGGCCCGATAAGTAGGAAAGACTGTCATTGCCGCGCGTCGTCTCTGGCACGCGAAGATAGCCGCGCCATCTGACCATTCACGGTCTGGCGCCGATTCATTTGGCGTTCGCGGTAGATGTTTTGGCATTCAATTTACGACTTTGATTGACAATCCTATGCTAATCATTTAGTAGCGTCTTTATTAGTGTCTTTGTCGTCAGCTTGGGATGCCCATGTGCTTCCAGTGGCTGATTGCGTCTGAAAAATTCCATCGAGAGAGGGGAAGCCCATGCCGCAGCGGTGTGTTGCAGGAGCCACAACGATAAACCTGGTCCGCGGAAGAGTCGTACCGCTGATCGTGCTGGTGGCGGCGCTGAGCCTGATAGCGGCCGCTTGTGGGAGCTCGAATTCCAGCTCCAGCCATCACCACCATCCGACGCCGACACCCACGCCGACGCCGAGCGCCAGTTTGTCAGGGACGGTGGAGGGGGGAGGCACGCCAATCTCGGACTCCTCGGTCGCGCTGTATGAAGTTGGAACCAGCGGTTATGGCGCGGGCGCGATAAGCCTCGGCACCGCGACCACCGACTCAACCGGTGCCTACACGATCAGCTACAACGCGCCAGCTACGCCGACCGTGCTTTACCTGGTGGCGAGCGGAGGCAACGCGGGCAGTGGCGTGAACGGCTCGATCGGGATGCTGGGAGTGGCGGGACTCTCGAACGAGCTGCCAGTCTTGATGGTGGTAAACGAGTTCACCACCGTGGGAGCGGAATGGGCGCTGCATCAGTTCATCGACTCGAGCGGGGAGACGATCGGCGCGCCCACCTCCAACGCTACTGGGTTTAACAACGCGTTCCTCGCGCTGGAGAGCAACTTGGTAAACCTGAGCGGCGGAACTCCAGGCGCATTGCTCGACAGCGTAGCGTCGACCTGCGGCACGGCGACGCCCGCGGTCAACTGCGGCACGCTGGAGCAGATGAACACGCTGGCCAATATCCTTGCGGCGTGCGTGACCTCCAGCGGGTCAGGATCGAGCCAATGCTCGACCCTGTTCACTAATGCTACTCCGCCGGGCGGCGCGGCGCCGCTGACGACGCTGGTGGCCGTGGCCGATATCGTGCGCAATCCAACCAACAACGTGGCGGCGCTGTTCGGCCTTCAGACAGGGAGCTCGCCCTATGCGCCGTCGCTGAGTACCACGCCCAACGACTTCACCCTCGCGCTCAACTTCGCGCAGGCGAGCGCCAACTTTAGCAGCCCGCTCGGGGTCGCGCTCGACGGTGCTGGCGATGTGTTCGTCGGAAATGAGGGTACTAACAGCGTGAGCGAGCTGACGGTTGCGAGCGCCTACAACACCGCGCTGAACTTCACCACTGCCGGCGCCGAGTTGAACAACCCGTTGGGAATCGCGATCGATAGCGCCGCGAATGTCTTCGTCGCGAACGGAACCGACCCCGGCAGCATAAGCGAGCTGGTCGCTCCCAACTACGGCACCGACGGCCTCAACTTTACGCCGGCGGCCGCGCAGCTTGATGATCCCTTTGGGCTCGCGCTGGACAGCTCCGGCAACATCTTTGTGGCGAATAGTACCTTCCCCGGCAGTATCAGCGAGCTGGTCGCTCCCAATTACGGAACCAACGCCAACAACTTCGCCCCGGAGGAAGCTGATCTTAGTAGTCCTATTTCGATCGCTATTGACAGCAGCGGCAACGTCTGGACGCCCAATAGCTCGCTCGGCGGCGACGAGAACGGCGACAGCGTGAGCGAACTGACCGCCGCATCCAGCTATCTGACCGGCATCAACTTCGGTCCATCAACCGGCGCGGACTTCGATGAGCCCAATTGGGTGTCATTCGACAGCACCGGCAATCTCTGGGTGGTTAATGAGGGGAGCTCCAGCGTGAGCGAATTGACCGCCGCGTCCAACTATGAGAGTGGCAACAACATCACGCCAACCGGCGCGAACCTTTACTTCCCCTTGACTGTCATTGTTGACGGGGCTGACAACCTCTGGCTCGCCAGTTTCAATGCAAGTGTGAGCGAGTTGCCCGCAGGCAACTACTCGGCGGGGTTCAACTTTCAGCCGCCTGGATCCGATTTCTCAGCCGGTTACCAGGCGATCGACGAATCCGGCAACCTGTGGACGAGCAGCGGATTCGAGAGCAGCGTGACCGAGCTTATCGGCGC
>JASHOJ010000242.1 GCA_030041155.1 Candidatus Binataceae bacterium | reverse complement strand
AGCGCCACCGGAGACATGGAGCTTGCCGAGGAACTGTGGCCCAACGTCGAGCGCGCGCTCGACTGGATCGAAACCTACGGCGATCGCGATCGCGACGGTTACGTCGAATACCTGCGCGAGACGCCCCGCGGGCTTGCGAATCAGGGATGGAAGGATTCGTTCGATGCGATCTCGCATCGCGACGGCGAGCTGGCCCGCGCGCCGATCGCGCTGTGCGAGGTGCAGGGATACGTCTACGCCGCATACATGAGCCTGGCGGAGATTGCCGGGCGGCTCGGACGCGACGACCTGGTGGAGCGCATCGCGGTGCGGGCGGTTGCGCTCAAGCAGGCGTTCGAGCGCGATTTCTGGATCGAGCGCGATGAGTTTGTAGCGTTGGCGCTGGACGCCGAAAAGCGTCCGTGCGCCGTTATGAGCTCGAACGCGGCGCACTGCCTCGCCACCCGCATCCTTGACGGCGATCGCGCCCGCGCGCTCGCGCGCAAGCTGTTTGGCGACGACCTGTACTCCGGATGGGGCGTGCGCACGCTCTCGACCCGCGAACGCCGCTACAATCCGGTCAGTTATCACAATGGCTCGGTGTGGCCGCACGACAACGGGTTCGCGGCTCTGGGAGTCGCGCGCGCCGGGCATCCCGACGGCGTAGTCAAGATACTCGAGGGGCTGTTCGACGCTTCAGGAGCGCTCGAAGAGCGGAGCCTGCCGGAGCTCTTTTGCGGCTACGATCGCGATCCGCGCCTCGGGCCGGTGCCGTATCCGGTCGCGTGCTATCCGCAGGCGTGGTCGGCCGCCAGCATCTTCATGATCCTGCAGGCGATTCTGGGGCTCAGTATAAATGGGTTCACCGGCCGCGTCGTGTTCGAATCGCCCGTCATCCCGCCATCGCTTCAATGGATCAGCGTCAAGGATCTGAAAGTGGGCGCGGGCAGCGTCTCGATACTGCTCCGGCGCACGCCCAACGGCGCGGCGATCGAGGTCGTGGACAAAAAGGGTCCGGTCAGCGTCGAAGTCATAAAGTAAGTCCGAAGAATCCCGCCGCTGCGCCTTATTTCTTTCGCTCGATCATCGTCGCGGTTGGAGTGGACGACGGCGTTGTAGTTGGCGTCGGTCGCTGAGTCGGGGTAGCAGTTGGCGTTTGCGCAGGTAATCCCAACACAGGCGCCGAACGAGGTGATGGCGTCGTGCTCGGAGTCGAAGTTGGGCTCGGAGCGGGCGTCGCGCTCGAAGTCGCGGATGTGCTCTGCTTCGGCTTCGAGATCGGCGACGCTGTCGCGGTGGGCGAGGCGCTGGCCGTCGTGGTCGCCGTTACCGTGACGGTTGCGGTCTCGGTCGCCGTTGCGGTCGCGGTCGCAGTAGGAGTCGCCGTCTCAGTTGGGGTCGGAGTCGCGGTCGGCGTGGCGGTAGGCGTCGGCAGAGTCCAGGTTATCGGCTCCGGCACGCGGATGAGGGTCGCGGTCTGACCGGCTCGCGCGTCGACCAGGTTCCCGGTCGGAATAAATCTGCGCGACACCGGATCGTAGAGTTCGGCGGTATTGAGCGCTTTGTAGGTTGGGTCAAATCCTCCAGCGATCAGGACTCGCCCATCGGGCAGCAAAGTCGCGGTATGACCTGAGCGCGCGGCGATCATGTCTGGTCCCGGGCTGAAGCTGTCGGTGTAAGGGTCGAATATCTCGGTCGATCGATCGTTGGTTCCCCCGGTGATTAGCACGTCGCCGTCGAACAGGACCGTTGCGGTATGGCCGGCGCGGCTATGCGTCATGTCAGGACCAGGATTAAACACGTGCTGCGCCGGATCGTAAATCTCAGTTGAGGAGAGCGCGGCGCTGCGCGCGTATGGGCTGCCTCCGGCGATCAGCACGCGGCCGCTGCGAAGCAGAGTAGCGGTATGATACAGGCGGTTGTCGCTCATCGAACCGCTCGCGGAGAACTTGCCGGTCGCGGGGTCGTACAGTTCGGCAATTCGCGATCCTCCGCCCGCGATCAGCACCTTTCCGTCGTTGAGTCTGGTCGCGGTCTGGCCGTAACGGCTATCAGTCAGATCGCCGGTCTCAGTGAACTTGTTTGAAGAGGGATCGTAAATTTCCGCCGCATTAGAGCCTCCGCCCACAATCAAAATCCTGCCGTCCTTGAGCCGTGTCGCGGTAGGTTCGTCGCGCGCGATGTTCATTTTGGCCGCGACGGTGAATTTTCCGGTCGTGGAATCGAAAATCTCCGCGGAGCGCAGTATCCACGGCATTGCGGGTCCCGGAAAAATGACCAGTGGAATCTGAACTGTGTCGACGCCGCCAACCAGCAGCACTTTGGCGGCGCCTAGAGCCACCGCGGCGTCGCGATCGCGATGCGCCGTCATCTTGGGAATCGGCAGAAAAACGCCACGCTCCGGATCATAGATCTCGGCGGTTTCAAGGACGGTTGGTCCCGATGCGGTCGGTGCGGTGGCAAAGCCGGTGCCGCCGGTTATGAGAACCACCGGATGCATAACAACGGTTGGAGTCGCGGTCGGGGTCGGCGTAGCGGTCGGACGCGGATGGTGACGGCGCGCGGCGGAGGCACTGGCGGCGACGGCGGTCAGAATTAGCACGGTCATCAGGGTGACCGCTGGTCGAGGTCTCGATCGCACGATGCTCATGGATCACCCGGCGCCTTGTGTTGCGAATGATGAAGATGAATTTTTCCGGCGCGATGCAGCCGGTGCGCTTCCCACTCGTCCTCGCGCGCTGCTTCCTCGAGCGTCATCCCGCGAGTTTCATCGATAAACAGCCCGAACAGGAGAGCGGAGGGAAAACCGAGCAGCGAGAAGTATCGAATCACGCGGCCCAGCCCGCCCAGCGGTGTGATAAGCGCCGCGATCAGCACCTGCGCGATTATTCCAAACACCGCCGCGGTGATTCCCTGCCATCCGATCATCGTGGTCCTGAGCGCGGCTGGAAAAAGCTCGGTCGCCGCGGAATTCGCTCCGACCGTCATCACGTCGGATGCAAACTTGAACCAGCAATAAGTCGCAATCAGCCAGAAGAACGGCCAGGAAATCGATGCAAGCGGCCCCCAATAGAACAGGAACGCGCCGACCCATGCCGCAGCGCCCATAATCGCGACCGTCGGCACCCGCCCGATGTGTTCGGAGGTCCACGCGCCAACCGGGAACCCCGCCATCCCGATGATCATCCCCGCTACCACCAGCGTGCTTGCCGCCTGGGGCGAGAGCCCGAGCACCGACACCGCCTCGAAGTAAAGCCATCCGTTGACCGCCGTCCCAGCCATCGTGTCGAGCGCGGCGCAGGAGAGCAGGGTGATGGCGCGCCGGCGGTAAATGGGATGAAAAATATCGTAAAAGCGGCTTTCAGTTGCCGATCCGGTTTGCGCCGCTTTCGACCATCGCGTGGACGCGGCCGGCAACATCCGAGCGACCGGCCAGGCCAGAATGATTCCGGCTGCGGACGGTACGAAAAGCCATCGCCACGACAATCCCCAGGCGAGCAGGAACGGAATGACGATGTAGCCGAGCACGCCGCCGATCGCGCTCGCCAGCGCCGCCGCAGCCTGTCCCAGGGCGCGGTTGTCCACCGGCAATTCTTCCGCGAGGACCACGATCGCGCTCGACACCGAGCCGCCGAGCAGCGCGGAGATGAAAATCTCGCAGACTGCGAACCATCGCGCTCCCGGCACCACCGCCGCCAAGGCGGAGAAAATCGGGGCAAGGACCAGGCTAAGCAGGATGATCTCGCGGCGGCCGACGCGATCGGCAAGGCGGGCCAGGATGAGCGAACCAATCGCCGAGGCAGACATCCAGGCGAACAGCCGCGCCAGATGCGGCTGGTCCAGCGCGAAGCTTTTCGCGATCCATGGCGCGGCCACGCCGACAATCGAGAGGCTATAGCCCTGATAAATCAGCAGAATAACGATAGCGCCGACAACGACGAACGGCCCGGTCGCGTGCGCCTCGCTATCGCTCGTCCTGGTCTTTTGGGGACCGGCTTTGGCAGGCGTCTTCATCAGGGAGGTCGGTAATCAGCGCATCCGGCGCGGTGAGGCCGACGCCGCGATTTCGATATGGGTTGATCCTAGACCATTTCGTGTGGGGACGCGGACCGAGGGTCCCGAAATTTGCAGCATTCGCGCCAATAGGCACGTCATAGCGGAAGGCACATCCGTTGCTGAGTCCAAAAGATGACCGGTTCGGCGAGTTTTTTCCGGCCAGACCGGGGCGTTTGTGGTGAGGAAATGGCCGCCTTTCGAGGAAAGTTTTCGAACTCTGTTTTGTTTCGGTTCCTGAGTTACGTTAGACCGCATCTACGGCTGGTCGTCGGCGCGGCATTGATGGGAATCGGGAAGTTCACTCTGCCGCTCGCGTTCCCCCTCGCTTTCAAATACGTCATCGACGTTCTGCTCAGTTCACCAGCCAAGCTGGACCGTTTCAACCTGCTGATCGATCATTGGTGCTCCGCGCTGGCGCATCTGGCCGGATACTCCGCTTCTCCCGTGCACAAGCTTGCCGCGCTGAGCGTCGCGATGCTGGTGCTGTATGTGGCACAAGCGGGCGCGAGCTATCTGCGCAATTACTGGGCCGGAGTTGCCGGCAATCACCTGATTTTTGACCTCCAGTGCCAGATGTTCGCGCATCTGCAGCAACTGCCTCAATCGTTCTTCGATCGCAATCCGACCGGCGCAATCGTGTCGCGTGTCCTGAACGACGTCCAGCAGGCGCATGAGCTGGTAAGCTCCGCGCTTATCGACGTCTGGATGGATGCGGTCTCGCTGATGCTCGTGATCGCCGCGTTGTTTTTCCTCGATTGGAGGCTCGCGCTGGTCGCGATCTGCATCGCGCCGATGTGGGTTGCATTCATGCGCTTCTTCTCCCCGCGCATCAAGGCCGTCAGCCATCAGATGCAGGAGACGGTCGAGGAGATATCTGGCGAGGTTCATGAGCGCGTCGCCGGCGCCTCGACGGTCAAGGCGTTTGGCCGCGAAGACTTGGAAGTCGAGCAATTTCGCGGCAACAGCCGCCGGCTGCTCGACCGCAACATCGAAAAAGTCCGCCTTGCCGCCCGTCAGGAGATGCTGGTGCAACTTCTGACTCGCGCCGCTCCGACGGTGGTGATCTGGATTGGCGCGCTGATGATCCTGCGCGGCACCATGACGATCGGGACGATGGTGGCGTTCTTTTCGTACCTGGGCTTCCTGTACCTGCCGCTTGAGCGCTTCGCGCAGTTGTCAGTGGTGCTCTCGTCGGCCTTGGCGGCTATAGAGCGGATGTTCTCGCTGCTCGATCTCAAGCCCGCCATTGTTGACCATCCGCTGAGCCGTCCGTTCGCGGTCCGGTACGGAGCAATCGCGTTTGAGCACGTTTCATTCGGATATCAGGCGCGCGACGGCGCTCCGGCAAAGCAGATCCTTTCCGAAGTCGATCTGCGCGTTCCGGGCGGATGCCGCGTGGCGCTGGTTGGACGTTCGGGCGCCGGCAAGACCACGCTCGCGAACCTGATCCCGCGCTTTTACGACGTAAACGGCGGGCGCTTGCTCGTGGATGGGCGCGACGTGCGCCATTACACGCTTAAGGCGCTGCGCGATAACGTCAGCCTGGTGCCGCAGGACGCGCTGATGTTCAGCACCAGTATCCGCGATAATTTGCGCTACGCGCGCTCGGACGCGACCGACGCGATGCTGTGGAAGGCGCTCGAGATGAGCAGCCTGCTCGAATTCGTGGAAAAACTGCCCCACGGACTCGATTCGGTGATCGGCGAGCGCGGGGTCAAGGTCTCGGGCGGGCAGCGGCAGCGCTTTGCACTGGCGCGCGCGTTCCTGAAAGATTCCCGCATCGTCATTCTCGACGAGGCAACCTCTGCGGTCGACTCGGAAGCCGAAAATCAGATCCACGAGGCGATGGAACGGTTGATGGAAGATCGCACCGTGCTCCTGATTGCGCATCGTCTGCGCAGCGCGATCAACGCCGACCTGATTGCGGTGGTCGAGCACGGCACTATCGCTGAAACCGGCACCCACAGCGAGCTTCTGCGCCGCGGTGGCGTGTATGCGCATCTCTATGAAGAGCAGATGCGCGGGCTCAGGCTCTATCGCGGCGCCGAATCGCGACCGCAATTTGCCGTTCCGCGATACTGACTCTCTGCTAGGCTGATAGTCCTGGGCGTGGGCGATGCGCATCGCATTTCCCCCTGCGATGACTATGGGCGACCGAGTGCACATCACCGCGCTGCCGCGCGTGGTGATTGTCGGCGGCGGATTTGGCGGACTTGCCGCCGGGCGCGAACTCGCCGGCGCGCCGCTGCAGGTGACGCTGGTCGATTCGCGCAATTATCATCTGTTCCAACCGCTGCTCTATCAGGTCGCCACCGCGGCGCTTAATCCCGCCGACATCGCCGTGCCGATTCGCCGGATCCTGCGCTATCAGAGAAACCTGACCGTGCTGCTCGGATGCGCCGATTCGATCGACCTGTCGGGCCGCCGCGTGATCCTGTGCGATGGGGAACTGCCGTTCGATTACCTGATCCTCGCAACCGGCGCGACTCATTCCTATTTCGGTCACGATGAATGGCGGGAGCCGGCACCTGGGCTCAAGACGGTGGAAGACGCGATTGAAATTCGCCGCCGCGTGCTGGTCGCCTATGAGGCCGCGGAACGCGAGCCCGATATCGGCGCGGGAATCGAGGAGTGGATGACGTTCGTAATCGTCGGCGGCGGGCCGACCGGCGTGGAGCTTGCGGGCGCGCTGGCGGAGATTTCGCGCCGCGTGCTGGAACGCGATTTCCGCCGAATCAAGCCGCGTCTGTCGCGCATCGTGCTGATCGAAGCGGCCGATCGAGTGCTGCCCTCGATGTCGCCGCATTCGTCCGCGGCGGCCGAACGCGAGCTTAGGCGGCTCGGCGTGGAAGTGATGCTATCGACACCGGTTCTTGATGTTGACGACAGCCGCGTGTGCTTCAAGGGCGGCCAGATCGCGACCCACACCGTGCTGTGGGCGGCCGGCGTGGCCGCATCGCCGATCGGGCGCTCGCTCGGCGTGCCGCTCGATCGGCACGGGCGGGTCATGGTCAATCAGGATCTGACGATTCCAGGAACGCCGCGAGTGTTTGTGATCGGCGACCTGGCGCAGGTCAGCTTCGAGGGTCAGCAGGTTCCCGGCGTCGCCGCCGCCGCGATGCAGGAGGGCCGGCATGCGGCGCGGATGATCCTGCGCGCTATTCGCGGCGCGCGCACCGAGCCGTTCCATTATTTTGACAAGGGAGTGCTTGCCGCAGTGGGGCGCGGCGTGGCGGTAGCGGATCTGCGCAGGCTTAAGCTATCGGGATTCGTCGCGTGGCTCGCGTGGCTGTTCGTGCATATCTTCTATCTGATTGGATTTCGCAGCCGGTTCTTCGTGATAGCGCAGTGGGCGATAGTTTACCTGCGCAACGAACGCGGCGCGCGGCTTATCACCGGCAACGTCGAACCGCTACTGCATCGTGGCCGCCATCAGGTCGAGCCCGCGGATTCGCCGCCGCTAGAGAATCGTCCGCGATAGAGCGCCGCCTCTGCGCCGCTTGCACCCGGGCGCCCTTCTAAACCAGGAAAGTTCACAAACTCGCAGCCTGCGGTTACGTCGCGACTTTTATTAACGCGTGGAGAGCAAAATCGGGCGGGTATCCGAATTGAGGCGTGCGCTTCGCAATTTGCAGATGATCCATGCGCGCAGCCGCGTCATTGCTGGATTTTCCGAGCCTGCCGCTGGCATCGCCGATGCTCTTTATTGGTGTCGAGGCTAACAGCGATGAAGAACAAAATACTTAGAGTGCTCGTGATTGCTGGTGCTCTGATAGGAACTATATCGTTGGGCGGATGCTTCTATGGCGGCGGGTATGCTGGCTATCCGGTGCATCCGGCATATTCGTACGTCGCGCCGTATCCGGTCTATCCCGCCCATCCCATAGCGCCGTGGCACTATGGCCGCGTCGGTGGATTGCGATGGAATGGGCATCACTATCGCGGTTGACGCCGAAAGCCGCGGCGGTTCGATGCGTGCAACAAGCGAGCGGACGCTCTTGGCGTCCGCTTTTTATTTGTGCTTTGGATTGGCACGCCGCCGCTCGATTCCCTTGATGACCAGGTCGCGCGCCATCGCCCGATCGGTCCATCCGCGCACCTTCACCCATTTCCCCGCCTCGAGCTCCTTGTAATGCCGGAAAAAATGCTCGATCTGATCGCGCACCAACTGCGGCAGATCATCCAGCTCGTTGATACCGCGGAAAAACGGATTCAACTCGTCGACCGGCAGGGCGAGGATTTTCTCGTCGATTCCGTGCTCGTCCTCCATCAGGAGTGCGCCCACCGGACGGCATCGGACGACGCATGCGGGCACCACCGGTACCTGCGTCAGCACCAGCACGTCCACCTCGTCGCCGTCCTCCGACAGGGTGTTCGGAATAAAGCCGTAGTTGGCTGGATAGAACATCGAGGTGTGCAGGAACCGGTTGACGAACAGAGCGCCTGATTGCTCGTCGAGTTCGTACTTGATCGGCACGCTGCCCTGCGGAATTTCGATTAGCGCATGAATCTCGTCCGGTGGATTGCGGCCCGCGGAAATCCTGGTCACGTCCATGCAATCAGTATTCAAAAGTTCAAACTGCCGGTCCAGCCGCATTCAATGCAAGGGACTTCAATGATGGATGTCGCGGCGCGCGGCGGCTAACATCGCGGCGGATACCCGCGCGCAGGAGCGTTTAGCGATGCTCGAATATTTCCTGTTTGAGAAAAAGGACGCGATCGCAAAAATCACGTTCAACCGGCCCGAAAAGCGCAATCCGCTGAACGACCGAGTGATCTTCGAACTGGAGCGCCTAATCGGCGAAGTTCGCGATGACCACGCTATCCGCGTGCTGATCGTTACCGGAACCGGCAAAGCATTCTCAGCCGGCGCCGATCTTTCCGCCGCCGCCGCAATTCAGGATCCCGCTGATCGTGCTCGCGAGGCGCGCGAGAATGCGAGCAGGTTCCCGCGTCTTATCGGACGCGTGTTCGAGGCGATAACTCATCTCGACGCGATTACGATTGGCGCAATCAACGGCTATGCGATTGGCGGCGGATGGTCGCTCGCGCTCGCGTTTGATTTCTGCCTTGTCGCCGCGGGCGCCGAATTCTGGGTTCCGGAAGTCGACATGGGCGTGCCATATCGCGGCGCTCCCGCTCAGCTCATGGCGGCGCGGATGGGGCCGTGGCGCGCGCGGGAAGCGATCATCGAGTGCCGCCACTACCGCGCGGAGGAACTGCTTTCGATAGGCGTGATCAATCGCGTGGTGGCGCAGGAGAATCTTGCCGGCGAGGCTCAGGCGCTCGCCGAGCGGCTGGCAAAGAAATCGGTCGCGGCGATTCAGGGATCCAAACGCGACATAAACGCGTTTTTCTTCGGCAACCGCCTGTTCTGAACCGCCAAACGGACGTCAATTCGGACGGGCGGACGTCGGCATCGGAACCCGCCGTACTACGTCGAGCTTGAACATCCGCGCCGCGTTCAACCCGAGGATCTGCGCGCGCTCGTCCTCGCTGAGATGCCCCATCTGTCGCTCGATAGCCTCCGCCGAGTGCGGCCACGATCCTTCATGATGCGGATAATCATTGGCCCACATGAAGTTGCCGCACAGGTCGTATTT
>JASHOJ010000030.1 GCA_030041155.1 Candidatus Binataceae bacterium | reverse complement strand
CAGTGGACCAGACAGTTAACGTTATAGCGGGCGGTAAATGAGCCCGGAGTGCCCTGCTTATGCTCGCGCACGCGTCGCTGCAGATCGTTTGTGACGCCGGTGTACAGAGTTCGCGACAGACTGCTCATTATGTACACGTAGTAATTGTGTTGCATCTCAGCAGGCTTAGGTACGGCAAGCGGGGATTCTTCGCGCGGGCCGTCACGAGTGCGGCGGCATCAGATGCTCGGTGAACCAATCACGCGCCATCTTTGCGCTCTCGCGATAATTCTTCTCGTAGATGTCGTAGTGAGTGCCCGGAAACACGTGGTACTTAACGATCGTGGTGCTGGGAATCGCGTTTTTGGCGGCCAGACCCGAGCTTTCGCGTCCGCCGTATTCCTCCTGCTCCTGGTCGATAATCAATGTGGGCACTCTGATATTGGCTGCGGCGACCCGAGGGCGATACCGCCACATGGTGGTGAAATCTCCGATCCCCCGGAGCGATTCCGGCTGCCCGGCGGGACGCGGAATCGCGCTTAGCTCTCCGCGCGCGATCGCGCTGGCAAGCGCCTGCACTTCCGGAGCTGGAGCGACGAATCCATGCTCATCCGGCGCGGGTCCCATCCCGGGAACCTGGCTCACGACCGCCTTGATGCGCGGGTCGTGTCCGGCAACGTAAATGACATGGCCGCCGCCGAAGCTCGATCCCCAAAGTCCGATTCGGGCGGAATCGACGCTGGGCTCCGCGATTAGATAGTCGAGCGCGCTATTGATATCGCGGTTCTGATCGATGGGGTCGACTATCTCGCGCACCGGTCTTCCGCGGACCGTGATGAAGCCGTCGGCATCTGGCGCCGGCTGCTTATCGGGCGTCGTGACTCGCGCATCGCTCTCGAACCATCCGCGATAGTCGAATGTCAGGCACACGAAGCCGCCTTTGCAGAAGAACGGCGCGTAGGTCGAGCTGAGATGAGACTTGGGTCCACCCCATCCGTGGCACAGCAGGATGCCGGGCCGTTTCTCGCCGTCGCGCAAGTCGTCGGGGACGAACAGATCGCCCGCCATCCGTGTTCCCTGACTAAAGATGACAACTGGAGTTTTCATAATCGCACCTTGCGCTGGCAATTGTTCGATTCTATCCGGCACCTATGCGGCGCTGGTGACCTCAAATTCAGGACTCGGCTCAATTCTCCACTGATGGTCAGGCGACAATTGAAAGACGTTGCGATGAAACTTAAGCAGGGTGGGGCGATGACCGGAGCTCAGGAATGGAATACCGAGTTTGTTCAGATGCTCATACATCAGCTCTTCGTTCGCGACGTCGAGCGCGCTGGTAGCCTCGTCCAGGAAAGCATAGCGCGGGCGGTTGAGCAGCAGGCGCGCGAACGCGAGCCGCTGCTGCTCGCCGGGCGAGAGCACGTCGGCCCAATGCATCTCCGCGTCCAGTCCGCCGAAACGCTCAGGCAAATCGGAAAGATTCACCGAATTCAACACGCGGTACAGTTCCTCGTCGCTTGCTCCGGCGGCGCGCGGGTAGGTCAACTGATCGCGCATCGATCCGAGTATCATGTACGGGCGCTGCGGCAGAAACATCACTTCCGACAAGGCGGGACGCATCACGGTGCCGCCGCCTTCACGCCAGATTCCCGATATGGCGCGCATCAGCGAGGTTTTGCCGGAGCCGCTCGGCCCCTGAACCAGGACCGGCTCAAGGGCGCCTAAGTCCACGGTGGCATCGTCAATCAGGATTTTTTCGCTGCCAGGAACGAGCACGGTCAGATGCTCCAGTCCCACTCTCTGGCCTTCTTTGATCTCAATGGCCCGATTTCCTTCGGCTTCGAACCTGGCGGCGGCATCGGCTTCCTCCAGGAATTCGCTCAGGCGATGGACGATGTTGGCGTAAGTCGCCAGTTCTGGAAAATGGGTCACGATTATCGACAGTGCCGCCTGCAACGACATGAATGCGGTCGCGGCCTGCACCACCTGTCCGAACTGGAGCCGTCCGGCAACATAGGTCGCGGCCAGAAACCAATACGGAACCAGAGCGGCGACGCCATGATAAGAGTCAGTGAAAAACTCGAGGTTGCGCTCCCACAAAATCAACTGCTTGAAGTTGCTCACCACCCATGAGAATCGGTCGCGCAGTTGCGAGGTCTCGTGCTTTTCGCCGCCATAAATGAAAATCGGTTCGACGTTGTCGCGAACGTGGACCAGTCCGAAGCGAAAATCTGCCTGATACCGTTCCTGATCGTAGTTGAGGCGCACCAGCCGCCGTCCGATTACGACGGAGAAATACGTGCCCGCTATCGCATAGGAGACCAGAATCGTCGCGAGTGACGAGGAGATAGACCACAGAATCGCGAAATAGGTGATCACTCCGGCTATCGCAAACACCACTGTGACCGTGAGGGTCTCAGTTGATGAAACAAACGAGCTCAGATCATCGCTGATACGCTGGTCTGGGTTGTCCACTTTCCCGACCATGCTCATGCGGTAGAAAGCGCGATGAGCGAATCCACGGTCAACGTAGTAATGCGTGAGCCATTCGCGCCATTCGATGTACAACAAGCGGCCCCAGTATTGGCCGATGACCGTGGTCAGCACGCCGATGACCGTCACCAGCACCCAGATCCACATAAGATGATAAAAGAGCGTTAGATGCTTTCCGACCAGCGCATTGGTTGAGTCGCGGTTGAGATAGGAAGAGTAAGCGCCGGACGCTATCCCAATCGCGCTCAGGATTGCGACTCCGATGAGCAATTTAACTCCGGGCCATCGCTCGGCTGAAAACCAGTAGAGCTTGATAAGACCCCATACTTTCTTCCAAAACAGTTTGTCGAATCGGTTCACGATCGCCTCGCGAAGCGCAATTGGCGCCGGGCATGAGGCTATCTCAGCGCAATAACTATCGGCCAGCGCGATATTGCGATGACCGCTGCGGATCTAAAATTCCGTCCCCGCTGCCCTCGCCTGAAAAACCCTCTCCATCGGGATAGGGAGAGGGCGCGATGCTTGCGCTCTTTTGCCGCAAGCATCGTGAGGCGAGAGTGAGGCGCGCTTGCTCCTGACAAGACTAAAAGGCGGGCTTTTGCTTCGGCGTTGCGCTTGGGCACAATATCCGCGGAGCCCCGGTGATACTTCCACTCGGCGACTATCGCTACGAATATCGCAGAGCCGGCGCAGTGATCGCGACCGAGCAGGCGCGCTTCGATGGAAACCGGATCGTCGGCGAGCGCCGGATGGCCGACAGCTCGAATCGCTACCACGTCGATGCCGAGCTGTCCGCCGAGGGCGGCATCATCCGGATAAACTTAGGTTACGAGCGCGGACCTTTCACGCGCGCGGCCGCATACGTCGCATCCGGCGATATGCTGCGCGGGCAGGTGAGCGCGATGGTCGGGCGCAACGAGGTTGCGGCAAAACTAGGGCGCTTTCGCGAGATCGACGCCGACCTGATGCTGATGCGCGCGCTGATAATTGCGCATGTGCGTGCGCGCGGGGGCCTGAGATGGACCGGGCGAGTGGCTGTGATTGATCCGGCTACGCTGGTGCCGGCGTCAATCAAGCAATCGGCCCGCCCCATCGACGAGTCGGGGCGGAAGTGGATCTACGAAGCACGGATGGGAGACCGCGAGCAGATCGAAATCGACGCGGAAGGAACAATTCTCCGCCGCCGCGACGATCGCGGCGTGGAGACGATCCTGATGCCCGGCCCCCCTGCTTAATCCTACGCGGCTACGGCGCGCGCCTTCGGCATCTTGCAATCGCCGTCGAATGTCGCGCCCTCGTTCAGGATCAAATTGGGCGTGCTGATCGTGCACTGCGCGCGCGCGGTGGCGAGCAGCTCGACGCGTTCGCGCGCATTGACTTCGCCATTGAACGCGCCCGCGATGGTCACTTTGGACGCGGAAATGCGCGCGCTGACGACTGCGCCGGTCGCGATCACAACTTCCTCGCCGGAAATCTCCCCCTCCGCTTCGCCTTCAATTTTCACCGGGCCTTTGAAATGGAGCTTGCCGGAGGCCTTGGTGCCTTTGCCGATACGCGACTCGAACGATTCGTCGACTGCCATTCTAATGAATTCCTCCGGGAAACATTTGCGAAAACAGTATTCCCGTAAGTCATCGTCATCGCAATCGGGGTTATTAACAGAAGTGTACTGCTAGGCAGATTAAACCGTGCATTTTCGCTTTTGCGCTCACTACTCTATGTGCTCAAAATAGTTTCGCCATGAAAAATAATTCCCCGGCGATCGAATGCGGTCCCGAGCGGCCCGGCGGCCAGGGACTCGATCCTAACCAGTACGAATCCGGCGACCGCGCCATTCTGGCGCTGCTTCGCGACACGCGCGCCGCGGATGAAGTCGATTTGGTCGCGACCTGGCGCGCGGGCGCTTACGAAGTATGGTCGCGCGGCGGGATGATCCGGTTCAAGCGCTACGCTGAAGCGGACAACCGGCTCAGTTTCGAGATCATCGAGCAGATCGGCGCAAATCCGATCGAGCGCGAGGACCCGTTCGCGGTCGCCACTATAGAAGAGGAACTTGCCGCGGCGCGGATGAGCGGCTTTGCGACCGACGATCCGAATCGCGCGTTTATCGAGCCCGCCGCGCTAACCCATCCGTGCGCCTACGAGCGAATTGCGCAGTTGTTCGACAGCCCGCGTGGGCCCGACCTGATAGTCAGTCCCAAGTGCTATGGATATGGCATCCAGCGGGGACAGCATGGCGCGATCGACGTGGTGCAATCGCGCGCTCCACTGATTTTCTTCGGGCCCGGCATCCGACCGGGGCGGCATCAGATCGCCGCGCGGCACGTCGATATAGCGCCGACGATAGCGAGCGCGATGCGCTTCCCGTTGCGCGACGGTATCGGACCGTCGGGCGCGAGCGCGCGGACTTTTCTTAAACGGCAGGACGGCACTCCGCTCGACGCGCTGCTTGACGAGAGTGCGTCGCGGCCTGAGCGCGCCTACCTGATCCTGCTCGACGGGCTCTCGCATACCGAGCTTTTGTGGCAGCTCGAAAACAATCGCGCCGCGGTGCCGAACCTCGCGATGCTCGCCGACAATGGCGCCATGCTCGCGCACGGATCGATCGTCAATTTTCCGAGCATCACCTGGCCGAGTCATTCCACGATTCTTACCGGCGCGTGGTGTGGGCATCATGATGTCGTTAATCCGACCTTCCATCTGCGCGAGCTTCGCCAGACCGTGCCAATTCAGGGCAACATTTTCGATGGCGAGAGCTACGTCAATAGGGATGTGGAAACCTTGTACGAGGCGTTCAAGCGGGTGATGGGCGCGGACGCGATCACCGCGTCGATCCATGAGCCGCAGGGGCGCGGCGCCGATCATGCTGCATTCGAGCGGCGGATCGTCGGTGATAAGGCGCGGCTGAAGGCTCTGACCGGCACGATGGCCGACGATATCAGCCCGAGGTGGATGGCCGACGACAAGCCGGACATGCAGCGCGAAGAAGTGGTGGACGTGCGCGGGATGGCGCAGCTTCTGAATCTACTGGAGCATTGCGGCGCTCGGCTGCCGGTGTTCATTGCGCATGAGTTCGTGCTCACCGACGGCGCGGGTCACGACTACGGCCCGCATCATCCGGGCCTGCGCGAGGCGATCGTGCGGACCGACCGCCGAGTCGGCCGGATATTCGACGAGCTGCGCGCACGCGGCGCGTTCGATTCCACCCTGTTCGTGCTGACCTCGGACCATGGGATGGCGGCGCAGCGCATCGAACTCGTGGCGAATCCGGCGGCGGAGCCGGCGCGCGCCGGACTCAAAGGAGTCTTCGCCGAGCCAATGATTTATCTGCGCGACGTGGCGGTCGAAATCGCGCGCGCTCGCGATCTGCGCAGCATCGCGATCACGGTGCTCGACAACGACCATCTTCCCGGCGGCAAGCGGCCGCCGCTTGCGGGCGCGAAAGTCGTCCTGCTTGGACGAGATGGCGCGAAGATAGGTGAGGCAATCACGCCGGAGTCGGGACGCGTCGCGTTCGCGACCCCGGCGGACACGCGCAATGCGGACCTGACCGTTACAGTGGAGCATCCCGATTACAACCGCCGTCGATTGCGCGGTGACGGCGCGCCGATGCACGCGGATATCCGCGCCATGCTATATCCGGCGCGGGGGCATGAAGCGCATGCATGATCTAAAAGGAAAAGTCGCGCTGGTGACCGGCGGCACGCGCGGGCTCGGGCGCGCAATCTCAACTCGGATGGCGGAGCTGGGTGCGACGGTCGCGATGAATTACCGGCGCGACGAAGACAGCGCCGCCGCTACGCTGGAGCGAGTGCGCGCCATCTCTCCGAAATCGATTCTGATCAAGGCCGACATGGAGAATGACGCCGAGGTGCGCGCGATGGTCGCGCGGGTGGGCGCCGAGCTCGGCCGTCTGGATATCCTGGTCGCCAACGCCGCCGCGACCGCATTCAAGCCGCTTCTGGAATCCAAACCGCACAATCTGTTGCGCACCTTCAATCTAAGCGTCGGCGGATTTCTTGCGGCGGTGCAGGAAGCCTCGAAGATAATGGGTGAGGGCGGGCGCGTGCTGATGGTGTCGGGGATCGATTCGATTAGAAATCTTCCCGGTCATGGAGTGCTGGGCGCCGCGAAAGCAGCGCTGGAGAGCATGGTGCGCGATTTCGCGTTCGAGCTCGGTCCGCGCGGAATCACGGTCAACGGGCTCAACGTCGGCTATATCGATACCGATTCCACGCGCTACTACGCGAACTATCTTGGCGACGCTTACGACGAATTTCAGCGCCGATGCGCCGAGCGATCCGCGATGAAGCGGCTGCCGACGCTCGAAGAGATCGCGGCGGTGGCGTGCCTGGTGTGTTTGCCGGAGGCGAGCTATCTGACCGCGCAGACAATCCTGGTGGATGGCGGCTTCACGCTACATTTCCCCGGCGCCGCGTGACCGCCGCGCGCGCCGTTTCTCAGCCGGCTGAAAGCTACCGAGGATGGAAGAAGGCTCCTTCACGGTTCATCGAGGAATGGGACTCAGCGCATCGTGAACGCGGGTCGCGCGAGCGCAAGCTCGCTCTACGCGAACGACGGGTCGAGCGGCATTTGATCCCAAATACGTCCTTCGAGCAATCTGCCGGCCTTCTTCTTGTTTCTACCTCCCCACTGCTTGAAAAAAAAAGGCACGTTGGCGTTCCGGCACTGATCCCGTAAATCAATCACCCAAGCGGCATCTAAGGCCCGAGACTTCAGTCCAGACTCACCACCAACGATAACCCAATCGATCCCCTGAAGTTCAAGCCTCTTCAACGGGCCAAGAAGCGGTTCAAGAGACAGAAACTTGAGCACAGCGCGGGACTTGCGAAGCTCATCGATGCGCGCGCGATACTTGTCGCTCTCCACGCTCACCCCCATCCAGATATTCGGTGCCCATTCGAGATGAGAGTCGAGTTCGACGAGACGATCGGATCGTTTCGTCAGAATTTGAAACCGATGCCAGTACGCCCGGCGCATCACGTCGAAGACGCGAAGTATGTAATCAAGTGGCACCTCCCGGTGAAACAGGTCGCTCATGGAATTGACGAAGATAGTTTGCGGCTTTCTCCATAGGAGCGGCAAATCCAGCATGTGCGGATGCAGCGTCAGACTGAATCCGTTTCGATAGTTTGCCTGGCCCATGGCTTGAAGCCTTTTTGCCATGCGTTCGGCGTAGCAATGTTTACAACCCGGACTCAGTTTCGTGCAGCCAGTCACAGGATTCCATGTAGACTCAGTCCATTCTATTCCCGAACCCTGGCCCATTGTCGTTCTGCCTCCATGAGTAGGTGATTCGCTATACGCAGTGCGATTGGAGCGCCGTTTGGATTGCCCACTGCGAAACACAAAAGATAGAGTGGGCAGTTCGCCGAGTTCCGTAATACCTTCGGGCGATCAGCGACTCCCGCGAAAATGGAATCGAGGCGCTGATTGAAGTACTGCCCGATCGTTTCTGTCGTCGCCTTTACAACGTGGTCAGCCTCGCCGAACAGCGTAGGTTCTCTCTCGACCCGGTAAAACTCCTCGTACCAACGATCCGTTCCGAGCAGCAGGTCGAGACGTCTACGCCACGAGTCAGGTATATCTCCCGACCTCGTAAGCAGCCGATTTACACCGATGCCGAGCGGGAACAACAACCAAAGGTCGATCGCCTTCGTGCCTGCAACCGCCACAATCGTTTTCCACTCGACCTGCATGCCGTATGGATCGAGAAAGAGCACCGCACGGTGGGAGCTCCAGTTTTTCGTGCACAACTTCTGTATTTCGGCGTTGGCATCCCCTTGCTGAACCTCGATACGACTCGCGAGGTCCGGGAATTCGGATTTGAGCGCCTCAAGCTGCGCAGTTCTGGCAGCGCTGCGCTCAATGAACACGTAGCTATCGAATCGAGGCTCTGTCTTAAGAGCCAGACGGGCGGACCCATCGAGGAATTCCTGGGGCTCCTGCGCGGCCAGATCGGGCAAAAGCAGTACCTGCGAAGACTTCTCATCAGAATCTACCTGCCGAGCATCGCGGTATCCCGTGCCTGCGAACGCGTCAATGTAGCCTTTCTTGAATGGATTTTGCTTCGAAGGCTTGTCTTTCAGTACAGTCGTGTAGCTTCTGAGATATTTGGCGATCAGTTCTAGTTTCGCGTTCGTCCAACTACCGCCAAACGAATGGCCTCTGCCCGCCGCTGCATCGTTTCGTTTTCGATGACTCACGTCTAACTTTTTTCTTTACGGAATCACGGCATCGAATTATAGCGAATAAAAGGCGAAACTGCTATCGTCTGGTAAGTATCCCTTGACTGTATAAATAGATTCTGATAGCTTGGTCGCATGGCGGCAGGAAATCGAAAAAATCCGGCACGTTGCTTCTCATCGGACTCGCGCTATTCGCTCATGGAGTTCATGGCAGAGTTCCCCGACGATGAAGCCTGTCTCCAATGGCTTTGGAAAACGCGATTATCGCCCGATGGCAAACACGCGCATTGCCCGAAGTGTAAGGCAGAACGCGCGTTCAAACGCTACGCCATCAAGCAGCAGCGGCAGTCGTGGACCTGTGTTGCGTGCGGCTACCACCTGCACCCGACAGCAGGGACGATTTTTCATAAATCATCTACGTCGCTGCATCTCTGGTTCTACGCGATGTACATAATTACGAGCACCCGATGCGGTATCTCCGCGAAGCAGCTAGGCCGTGAACTAGGGGTGACCTACAAAACGGCGTGGCGCATCTTCAATCGAATCCGGTACTCGCTTGCTGACGATGGATCGCCGCTCACTGGCAAAGTCGAAATGGACGAAATGCTGGTCGGCGGAATTGATAAGAATCGCCATCTCGGAAAGCGGCTGCACGGCAAGGGCCACTACATGGGCAAGAAGTCAGTATTCGGCATGGTGCAGCGGCGAGACGACGAATCGCAAGCTCGCGTTGTCGCCAAGGTCGTGCCGACTCCGCCGAAATCCGGCGACGTGCTACGCCACGTCCGGCGCTACGTGATGCCCGCATCGGTCGTGTTCACCGACGAATCACGTTTCTATGAAAGCCTGAACACGATGGGATATGAGCATGGCCGCGTTCATCACACGGCCAACGTGTACGTAAGTGGGGATGCGCACACAAACACAATCGAAGGGTTCTGGTCTTTGGTAAAGCGCGGAATCTCAGGCGTCTATCACAACGTCTCGAAAAAACATCTCCAATCCTACGTGGACGAATACGCTTGGCGCTACAACCACAAGAACGATCCGCGCGGCCACTTCAATCTTTTGGCTTCGCGCGTGGCGCATCGCCGCGTGGCAACGGAGCGGCCTTCTTCGCGGCCTTAGTCAGGTTGCGCAAAAACTCGCTGCGCTTAGGAATCGGGATTTTGTATCCCGTTTTAGTCGTCTGCTTTTGTTCTTTCGCGGTCGTCGTCATGCCCGCAGTCTACCAGACTTCGGGCAAAGGGGGAGTATCTCCGCGAGGAATAAGCAGATGAAACAATCCTTCGACGAAAAACTAGATCGCGCGAACTACCATTTGAAAGAACTGCGGGAAGAACTTCGCCGTTGGAGAAAAGACCGTCCGTACGTCATCACCGATGAACTCGACGCGAAAAGTGGAGACAATATCGTCTACGCTAAGATGCGCGGATCGACGCCACCTATTGTTCTCACCCTTACTGGGGACTGCCTCTACAATCTCCGGTCTTCGCTCGATCACTTGGTCCATGCGCTCGCCGTTCAAAACCTTAAGCGGTCGCTGACGGACGCGGAATCGATAAACACTGCGTTCCCAATCTTCAAACACCGTGCGGGTTTCGAGAAGCGCGGCCTTGGTCGCATACGATACCTTGCCCCACGTGCGCAGACAGTCATCGAGAGATTGCAACCGTACCACGCTAAGCATCCGGCGTCTCATCCGCTCTGGCTTCTCGAAAAACTGAATAACATCGACAAGCATCGGCGACTGCTGGTCACCCTCTTCACAACCGTTGGCGCTAGTACGCACATGCCGGATGGTGCGCGTCAGGAGTCGTTTAGGTGGGGCCGCACATCTGTACTTACGCAGCGAAAGACAATAGTTGCCCGCTATCGGTGCGTCACGCTGGATGGTTCCCGCCGCGTGAAAATGGAGGTCCATCCGGGCTTTGAAATAATCTTCGGCGATGCTCCTGCGCGCGGGGAATACGTCATAGTCGTGTTTGACGCACTGGTCGACATAATCGGCCAGAGCATCATTCCGCGCCTTCGGGTATTTCTCTGAACGTCTCAGCCTGTCACGTCGGGTGTTCATTCTAGAACACCCTTCTTGACGGGTCTATACAGTGGCGGGATACTTGCCTATCGTCTGCAACCTGACGGCGAAAATGTGCTGGCGCTCTGGTATGAAACCGCAGGTGCAGAAGACAGCGTCAAGTAATGGTGCGGAGGTTTTATTGGACGCGCGCTGCAAACCCGCGCGTACGTGACTGGACCGGGGCGCAAATTGGTGGAATCTGATCTGGAGCCTCGCCGTCAAGAAGCCTTACGTATAGCGCACGGATTCAAGGAAGATTCCTTCTGTTACAAGGAATTTTCCTTCAAACTTTGGAAGTTTGCTTAATGAAGGAAAAAACGACTTCAGGCGGAGGGCTGGGCGGGCGCCGAGGGCGATGCCGATCCCTTGGGTGCGGTTCCATTCTCAGCCGGCGCAGGAGCCTTGTAGCCGCATTCCGCGTTCGCGCATTTCCATACCACGCCTTCGCGCTTGCTCACCTTTTCGAGCAGGTAAGCGGCGCCGCACGAGGGGCACGGATGCGGTACGACTTTGTCCCATGCGGCGAATTTGCACTTCGGGTAACGGCCGCATCCATAGAAGAGCTTTCCGCGGCGGCTGCGGCGCTCAAGGATCTCGCCTTCCTTGCATTGCGGGCATTTGACCCCGGTTTTGACCGGCGGTGCCTGAATTCGCTTGATACCGTCGCACTCCGGATAGCCGGTGCATCCCAGAAACTCGCCAAACCGCGAGCGTTTGCGCACCATCGGACGGCCGCACTTATCACAAACTTCGTCGCTGGCCGATACCGGCGCCGATTCGCGGACGTGAATGCCGCCCTGTTCGTCGCGTGAAAATTCCTTGGTGTTCTTGCACGAAGGATAATTTGAGCAGGCCAGGAACTCGCCGTTGCGGCCCCATTTGATGACCATCTCGCCGCCGTCGAGGTCGCATTTGATATCGGTGGGAAGGCCTTTGTGCTTGACCTCCGGCATCTTCTTTTTCGCTTCGCCGAGCCGTTTTTTGAATGGGCCGTAAAAGCGGTGCAAGGTCTTGACCCAGTTCTCGCGGCCCTCTTCGACCTTGTCCAGGTCTTCTTCCATCGCGGCGGTGAAGCCGACCTCGATGATGTCCGGAAACGCCGCGACCAGCAGGTCGGAGACCGTGCGGCCAAGCGAGGTCGGGCGCAGGCGCTTGCTCTCATCTTCCTCGACGTAGTTCTGATTGAGCAGGCTGGTCATGATCGTGGCGTAGGTGGATGGACGTCCGATGCCTTTTTCTTCCAGCTCCTTAATAAGCGTGGCTTGCGTGAATCGAGGCGGCGGCTGAGTGAAATGCTGCTCGGGCACAAGCTCCTGCAGCGACAGCCGTTCGCCCTCGCTCATCTGCGGCAGGGTGGTCGCGGCTTCTTCATCGTCGGCTTCGTCCTGACCCTCCAGGTACACGCGCATGAAGCCGTCGAACTTCATCACCTGTCCGGTTGCGCGGAATACGGCGTCTTTAGCGTCGATATCCACTGAAGTGCGGTCGTACACCGCCGGATTCATCTGGCTCGAGACGAAGCGGTCGTAGATGAGCTTGTAAAGATCGTAGGCCGGTTTCTCCAGGTACTGGCGGATCGATTCCGGCTCGCGCTCGACCGCGGTCGGGCGAATAGCCTCATGCGCGTCCTGCGCGGCCTTGCTGGTGCGGTACCGAATCGCCCGATCCGGCAGATACTCCCTGCCGTAACGCTCCGCTATATGAGCGCGCGCGGAGTCCAGCGCCTGATCGGAGACCCGGACCGAGTCGGTGCGCATATAAGTGATAAGGCCGATTGCGCCGTCGGCTCCAAGCTCCACGCCTTCATACAGCCGCTGCGCGATCTGCATCGTGCGCTTGGGCGAGAAGTGAAGCTTGCGCGAGGCCTCCTGCTGCAGGCGCGACGTGATAAACGGCGGCGCGGGAGTTCGGCGCACCTCCTTGCGCTCGATCGAGCGCACGACGAAGGGCGCATCCTTGACCGCGGCGATGATCTCGTCGGCAACCGGCTTGGAAAGCTTGGTCGCCTTGTTGTCGATACGCTGGTCTTTCCAGCTATAAATCCGAGCGCTGAACGGCGGCAGCTCGGCCGCTTCTAGGCGCGCGTCCAGTGTCCAGTATTCCTCGGCGCGAAACGCCTCGCGCTCGCGCTCGCGTTCGACGATTATCCTGAGAGCGGGCGATTGCACCCGGCCGGCGCTTATCCCGCGCTTAACCTTGTCCCAAAGAAGCGGGCTTATCTGATAGCCGACTAGGCGGTCGAGCACCCGCCGTGCCTGCTGGGCATCATAGAGGTTTTCGTCCAGATCTCCCGGATTCGCGATAGCCGCCTTGACCGCATTCGCCGTAATTTCGTGCAGGAGGACGCGGCGCACCTTGCCGTTCATCCCTTTGCCGAGCCGATCGCGAATGTGCCATGCGATCGCCTCGCCCTCACGGTCGGGGTCGGTCGCAAGATAGATGTTTTCCTTGCCGTGCGCGGACTTCTTGATCCCTTCTATTACTTTGGCCTTGCCGGGGATTACGCTGTATTCGGGCTTGAAATCATGCTCCAAATCCACACCGAGCGTGCTCTTGGGCAGGTCAACCACATGGCCGACCGACGGCGTCACCTCGTAAGCGGCTCCCAGATACCGCTTGATGGTCTTGGCTTTTGCGGGTGATTCAACGATTACCAGGTTCTTTGCCAATTTTTCGGCTCCGTCCTTTGCCCCTTCCGCAACCCCAATAGACTCTCCTGCATCGGGAATGCCTATGCTGCCCGACTCACGCGAGCGAGAAAAGCTTGC
>JASHOJ010000241.1 GCA_030041155.1 Candidatus Binataceae bacterium | reverse complement strand
CGCCCATCTTCCGCATGTCCTGCTCGCCGCCCATCGCATGAATCACCGCGCCGGCACCCAGAAACAGACATGCCTTGAAAAAAGCATGCGTCATCAGATGGAAAACGCCCGCAGTAAACGCGCCGACGCCAACCGCGGCAAACATGTAACCGAGCTGCGAGATCGTCGAGTAAGCGAGCACCTTCTTGATATCGTTCTGCGCGATGCCGATGGTGGCGGCGAACAATGCCGTTAGTCCGCCGATTACCGCCACAACCGTCATAGTCACCGGCGACATCACGAACAGAAAATTCAGCCTTGCGACCATGTAGATGCCCGCGGTGACCATCGTCGCGGCATGGATCAGCGCGCTGACCGGAGTAGGACCAGCCATCGCATCCGGCAGCCAGACATAGAGAGGAATTTGCGCGGATTTGCCGGTTGCGCCAGCGAACAGGAAAAGAGTGACGAACGTCACCATGGTCATGCCGAGGTATCCTGGCAGGCCGGCCAGCAAAGGCGCGTATTGCGCGACCTCTCTGGTGACCATGGTCGCGTGTCCAACCTTTCCGAGCGCGCCCCAGAGACTGAAAAGCGCGATGACGAACGCGAGATCGCCGATCCGGTTAACGATAAAGGCCTTGTTGCCGGCGGTCGTATTTGCCTGAATCTTGTACCAGAACCCGATCAGCGCAAAAGAACAAAGTCCTACTCCTTCCCACCCAACGAACATCAGCCACAGATTATCGGCGAGCACCAGCACCAGCATCGCGAAGGTGAATAGGTTCAGCCATCCGAAGAAACGCCAGTACGCGTCGTCTTCGCGCATGTAGCCGACGGAATAAATGTGAATCAGTCCGCCGATACCGGTGACTATCAGGGTCATGATGATTGACAGCGGGTCGACCCAGAACGCAACCTCGAGTTTCAGTTCACCGACGTGGATCCATTGCCAAAGGCTGTCGAGCATGAATCGCGAACCTGCCGGCAGCGCTAACATCACAAAAAACACCCGTAGCGTGATAACGAAGGAAAGAATGACGACGCCGCATCCAATCGCGGTGATAGCGCGCTTGCCGAATGTTTTCTGCAGCCATGCTCCACCGATGAGCAGGATCGCGGCGCCAATTAACGGCAGCACGACTATGTAACGAGCCGCGGTTATGCTGACTGGATGATCCATTAGGTTAAAACTTCTTCAGAAGCACCTGTCGGACAAAGCTCTAGCGCACCACCACGTCTAAGCTTCCGCTCGCGCCAAACTCGCGTCTGCTATAAGTCGAAACCCCGATCCGGAGATATATGGAGAACGCGTCATCATTCGCGACGAAGATCCGCGATAACGCGACGGCGCGTTAGCCACGGAGGCTTTCGGTCGCGCCGACATCGATAGTCCTGAAGTTCTGGTAGATCGCCAGAACAACCGCGAGACCGATTACCGCCTCGGCGGCCGCGAGCATGATGACAAAAATCGCGAAAATCTGGCCGTCATACCGGCCACCACCATAGAAAGCAAACGCGAGATAGTTGATATTGGCCGAGTTGAGGATCAGCTCGACGCCCATGAGGATGCCGATCGCGTTGCGGCGGGTAAGGACACAGAACATCCCGAGAGCAAAGACAATCAGACTTAAGATCAGAAAATGATCGAGGCCGATTGCGCCGCTCATCGCCCCTCCCTCTATCAATCCCTGCTATTCCCGCGCCTCGTGCCGCGAAATCACCACTGCCCCGACCAGCGCCGACAGTAGAACCAATGACGCGACTTCGAACGGTAACATGAACCTGCCTAGCAGAGCGTTGCCGATTCCGTAGGTTGTCGGAGCTATCGGAGCCGTCGCCGCGACATGCCAATGGGTATGCAGTACAGCGTAGATCATTACGCCGGTGGCAATTACAGCGGTAACAACAGCGGGAACCAGGCCGACCGCGCGATTGGAGATCGCCACATCACCAATCCCTTGGGTCAGCATCACGGCGAAAATAGTGAGCACCAGGATTCCGCCGACATACACCAGCAACTGCACCATCGCGACAAAATCCGCCGCCAGCAATACGTAAATGCCTACCACTCCCATGAACGCGCCCAGAAGCGCGAAGGTGGAGTAAACGATATTTCGTGAGAAGGCGACGATGCACGCCGATCCGATGGTAAGCACCGACAGAGCATAGAAAACGATTGCTTGCAGCATCTTTCGCGCGGTCCTCTATTGCTCTGCTGATTCCTGTCGCCGCCGATCTCGGTTCCTTGATGCTAGGTAGTGGAGCCGGATTTTTCGCCTCCCGGCTGCGCCCATTCATCAAGAAAATGCATCCCGCGATCCAAAATGGGCGCGATTCGCGGATCGGTCTCCGGTCCCTTCTTTGCCTTGTATGCGGGAATTGGTTCTTTCACGAATCGCTTGATCAGACTCTCCAGCGAGAAGTCCGCTCCCTCGAACTCGGTCGTATGATGAATCGAGCCGGTCGGGCAAGGTTCGCTGCATAAGCCGCAGAACATGCACTTGGCGATATCGATATCGAATTGAGAGATTGTGATTGCTCGGGTTGCAGGGTCCTTCTCCGCCACCATCACGATGCAATCGATCGGACAAGCGCGCTCGCAGGCGAGACATCCGGTACAAATCTCCAGGTCGACTTCCAATATCCCTCGATAGCGGATCGGCAGCGTGTCCTGCACACGCATCGGGGTGCGATCCGGGTATTGTACGGTGTAGGGTCTGCGCACGAAATGCGAGGCGGTAACGGCCATGCCCTCGAAGATCGTGGTGACCGCGTCTTTTATGTTCCGAAAGTAAGAACCGATTGCGGTCATACTTGTTCTCTAAGGCTGCGCCTTAGACCTTCACCCGATCGCGTCAGATCGTCGGACGAAAATAGAGCTCCATCCTCGAACGCCTCAAGTAATAAATCACCCGCTGCACGAAGATAACGCCAACCACGATTCCCGCCGCGAACATCACGTATCCGGACCATTCATTGCCGTTTGGCCAGATCGCAACCCAAATCGCCGTTCCGACCATGTCGAGAAACGATATTGGAACAAAATACTTCCAGCACAGTGACATGAGCTGATCGATTCGCACCCGCGGCAGCGTCCCGCGAATCCACATGGAAACAAAAACCAGGAACAGCACCTTTACGTTGAACGTGATGAGCTGAAGAACGTTCATCACCACGACGTTGCGGGTTACGTGTGGAAACTGCCATCCCCCGAGGAACAAGGTCGTGATAATCGCGCCGATAATGAACAGGTTTCCCCACTCGGCCATGAAGAAAAAAAGGTAGCGCATTCCGCTGTATTCCGTGGCAAAGCCCGCAACCAGTTCTGATTCGGCTTCCGGCAAGTCGAAGGGCGTGCGATTTCCTTCCGCCAGGGCCGAGATGAAGAGAATTATCGCTGCGATCATCGTGAACGGATTCGCAAAGAGAAACCAGTGCTGCGGCGCCCATCCCTGTGCCCTGATAATCCCCTGCATCGACAGAGTTCCGGTCATCAATACAACTGGAAATATTGAAAGGCCGGCGGGAATTTCGTAACTCACGATTTGCGCCGCCGATCGGATCCCGCCTATCAGCGACCATTTGTCATTCGAAGACCACCCCGCCATCAAGACGCCCACCACGGTGAGCGCCGTCACCGCGGTCATGTACAAAATCCCGACGTTAAGGTCAGCAAGAATCAGCGACGAGGAAAACGGCATCACCGCCCACGGCAGCACGAACGCCAGCACGACCAGATACGGCGCGAGTTTGAAAAGTGTCGGATCGGCTTCATCGGGAACGATGTCTTCCTTGCAGACGTGCTTCACGCCATCGGCCAGCCACTGCAGGAAACCGTTGGGCCCGACACGGTTGGGCCCAACTCGCGACTGGATGCGCGCCCATACGCGTCGCTCCACCCAGCTCACCATCCCCGCGAAAGGGAACGCGACGCCAAGAAACACAGCCGCGCTCATCACGATCACAGTAATGGCTGCGACCAGCTCGTAAGGTGCGTGACGCCCGAAGATGCCCGATGAGATGAGGTATTGGACCAGCGTCTGCATGCGGTCCCTAGCGATCAATCTCTGGCGCGATAACGTCGAGGCTTGCGATGATTGTCACCAGATCGGCGATCATCAAGCCCCGGCTGAGTTTCTGCATGATGCCCATCGCGGCGAACGAGCCGGTCCGAACATGCACCCGCCACGGATAGGCGGTGCCGTCGCTAACCACGTACCAACCCATGTCGCCGCGAGCGGATTCGATGCGAACCTGGCATTCGCCTGCGGGCGGCTTGAAATTGCGCGGCACCTTAGCGAGCACCGGACCGGAAGGAATGCGCGTCAGCGCCTGCCTTAGAATCCTGGCGGATTCGGCCAGCTCGCGGATCCGAACCATGTACCGGTCCATCGCATCGCCAAGCTTGCCCCATCTGCCCTCCCCGACCGGGACGTCGAAATCGAAATCGCGATAGACGGAGTATGGAACATCCTTGCGGATGTCCCATTTGATACCGCAGGCGCGCAGGTTCGGACCGACCAGGTTGTAGTTGATCGCGTCGGCGGCAGAGATCACGCCAACATTCGCCAGCCGCTCGATATAGATCTTGTTGTACGAGATGAGCGCGTTGTATTCGTCGAATATCGGCTCAAAGTGATCGAGATAGGCGAGCGCTTTTTCCCGCCAACCGGGCGGCAAGTCGAATGCGACTCCGCCGATCCGCATGTAGTTGAAAGTAAGCCGGGCGCCGCACAACTCCTCGATAAGATCGTTGATCATCTCGCGCTCGCGCAAAGCATGGGTAAACGGGGTCATCGCTCCGATATCCATCGCCATCGTTCCCACTGAAAGGAGATGCGACGCGAGACGGTTGAACTCGGCGGCTATCACCCGGCAATACTCGCCTCGCTTTGGAACCTCTATTCCGGCGAGCTTCTCGCATGCGGAGGCCCAACCCTGGTTAGTAAACATCGCGCAAACGTAATCCACGCGATCGGTATAGGGCATGAATCCGTGATATCCGACTTTTTCCGCGATCTTTTCGATTGAGCGATGCAGATATCCGACGTCTGGGACCGCCTCGCGCATAATCTCGCCGTCGGCGCGCACAACGAAACGAAGAACGCCATGGGTCGAGGGATGCTGCGGCCCCATGTTAAGCGTCATCTCTTCGGTATGCAGCGTATTCATTTTCTCTTCGATTCCAGTCTAATGATCGGACTCTCACGCACGGTCGAGATGCCGTGATACTCGAGCGGTTCGACGAAATCCTTGCGCAGTGGATGTCCAACCCAGTCCTCCGGCAGCAGGATGCGCCGGAGATCGCTGTGGCCCGTGAAGTTGACGCCGATCAGATCGAAGATCTCGCGTTCCATCCAGTTGGCCGAGCTCCATAGTTTCTCGACCGTTTCAACCGCCGGGTTTTCCCGGGGAAGTTTCACCTTCAGCACCGCACCATGCCGCTTGGCGTAGGAAAACAGATGGTAAACGACCTCCATCCGGTCCTTGTAATCGACGCCGCTCTGATTGGACAGGCAATCCATCGCGATTTCAGGATCGTCGCGCATGAAGCGGGCGACTTCGACAACAGCGTCTGGCGCGATGACGCAGTACGGATCGGTTTTACGATCAACGATCTCCAGAATTTGGTCGCCGAATTGATCTTTTAGCCGCTGATATATCGCGAGCGCTTCCATCCTCAGGCCACGGTCACTTGCTCGCGGCTGCCGTTTTGATGCGTCAGCCAGCGCTCGGACATTATCTTCTCCTGCAGCTTGAGCAGGCCCTCGGTAAGCGCCTCGGGGCGGGGAGGACAGCCTGGAACATAAACGTCGACTGGCAGGATCTTGTCCACGCCGTCGCAAACTGAGTACGCCAATTGAAACAGCCCCCCACAGCTCGCGCACGAACCCATCGAGATGACGTATTTCGGATCCGGCATTTGGTCATAGAGGAGCCGGGTTCTGAGAGCCATCTTCAGGGTCAGGGTTCCGGCCACGATCATCAGATCAGATTGCCGCGCCGAGGCTCGCGGAGTTGCGCCGAATCTCTCGATGTCGGCGCGTGGGCCGCCGGTGTGCATCAGCTCGATTGCGCAACAAGCCAGGCCAAAGAGCATGTACCAGAGGCTGGATTTGCGCATCCAGTTGAGCAACTCATCGGTTTTGGTCGTGAGCACATAATCCGGCAGGGTATTCAACAACGACATAGATCTTCCGTGCGCCAGCCTCTACTCGGGAATCTTCTTGATCCATTCGAGATCGTGCTTCACCCACACGTAAACCAAACCGATGAACAGGATAAACAGGAAAACCAGAATTTCCGAGAGCGCCGCCAAACGCGCACCATGGCGCACCCAGTCCAAGTAAACTACGGCTATAGGGTATACGAAGGCTACCTCCACCTCAAATACGACGAATATTAGCGCAATCAGGTAGAAGCGGACGTTGAAATTAATCCAAGCCCGTCCGGTCGGCGGCTCACCGCACTCATACGGAATTAGCTTACGGGGGTAGGGATTATTCGGCGCCAGCAGCTTCTGCAAACCGAACATCAGCGCCACAAATCCGATGCCGATCACCGTTAGAGCAAGCGTTACCCCGAAGTGCAGATACATGAGATATCACCAACTCTTGAATTAGATTGAGCCTATTCAACTGTCAAGAAACAGTACTGATCGAACAGCATCGATAACATAAGTCGACCTTATTTATAGGTTTGAGCGAGCTACAGCGAAGAATTACGAAACACGGAGTCACTTCTTCTGCAACAGCTGCTTCATCGTCTCGGCATCAAGCCATGCCCCGTGCCCATTGGGACACGCAAGCATCCTGACCGACGAGTCCGGGCGCTCGCGAAGCTGCTGATTGCAGGTGGGACATTTCGAATCCGCGGACAGCTTGGACTTTAGTTTCGCGAGAATTTCCTGATCGCGCTTGTGCGCCCATTCAGCCTCTCTGCCCGCTTCCATATCGCGAAGTTTGTCGCCCAACCGATCTTTTTCATCGCCCATATCCGACCTCTACGACATGTCCTTGATCAGTTTGCCGGTGCGCGCTTTT
>JASHOJ010000240.1 GCA_030041155.1 Candidatus Binataceae bacterium | reverse complement strand
CGGCAGGCTGGTCGAGAGCCCATTCGGATACACCTCGACCGTGTCGCGCCCTTCGGGTTCGAGGAAAATCTGATGCCGCGGCTTGTCGCGAAAGCGCATCACCTTGTCCTCGACCGAGGGGCAGTAGCGCGGACCGCAGCTCTGGATCACACCCGAGTACATCGGCGATCGATCGATCCCGGCGCGGATAATCTCGTGGGTGCGCGCGCTGGTGTAGGTCAGATGACACGGCACCTGCGGCTGCTCGATATGTTTCGTGTGAAACGAGAACGGCGGGGGCGGTTCGTCGCCCGGCTGAACTTCCAGCGCCGAGTAATCGATCGTCCTGCCGTCCAAGCGCGGGCAGGTCCCAGTCTTGAGCCGCCCGATTCGAAACCCATGGCGCGCCAAGTCCTCGGACAGGCCCATCGCGGCGAAGTCGCCAGCGCGTCCCGCGTTGTAATTCTTAAGCCCGATATGCACCAGCCCCTTGAGGAAGGTGCCGGTGGTGAGGATCGTTGCCGCCGCCTCGAACACCTCGCCGATTTGCGATTCGACGCCGCGCACCGCGCCATCCTCGACGATCAGGCGCTCAATACTCGCCTGCCTCACCGCCAGATTCGGCGCCGCTTCGAGGACGCGCTTGCTGCGCGCGCGATACGCGGCCTTGTCCGCCTGCGCGCGCCGCGCTCTGACCGCCGGGCCCTTGCGCGTATTGAGGAAGCGGAACTGGATTCCGGTCGCGTCGATCGCGACGCCCATCTCTCCGCCTAGCGCGTCGATCTCGCGCACCAGATGGCCCTTGCCAATTCCGCCAATCGCCGGATTACACGACATCTGGCCGATATGGTCGAGATTGAGCGTGAGCATCAGGGTCCGCGCGCCCATCCGCGACGCGGCCAGAGCGGCCTCGATACCGGCATGGCCGGCGCCCACCACGATAACGTCGTATTTCATCGCAAGTCGCAGCGATTATTGCGCGCGCGATAGGTGCAGGCAAAGCACCAGGCCATGAGATCGGAGCGGCCGCGCGCCGATTCGGCCCCAGCGCTGTTAACAAATAGTCAATTGTGACTGACTAATAGTCACTTGCCGATGCAGAACTCCCGGAAAACCGCGTCCAGCACGTCTTCTCCCGTCACTTCGCCGGTTATTCGCCCGAGCGCGTCGGCAGCTCCGCCGATATCGACCGCGACGATCTCCGGCGGCATCATCGAGATCGCGCTCCGATGCGCCAGCTTAAGCGCCTTAAGCGCCGCCGCCAGATCGTCGCGATGGCGCTCGCGGGAGATCGCGATTCTTTCGCCCGCGCCGTCTGCCTCGCCGACTATCGAATCGACCGCCGCCGCAAGCTCGGTCCTGAGCGCGCCGATTCCGTCGCCGGTGAGCGCTGACACGGAGATGACCGCGGCTGTGATACCGGCGTTTCTAATCGCGGCCGCATCGATCGTCTGAGGGAGGTCGGACTTGTTGAGGACCGCTACTGTAAGAGGTCTTATATTGGCTCCGATGCAAACTTGCATCGCGGCGAGATCCTCGTTGTCGAGCGGCACCGACGAATCGAAGGTGGCGAGGATAAGGTCCGCGTCGGCGGCCGACTTCCACGTTCGCGCGATACCCATGCGCTCGATTTCGTCGCCGCTCGCGCGAATTCCCGCTGTATCCGCAAGGATAATCGGATATCCGCCAAGCTCGATTGTATCTTCGATCGTGTCGCGAGTGGTGCCAGGAATCGCGGTGACGATCGCGCGGTCAACGCCGAGTAGCGCATTCATCAGACTCGATTTACCGACGTTCGGCTTGCCGATAATCGCAACTCGTACACCCTCGCGTGCAAGACGGCCACGCGTAAAGCTGTCGTGCAGGCGCGCAACGTCGCCGATCAGACGCTCGATCTCATCGGCCATCTGATGGCGCGACGGTAGTGCGATATCTTCATCGGCGAAATCGATTTCAGCCTCCAGATGCGCTCGTATCGCGATCACTTTCGCTCTCAGATCGTTGACGGATTTGGAAAGATCGCCGGAGAGATTCGCCAATGCCTGCGCAAGCGCCGCTTCGCCGCGTGCGGCAACCAGATCCGCGATCGCCTCGGCCTCCGCAAGGTCGATCTTGCCGTTCAGGAACGCGCGGCGCGAAAATTCTCCGGGTTCGGCCATCCTGGCGCCGTGCGAAACCGCAACTGACAAGATTCTGCGAACGATATAGCGGCCGCCATGGCAGTGCAGCTCGGTAACATCTTCTCCGGTGAATGAATCGGGAGCGGGAAACACGACCGCCATCGCCTGGTCCAGATTGGCGCCGGTTTCCGGGTCGTTCACGACGCCGAGGACGAGTTCGTGCGGGCGCAGCTCGACGCGTGGCCGGAGCGGACGCCAGATAGTCCGTACGATCTGCAGCGCCATCGGTCCGGAGAGGCGGATTATCGCGACGGCTCCGGCTCCCGCCGGAGTCGCTGGCGCGACTATCGTATCGGCAACATACACTACCCCTGACGCTATCACCGCCGCCGCCGAAGTGGTGAACGGCTTCGCGGTTACCGATCGCTGAAGGCACAATGCGGAAGCCTGGAACCCTCGCGCAGTCTGAACCTCTCTCCCGATGGTGGGGAGAGGTCGGCGTGCAGCGCCGCCGGGTGAGGGTCCTAGGCTGCCGGAAATCCAAATCTCCCCGGCTCGGGGTGCAAACACCCCGCGTCTATCTGCTAAGCTTTCGCGCTGTCAGTGGACGCGCTCGAAATCGCTGGGCAGCGGACTGTTTGAGCTTCGGGGAACCACGGTCAGGATATATTACGGTTTCCTGCCGGGACAGCGCGCGGTGTTGCTCGGCGGGTACGTTAAAAAACCCACTGAGACGCCTTCTAATGTGCTCGCGCTGATGCGGGTAAGATTGAAGGAGGCCCAAGATGAGCACCAAAAATCCAGGGTTGGAACTGCTCGAAAGAAAGGTCGATGAGCTCGGCCTCAGGCGCGAGGTCGAGGATGAATTGGCTCAAATTCTAATCGAACAGAAGATCGCA